>NZ_JAVGJT010000004.1:0-235014 GCF_040948865.1 Pseudoxanthomonas sp. UTMC 1351 | reverse complement strand
CGTGGGGGGGGGGGCCCCCGCAGGCGGCCCCCACTCCCACAAGTGCTTCATTCGTCCGGCGGGGATCCCAACAAAAACCCCGCCACCACGCGCCGGCTTTCTCCCGCCAGTACATTGAACGTACGTGCTGCGGCGGCATTCGCCATTACTTCAATGCCAATCCCGCGGGTGAGGCAGGCGGCCATGACCGCGGTGGAAGGAAACACCTGGCGCTCGCCGGTACCCAGCAGGATCACTTCCGGGCTCATCGCCAGCAAAGGTGCGAGATCGTCCGCTATCAACCCGGCGCTGTCGCGCGGCGGCCAGTTCTCGATCAACTGGTCCGGCGACAGGATGAAACTGGACTCCAGGACGCGGTCGTTGACCGTAGCGCTGCGGCCATCGGCAGCGCGAAGCGCAAAGGCGTAGTCGGGCAGTTCGTGGTTCAGCTGCATATGGTTTGCTCCTTTCCAAGGCGGAAAGGTGGAAGAAAGACTCAGCCCCGCGGCAGGACGATTTGCCGGTGGTCCTTGCTCGGCCGGTACAGCACCGCGGTATGGCCGATGCGCTGGACCAGCGCGGCGCCGGTTTGCCCGGTCAGCTCGGCTATCACCGCATCGCGGGTTTCGCGGTCTTCGGCCGCTACCTTTACCTTGACCAGTTCGTGATGCTCCAGCGCCAGGTCCAGCTCCGCCACGAAAGCGGGCGTCAGCCCCTTCCCGCCGATCTGCAACAGCGCTTTCAGGTCGTGGGCGTGGCCGCGCAGGAAGCGGGTTTGGGCAGAGGTCAAAACGAGGGGCATGCGCTGCGGTACAGGTCCGGAAGGGCGTTCAGGGTATCATGGCGCCCTTATCCGAACGGCTTCACCGCTCCTCGCTGCCACCGCGGCGAAGACCCAGACCTCATGGCCACCCGCAGCAAAAGCAGCCAACGCTGGCTCCGCGAACATTTCGCCGATCCATACGTGAAAAAAGCCCAAGCCGAGGGCATGCGTTCGCGCGCGGCCTATAAGCTGGAGGAGCTGCTGGAGCGCGACCGGCTGCTGAAGCCCGGCATGGTGGTGGTCGACCTGGGCGCTGCTCCCGGCGGCTGGTCCCAGTACGCCCGGCAGGCCCTGGGAGAAAAAGGCCGCGTCGTGGCCATGGACATCCTGGAAATGCCTCCGCTGGCCGGAGTGGACTTCCTTCATGGGGATTTCAGGGACGATGACGTTCTATCTCAACTGGAAGCCATGTTGAACGGCCAGCAAGTGGACCTTGTGCTGTCCGATATGGCCCCCAATAAGAGTGGTGTGGATGCGGTTGATCAGCCGCGGGCGATGCATCTGGCTGAATTGGCAATGGATTTTGCCGATCGGCACCTGAAGCCTAACGGCGCGTTCCTGATCAAGCTGTTCCAGGGAACCGGTTTTGACGATTACGTGCGTGAATTGCGTCGTCGTTATGACCGGGTGGTCATCCGGAAACCGGATGCCTCGCGCAAGCGTTCGCCGGAGGTTTATGCGCTGGGTCAAGGCAAACGCGTCCAGATGAAGTAATTTAGCCAAATGTAATTTAAGGTTGCTGGGCAATATGAAACGGGAACACCGGAGTCAATGAGGATGAACGACTTGACCAAGAATCTTCTGCTGTGGGTAGTCGTCGCCGTCGTGCTGATGGTGGTGTTCCAGAGCTTTTCGCCCCGTCTGGGCGGCGCTGCCGGCGGCAGCGAGATCACCTATTCAGAATTTCTGCAGGAGATCGATGGCGGGCGGGTATCGTCGGTGCAGTTCACCAACGACAGCAACCTGGTCACCAACGCGATCAACTACAAGCGCAAGGACGGCACCAGCGGTGTCGTTTATGGCCCGCAGGACGACAAGCTGGTCGACGTGCTGGTCAACAAGAATGTGCAGATCACCCGGGACAAGCCCGAAAGCGGCATCTCGCTGGGCGTGATCCTGCTGAATTTCCTGCCGGTGCTGCTGATCATCGGCTTCTGGATCTTCATCATGCGGCAGATGCAGGGCGGCGGCGGCGGCGCCAAGGGCGCCATGAGCTTCGGCAAGTCGCGCGCCAAGCTGCAGGGCGAGGACCAGGTAAAGATCACCTTCGCCGACGTCGCTGGCTGCGATGAGGCCAAGGATGAAGTCAGCGAGCTGGTCGAATTCCTGCGTGATCCCTCCAAGTTCCAGCGCCTGGGCGGCAAGATTCCCCGTGGCGTGCTGATGGTGGGTCCGCCGGGTACCGGCAAGACGCTGCTGGCCAAGGCCATCGCGGGCGAAGCCAAGGTGCCGTTCTTCAGCATTTCGGGTTCCGATTTTGTCGAGATGTTCGTCGGCGTCGGTGCCAGCCGCGTGCGCGACATGTTCGAGCAGGCCAAGAAACACGCGCCTTGCATCATCTTCATTGACGAAATCGACGCCGTGGGCCGTCATCGCGGTGCTGGTCTGGGCGGCGGTCATGACGAGCGCGAGCAGACCCTCAACCAATTGCTGGTGGAAATGGACGGCTTCGAGGGCGGCGAAGGCGTGATCGTCATCGCGGCCACCAACCGTCCGGACGTGCTGGACCCGGCGCTGCTGCGCCCGGGCCGTTTCGACCGCCAAGTAGTGGTTGGTCTTCCAGACGTGAAAGGTCGCGAACAGATTCTGCGCGTGCATATGCGCAAGCTGCCGCTGGCTGACGACGTGGAGCCGATGACCATCGCCCGTGGTACGCCAGGCTTCAGTGGCGCCGATCTGGCCAATCTTGCCAACGAGGCGGCACTGTTCGCGGCGCGCAGCAATGAGAAGGAAGTCCGCATGGATCACTTCGACCGCGCCCGCGACAAGATCCTGATGGGTGCCGAGCGTCGCTCGATGGCCATGAGCGAAGACGAAAAGACGCTGACCGCCTACCACGAGGCTGGCCACGCCATCGTCGGTCGCCTGGTGCCGGAGCACGACCCGGTCTACAAGGTGACCATCATCCCGCGCGGCCGCGCGTTGGGTGTGACCATGTACCTGCCCGAAGGCGACAAGTACAGCTACAACCGCACCGCGATCGAATCGCAGTTATGTTCCCTGTACGGTGGCCGCGTTGCCGAAGAATTGATCTTCGGCGCCGACAAAGTCACCACTGGCGCGTCCAACGACATCGAGCGCGCCACCAAGATGGCCCGCAACATGGTCACCAAGTGGGGCCTGTCGGACGAGCTTGGCCCGATCGCTTACGGCGAGGAAGAGGACGAGGTATTCCTGGGCCGTTCGGTCACGCAGCACAAGAACGTCTCCGACGACACCGCGCGCAAGATCGACGAAGTGGTGCGCAGCATCCTGGAAAGGGCGTACGCGCGCACAACCAAGATACTCACCGAGAACCTGGATAAGCTGCACTCGATGGCCAAGTTGTTGCTGGAATACGAAACCATCGACGTGCCGCAGATCGACGCCATCATGGACGGCCGCGATCCGCCGCCGCCGATGGGGTGGAACAAGTCCAACGACAAGCCCGAATCGCGGCCACTGCCACCCATCGGTGGACCCGCTGCGCAGACCTGATGGCAGCTTGCCGCCATCAATCGAAAAGGCCAGAGTTCGCTCTGGCCTTTTTATTTTGTGGAGGCGCCAATGAACGAACCCGGATAACCGAAGCAGAAAACCGGCCTTGGCCTGGGCATCGCGCCAGGTGTCGCGATCGGCGCGGGCATGGGCGCGGCGATGGATAACATCGCGATGGGCATTGCCTTCGGACTAGCGATCGATGCCGGCGGGAATGAAAAGAGGTGATGACTCCTCCTTCAATCATGGCCAGCGGCTCCGGCCACGATCAAAGCCTTTGTAGGAGCGGCGTCCCGCCGCGAGCTCTTCGCTTCTATCGCGATCTGGCAGGAAGAGCTCGCGGCGGGACGCCGCTCCTACACAGACTGCAGGCCGCTCCTGTCTGGTCTTCGTGGTAGCGGCCGCGGAATGTCGGACATAATGATTTCCTGTCCACTCGCAAGGGCCTGAAGATGTTCGATACCATCCCTCAGATCGATTGTGCCGGGCGCATTCTCAAGCTCGACCGCCCGCGGGTGATGGGCATTGTTAACGTCACGCCTGACTCGTTCTCCGATGGTGGCGCGCACGACACATGGGAGGCGGCGGTCGCTCACGGACGGAAGCTCGCCGATGAAGGCGCTGACATACTGGATGTCGGCGGCGAATCAACTCGTCCTGGCGCGGAAGCCGTGCCGCTGGAAGAAGAGCTGCGCAGAGTGGTGGCGGTGATCGAACGATTGTCGAAGGAAACTTCGCTACCGATCAGCATCGACACCTCCAAACCAGAAGTGATGCGCGCCGCGGTACAAGCCGGGGCTGGCATGATCAATGATGTCTATGCGCTGCGCCGCGAAGGCGCACTGGAAGCCGCCGCCGCGCTCGATGTGCCGGTGGTGCTGATGCATATGCAAGGGGAGCCGCGCTCCATGCAGGAAACGCCCGGCTATGACGATGTAGTAGGCGAAGTGCACCGCTTCCTGGCCGAGCGAATCTTCGCGGCGGAAATGTCAGGCATCGCCAAGAAAAACATCATTGTCGACCCGGGTTTCGGCTTCGGGAAAAACACCCAGCACAATCTGACCTTGCTTGCGCAATTGGAGCGCTTCGTCGAACTCGGTGTGCCGGTACTGGCGGGTTTGTCGAGAAAGCGCAGCATTGGTGAGATCACCGGTCGCGATGTGGCGGCCGAACGCTTATCCGGTTCCGTTGCCGCGCATCTCATCGCAGCCCAGCGCGGCGCCAAGATACTGCGCGTGCACGACGTGGCTGCCACAGTGGACGCGTTGAAAGTGTGGAATGCAGTGGCGGCGGTGCCGATGCCGCGGGCGGCTTCCGCAACCCCCACCATTCGCTGGCCGGACGACGACTGAAAATGTCACTGTAGGATCGACGTCAGTCGCGACCGGAAACATCAACGTCGCGACTCACCGGTGACGGCATGCCGTCACCACTCCCACACGTTGAGTTCGCTTCCGCACGCTCAACCCGGATAGGCCATCTATCAAGCTAAGCTGTCCGCTCTTCGTGCTCGCCGCCGCCGCACCTTCCATGCTCGACTCACGCCCAATCGCCATCGCCATCATGGGGCCTACCGCTTCAGGCAAGACTGCGTTCGCGCTGGAAACGGCTGAGCGATTCGGCGGTGAGATCGTCAGCGTCGATTCCGCGCTGGTCTATCGCGGATTGGACATTGGAGCAGCCAAGCCGGATGCCGCGATGCAGGCGCGGGTGCGGCATCACATGATGGATATCTGCGATCCCTGGCAGCCGTATTCAGCGGCAGAATTCGCCATCGCCGCGCGCGGCGCCGTCGCCGACATCGTGGCCCGAGACAGGCTGCCGATCCTGGCCGGCGGCACCGGTTTGTACTTCCAAGCATTGCTGGAAGGGCTGGCGCCCATGCCCGAAGCCGATCCGGACCTGCGCGCAGCGATTACCGCCGATGCGCAGCTGCGCGGCTGGCCCGCGTTGCATGCGGAGCTGGCCGCGATAGACCCGGTCGCCGGCGTCAAGATCAAGCCGACTGATCCCCAGCGCATCCAGCGCGCGCTGGAGGTGTTTCGGCTCAGCGGTAAGCCCATCAGCGAATGGCAGCGCGAACCCAAGCGGGACCGACTGCCGCTGCGGGTGCTCAAACTCGTGCTGGCCCCGCGTGACCGCGCGGTGTTGCATGCCCGTATCGAACAGCGCTTCGATGCCATGCTGGAAGCAGGCTTCCTGGATGAGGTGCAGCAACTGCGCGCCTTGCCCGAACTACGGACGGTGGCGAAGCCGCTGGATCTGCCCGCCATCCGCGCGGTCGGCTACCGACAGGCCTGGGAGTATCTGGATGGGGCGGTTTCCCGGGAAGAGTTCCGCGACCGCGCCATCTTTGCCACCCGGCAACTGGCGAAGCGGCAGCTGACCTGGTTGAGAGGCGAATGGGACGCCCGCTGGTTCGATCCCACGGACCAAGCGGACGCGCTGGCTCAGGCGCTGCCTCTCTTTCTGGGAAGCCGGTAACTAGTCAAGCGCCCGATGTTGTGTAACATCAAGGCCCGGAACCACGGCAGGGGAGTTGGATGCCGTATCCGGATCGGTTATGAAGACCACCCATATCTATAAGAACAATTAAGCGGGAGCACCACATGTCCAAGGGACAATCCTTGCAGGATCCTTTCCTGAACGCACTACGGCGCGAGCGTGTGCCGGTTTCGGTCTATCTGGTCAACGGCATCAAGCTGCAGGGCACCATCGAGTCCTTCGACCAGTTCGTCGTTTTGCTGCGCAATACCGTCAGCCAGATGGTCTACAAGCACGCCATTTCCACCGTGGTGCCGGCGCGCAATGTGCGCGTGGGGCCTGGCGGCGGCTATGTGCAGCCTGGCGAAGAAGGCGGCACGGGCGAAGAAGAGAACGAGTAGCCGCCTGGCGGTTCCTCCGCGACTTTCCACGCTTTTGCCGCATCCTGCCGTCCGAGCCTGACATTCCGACGGCCGAGGAAGAACAGCTTTGGTAGGAGCGGCTTCCCGCCGCGAGCTCTTCCTGCCAGGTCGCGATAGGGGCGAAGAGCTCGCGGCGGGACGCCACTCCTACACACGTCTTATCCGAAGCTCCGCTCCCGTCAGACAGGCGGACCGACTGTAATTTAGTCGGGCCCCAGCCATGGGCCTGCCCAAATGGCTACCCGTTACGGATGGCCCTTTTAAATCCCGCCGCCGCCCCCACACTTGATCCATGTTTGAGAGATCCCGTAAGGGCGAAAACGCGCTCTTGATTCAACCCCACGCCGGCGGCCCGCCTGACGATGGTGCTTTGGAAGAGTTCGCCGATCTGGCCCGCTCAGCCGGCGCCAGCGTGGCGGCGCTGCTGACCGCGCGTATCGACAAGCCCAGCCCGTCGACATTGATCGGCAGCGGCAAGCTGGAAGAAGTGAAGGCCGCCGCTGACGCCACCGGCGCCGACTTGGTACTGGTCAACTTTTCCTTGTCACCCGGCCAGGAGCGCAACCTGGAGAAATTCCTCGAGCGACGGGTGCTGGACCGCACCGGCCTGATCCTGGACATATTCGCCCAGCGCGCCCGCAGTCATGAAGGCAAGCTGCAGGTGGAACTCGCCCAACTGCGCCACATGGCCACGCGCCTGGTTCGCGGCTGGACCCACTTGGAGCGCCAGCGAGGCGGTTCCATCGGCCTGCGCGGCCCGGGTGAAACCCAACTGGAAACCGACCGTCGCTTACTGCAAAAGCGCGTGGAGCAGTTGCAGAAGCGCCTCGAGAAAGTGGAAGTGCAGCGCACCCAGATGCGCCGCGCGCGTGTCCGCAGCGAACTGCCGCGGGTCGCACTGGTCGGCTACACCAACGCGGGTAAATCGACGCTGTTCAACACGCTGACCGGCGCCGACGCCTATGCGGCTGATCAGCTGTTCGCCACGTTGGACCCTACCGTGCGCCGGGTGGATATGTCGGGTGGCAGCGTCGTGCTGGCTGATACCGTGGGCTTTGTTCGCGATCTACCGCACGAACTTGTGGCAGCGTTCCGTTCCACATTGTCGGAAGCGCGCGAAGCCGATCTGCTGCTGCATGTTGTCGATGCGGCCGATCCCCTTCGCGAAGAGCGTATTGCGCAGGTGGATGAAGTGCTGCAAGAAATCGGTGCGGGCGACATTCCCCAGATACTGGTGTTCAACAAGATCGATCGCATCGAGGGCGCGCAATCACGCCACGATGAGCCCAACGAAAGCCGGCAGCGGGTGTGGATGTCCGCGCGTGACGGCGTCGGCCTGGATATGCTGCAAAACGCGCTCGGGCAGTGGCTGGGACTGGAACGCGTCAACGGTGAGCTGCACCTACCGGCACATTCGGCACGGCTGCGTTCCAGGCTGCACGCGATGGGCGCAGTGCGCGAGGAACGGCATGACGAAGCCGGCTGGCATATCACCATCGACTTGCCGCTGACCGACGCCCGCCGCCTATCGGCGGAGGCGGGTGGTGCGCCGCTGGAGTCGCTGTTGCCGCCGCCGGCTGAGCACGAATAGAGCGAGTTATTGGCCGTAGCCCGTTTTCGGTATTTGGTCCGCGGGTGGGGCAGCGTCATCTAGTAGAATCGACCCGCACCGGGCTTTGCCCCGCGGGAATCATTTAATACGGAGTGGGCATGGCCTGGAACACCCCTGGTAGTGGCGGCGGATCTGGCAACAACGACAGCGGTTCCAATGGCGGCAAGCGCAACCCGTGGAAGCCGCGCGGTGGTGGCGGGAATGGTCCGGGCGATCTGTTGAACCGCTTGCGCGGCATGCTCGGAGGCGGCGGTGGCAATCCGCTGCGCTGGGTCGCGATCGGCCTGGGTTTGCTGATCCTGTTCAGCAGTTTCCAGCTGATCGGCGAACAGCAGCGCGGCGTGGTGCTGCGCTTCGGGCAGTTCTCCCGCGTGATGCAACCCGGTCCCAATTTCAAATGGCCATGGCCGATCGAGAGCGTCACCAAGGTCAACGCCACCAAGATCGAAACCTTCAGCAACACGGTACCGGTGCTGACGCGCGACGAGAACATCGTCACCGTGTCGTTGAATGTCCAGTACCGCGTCGGCGATCCCAAGCTGTATCTGTATGGTTCGCGCTATGCCGATGAGGTGTTGAAGCAGGCCTCGCAAAGCGCTGTGCGCGAGCAGGTCGGCCGTTCCGATCTGGACACCGTGCTGGGCGTTCGCGGCCCGTTGGCCACATCCGCGAAAGAGCGCTTGCAGGCATCGCTGGACGCCTACCGGACCGGATTGGTCGTGACCGAACTGAACCTGCCCGACGCGCGTCCGCCAACGGAAGTGCAGCCGGCGTTCGATGAAGTGAATAGTGCCCAGCAGGTTCGCGAGAGCCTGGTCAACGAAGCGCAGGCCTATGCTGCCCGTGTGGTGCCGGAAGCCCGCGGTGAAGCCGCGCGCCTGCGCACCACGGCAGAAGGCTACAAGACCGCCAAGATCGCCAAAGCCACTGGTGATGCGGAACGTTTCAGCCTGCTGCAGGAGCAGTACAAGAACGCGCCTGACGTCACCCGCAAGCGCCTATGGCTGGAAACCGTGCAGCAAGTGCTGGCCGGCAACCGCAAGGTGGTGGGCGGCGATGGCCGCCAGCTGATCTACGTGCCCATGCCGGCGCAAGCCGGTGCCGCGACCACGGCAACCGCGCCCCCGGTGCTGCCGCCGGAAGCGGTGATGCCGACGGTGGAAAGCACATCGTCTTCGATCCGCAGCGCGGAGCGCAGTCCCCGCCCGACCGGCCGTGAAGGAGTAGAACGATGAAAATGTCCGTACTGGTGGCGGTCGCCGTGGCCGCGCTGCTGGCCCTGCTGGGCTCGGTCTATGTGGTGCGCGAGGATCAGACCGCGCTGGTGCTCAACCTGGGTCGCGTCGTACGTGCCGATATCAAGCCCGGCCTGCATTTCAAGTGGCCGCTGGTGGAATCGGCAAGGATCTTCGACCGCCGTTTTCAAGTGCTGGAAACCCCGGCGGAACGCTACCTGACGTCCGAGCGCAAGGACGTCAGCATCGACTTCTTCGCCATCGGCTTCATCTCTGACGCGCGTGCGTTCTATCGCGCCACCGGCGGTGACGAAAAGCTGGCCAATGCGCGCCTGGCGCCGATCATCACCGATTCGCTGCGCAACGAAATCAACGCGCGCACCTTGACGCAACTTGTTTCCGGCGACCGCAACGAGGTCATCGCCCAGCAGCTGAAATCCATCAACGATGGCGCGGCCACCTTGGGCATGCATATCACCGACATCCGGCTGAAGCAGATCGACCTGCCCACCGACAGTCAGGTGATCACCGACGTCTACAACCGCATGAGCGCACAACGCAAACAGGTGGCCAGCCGTCTGCGCGCCGAAGGCGAAGAGCAGGCACGTACGATCCGCGCCGAAGCCGACCGCGACCAGACGGTACTGGTAGCCGAGGCCGAGCGCGACGCACAGCGCCTGCGCGGTGAAGGCGACGCCACCGCGGCGCGCGTCTACGCCGAAGCGGCCAATCGCGATCCCGCGTTCTATGCGTTCCAGCGCAGCCTGGAGGCTTACCGCAGTTCGTTCGCCGACGGCAACGGCGTAATCGTGCTGGAACGCGACGATCCGTTCCTGCAGTACCTGCGCAGCGATAGGTAAGGTGGAACGGGGAACAGGCAACGGGGAACCGGGAATGATGGTTCCCCGCAGCGGATAGTCCTATGTCCGCTGTCAGCCAACCTCTATTCCCGGTTCCCTATTCCCCGTTCCCGGCTCTTCCATGAAAGAACTGATTGCCGCGCTCTGCCTGGTTGCCGTCCTGGAAGGCCTGTTCCTGTTCGTGGCGCCTGGCGGCTGGAAGCGCGCCGCCGAGCAACTGTTGTTGTTGCCCAACGGGCAGCTGCGGACGTTCGGCGGCCTGATCCTGGCAATAGGCCTGCTGGCGCTGTGGTGGGTGCGACACTAAGCCAAAGTAGGCGTGTCGGATGCTGCGGGCCAGGCCGAGGACTGCCTCCCGCTGTAGGAGCAGCTCTGACCGGTAGGAGCTGCGTCTCGCCGCGAGCTCTTCCCATCAGATCGCCATGGCAGCGAAGAGCTCGCGCCGGGACGGCGCTCCTACAGGAGCTTTCCCGATGAATATGACGGCCATTCCGCACTTCCCGCGCCGGAATACCCCGCAGGGGTGGCCCCAGCCACCCGAAACCCGGATAATGCACAAAAGCCGGATGGGCCAGCTCAAAAGAGCCGCACCCTTCCGGCTTTTTCCGTGTCTACGGGGCGACTTGTAGGAGCGACGTAAGTCGCGACCATGCTGCCAAAGGCTGCTACTACAGTGGCCCGCCGCATCCACATTCGCCCTACAACAAACTTTTCTGGAGCTTGCGCAATGGGTCAGTCAGTCGTCGTTCTTGGTGCCCAATGGGGCGATGAAGGCAAGGGCAAGATCGTCGATCTGCTGACGGAGCGGATCGGTGCAGTGGTGCGCTTCCAGGGCGGTCACAATGCCGGCCACACTCTGGTGATCGGTGGCAAGAAGACCGTGCTGCACCTGATTCCCTCTGGCATCCTGCGCGAAGACGCGCTGTGCCTGATCGGCAACGGCGTGGTGATCTCGCCGGCCGCGCTGCGCAAGGAGATCGAAGAGCTGGAGAGCAACGGCGTGGAAGTACGTTCGCGCCTGAAGATTTCCCCGGCCGCGCCGCTGATCATGCCGTACCACATCGTGCTGGATCAGGCACGCGAAAAAGCCGCCGGCGGCAAGGCCATCGGCACCACCGGCCGCGGCATCGGCCCGGCCTATGAAGACAAAGTGGCGCGCCGCGGCATTCGCATCGCCGATCTGCACTACCCGCAGCAATTGGCCGAACTGCTGCGCACGGCGCTGGATTACCACAACTTCGTACTGACCAAGTACCTTAACGCCGACGCGGTCGATTTCCAGAAGACCCTGGACGAAGCGCTGGAATTCGGCGAATACGTACAGCCCATGAAGTACGACGTGGCCGGCATCCTGCACGATCTGCGCAAGCAGGGTAAGCGCGTGCTGTTCGAAGGCGCGCAGGGATCGCTGCTGGACATCGACCACGGCACCTATCCCTACGTCACCTCCAGCAACACCACCGTAGGCGGCGCACTGGCGGGTACCGGCGTGGGTGCCGACGCCATCGACTACGTGCTGGGTATCGCCAAGGCATACGCCACGCGCGTCGGCGGAGGACCGTTCCCGACCGAACTGGATGACGAGGTCGGGCAGGGCATCCGCGACCGCGGCCAGGAATACGGTGCCACCACCGGTCGGCCACGCCGCTGCGGCTGGATCGACATCGTGGCACTGAAGCGCGCCGTCGCCATCAACGGCATCTCTGGTCTGTGCATTACCAAGCTGGACGTGCTGGACGGCATGGAGAAGCTGAAGATGTGCATCGCCTACCGCTACCGCGGCAAGGAAACCGAATACGCCCCGCTGGATGCGCAGGGCTGGGACGAATGCGAACCCGTGTATCTGGAGTTCCCCGGCTGGACCGAGAACACCCACGGCATCACCGAATGGGAAAAGCTGCCGCCCGCCGCCCGCGCGTACCTGCGCGCGCTGGAAGAACTGTCCGGTAGCCCGCTGGCCATCGTCTCCACCGGCCCGGATCGCGACCACACCATGGTCCTGCAGGATCCATTTGCGTAGGCCTCTTCCCCCTCTCCCTCCGGGAGAGGGTTGGGGGGGTGAGGGTACGGCGAAGTCATTGCAGGTTTGGATGTTCAGTGGTTCACCCGCATTCTTGTCCCCGCTTCGGCCGACTCGCTAAGTGCCCTGGCCCACACGCTGCTCTGGCGTTACTCAAGAAAAGCCCCGCCAAGCGGGGCTTTTTCGTTTCATCCTGATCCAGCGTTGGCTAGTCCGATACATGCGCTGCGGCGAAGCTCGCTGTTTGCGTGACCAGCTCCCTCCCTCGCTTGCGGGGGAGGGTTGGGGTGGGGCGAACGGAGCCGATCAACAGGAGCGGCAGAACGATCATCAAGTGAAGAGACGCCCGATGCCACAGTTTTTAGATGGGTCGAGCGAAGCGACATCCATCAGCCCCGATACCGCGACGCAACATGGGGTAGCGACGCTCGGCCCATTCTACGTTTTGCTCACTGAGCTGATTAACTCGACCGGCAGAATGATTATCAAGTGACGAGACTCCCGATACTCATAGTACGAGTTAAGGACAACGCATTAACCCTTCAAAAATCCCCAATCCCGGCTCGCTGGTCACCGCCATCACCCACCCCCATATCCAGAATCATGGACCTGTTCTCTCCCGCCAACACACCACGAATCCTGGTGGATGATGCCGAAGGCGGCATCCGCTACTGGCCTGATGTGGTGGACGCGGACTGCGCACAGAATTGGTTCGAAGCACTGCGAGACAACGCAGCCTGGCAAGCGCAACGCCGCCCCATGTACGACCGGGTTGTGGATGTGCCGCGGCTGCTCGCCTCCTACCGCATCGAAGAGTGGCCAGCGAAACTGCCGCTGCGAGAAATGCTGGCGATAGTGCGGACACATGCGCCGGCGCCCTACAACGCAGTGGGTTTGAACATGTACCGCGATGGCCGCGACAGCGTGGCGATGCACAACGATAAACTGCACACCATTCTCCCTGGCTTTCCCATCTCGCTGCTATCGCTCGGCAATGCGCGGCGGATGAACATACGTGCGAAAAGCGGCGCCAGCCGCGCCATCGGCGTCGATCTTGAGCCCGGCAGTTTGTTGGTGATGAGCCATGCCTCGCAGCTCACCCATGAGCATGGAATTCCAAAAACCGCCAAGGCAGTGGGGCCGCGGATGAGTGCGGTATTCCGGGTCAGGCCTGAGCGGTATGCGGAGTAGGGGCCTTGACGATCCACCCTGGCCATTCCCAGGCTAGACTCGCACCACCACCACTGCAGCGGAGCGGCGTATGAAAGCATCGGGTTTCGGTCGGCATGCGCATCGTGGCGCGCTGGCAACGGCCGCATTGTTGGCCCTGGTAACGTCAGGCGCGGCGTACGGTGCCGAGCCAGACCGGGCAGCGATCCAAGCGCAGGTTACGCAGCGTCATGACGCCGCGGTGAAAACGCTTCAGGACTGGATTGCGCTACCTTCGATCGCGGCGGAAGACCTCAACGCCAAGCAGGGTGCCGAATACATGGCGAAGCTGGCGCGCGAAGCAGGCTTCCAGCACGTCGAAATCGTCAAGACGAAAGGCAAGCCAGGGGTGTTCGCCACACTCGATGCGGGCGCACCGACTACTGTCGGCGTGTACTTTATGTATGACGTGAAACAGTACGATCCAGCGGAATGGTCTTCGCCGCCGCTGGAGGCGCGCATCATCGACAAGCCAGGCTTGGGCAAGGCGATGGTCGGCCGCGGTGCAACCAATCAGAAAGGGCCGGAGTTGGCATTTCTGATAGCCCTGCAAGCCATCCGAGATGCCAAGCAGAAAATGCCGGTGAACCTGGTCCTGGTCGCTGAGGGCGAAGAAGAGATCGGCTCGCCGAACATTGCGGACCTGGTGCTGCGGCCGGACATCCAGGCTGCATTGATGAAAAGCATCGGCGTATTCATGCCGATGGGACTACAGGCACCCGACGGGTCCGTGACCGTCAACCTCGGTGCCAAGGGTATCGTCGAGTTGGAACTGATCGCCGACGGTAATGCCTGGGGCCGAGGCCCGGCGAAAGACGTCCACTCGTCGCTGAAAGCGATGGTCGACAGTCCGGCATGGCGCTTGGTCAAGGCATTGGACACGCTGGTCTCGGAAGACGGGAACACTGTCGTCATCGATGGCTTCCCCAAGCCGTTGCCGCTGACCGCGGAAGAGCGCGCCATGATCGCCAAGACGGTGGCCGCCCGCGATGAAGCCACGGCTAGGAAGTCGCTGGGCGTGCCGCGCTGGATCGACGATCTGCCATGGGGCAAGGCCAATGAGCGTCTGGTCTCGCAGCCAACAGTCAACATCGAAGGCCTGGTGGGCGGCTACACCGGCGTAGGCGGGAAGACCATCCTGCCGTATCGCGCCGTGGCCAAGATCGATATCCGACTGGTGCCGCCCATGACACGCGACGGTGCGGTCGCGGCGTTGAAGGCGCACCTGGTCAAGCGTGGTTACGGCGACATCGCTGTCAACGTCAGCGGCGGCTACGACCCGACGACTACTGATGCCAAGTCGCGCTTGATCCAGGCGCAATTGGCTGTACTGCAACATAGCGGCGTTGAACCGCTGCTGTGGCCGAGACTGGCGGGTTCGTACCCCGGCTTCGTGTTTACCCAGCCGCCGTTGTCGTTGCCCTCCGGCCATTTCGGTCTCGGCCATGGTGGCGGCGCACACGCGCCCGACGAATTCTTCCTGATCGAATCGAGCAACCCGAAAGTGCAGGGCTTCGACGGTGCAGTGATGTCGTACGTCGACTATCTGTACGAACTGGGAAGCACGACGAGCGGGCCGGCCGCTGCAAACTGAGCAGAATTTTCAGCCATCCAAACAAGAGGTAGAAATCGCTTCCGTAGAGCGGAGCTTGCTCCGCTTCTCTGATGCTACGCGCAATGCAATCCTGCGGATCAACACGCTGTGATGGCAGCCACAGTCGCTCGCTGCTATAAAGTGCGCTCTTCTTTTTTCGAGAGAGCAGCATGGAAACGCAGGAATTACACCGCGGCCGTTTGATCGATCATCTCCAACTGGTCGTGCGTGATCTAGCCGCGAGCCAAACCTTCTATCAAGCCGTATTCGATGTGCTCAAGGTGCCGATGGGTGGCACTGGCGACGGATATTTCTGGGCCGACGAACTATTCTTCTCCACCGCGGATAGCGAAGCGGCACAGGGCGAACTGACCGGCCGTCATCACTTGGCTTTCCAAGCGCAAGACCGCGCCATGGTGGACGCATTCCACAAAGCCGCACTAGCCAACGGCGGTAAAGACAACGGCGCACCCGGCGAGCGCCCATACCATCCCGGCTACTATGCGGCGTTCGTGTTGGACCCAGATGGAAATAACATCGAAGCCGTCTATCACGGCGAAGCACAACGAAGCGCGCCTTCGGTGAAAGTGACCTTCTAGCATTGATTCGCGCAGCGCTCCCCGTAGAGCGGAGCTTGCTCCGCTGCTTTGGACATGCAAAGCCAGTATCCGGCGAAGAGCAGCGGAGCAAGCTCCGCTCTACGATCAGCGCGGAGCATTATCGCGAATTAAGGAACCAACGGTCCGCCTCTCCCGCGGAGCCTGTCGCATCCGCCTGACGACCGTCCGACAAACGGCACGGACAAAGATGGTTTTTCCCTTCCCGAATCACGCACGAATCACGTGCGCGGCTGAATACTCCCGCCCGTTGCATCCGCAGGCACGGTAGATCCGACGAGCGATGCCTCGTCGAAGCGAGGTCCATATGAAGACACGGAAGCGGTCCCCTTGGGCGTTTTTGGTAGGTGGTGCTGTCGCAGCAGTGGGGGCGCTTGCCGAGGGTTCGCCACCCGGAGTGGCACAGGAAAGCGCCAGCGCCATGACCCCCGCGCCACCCATGAACACGCTATCGGTGGAGCCGCGCGTGCCGCGTCTTGGCATCACTCCTTGTGTGGTGGAAATATTTACAGACTTGGTAATCGATAACTACAGCGAAGAGGGCTACTTCGAAGCGTTCGAGTACGCACCGCCTGCCAGCTGTCCTGGTCCGTGGGCGAAGGTCATCCTGAGCGTCGATCTGAGTAGCCCCGATGACGACATACCGCCGTACTACGCCGCGCTGGATAACATAATGATCTCGCTGAGTGACGAGAGCCGCGATCCCGAGCGGGCCATCGAGCTGATGGTAGCCACGCCGCAAATCAACGAAGGTACGGCGAAGTGGCGGGTGGAACGCGATGTTACCGACTACTCCTCCTTGTTTTACGTCCCGCGCCTCGGCTTCGCGATAAATACCGACAACTATTACAGATTTCCCTGCGTCATCTGTGCATCCGCCATCGCCACCGGTCGCTTGATCTTCTACCCGGCAACGGCTATCCAGCCCGCTCCGGATGTACCCGACGCGATTTATTCCGGCGGCTACGGTTGGACTTTTCCGCGTAATGTCGAGCGTGTCTATGTAGATATGTACCTGCAGCCGGAGACTACGACCTGGTTTAGTTGCGTGCCCAGGTCGGCGGTCGCTGACTACCCGATACTCCTCTCCACGCCCGCCGCCATAGGGGACAACTACAATCCCCAAGAAAACAATGCACAAGGCTGCCAAGGTCCCACCTATCGCGACGTGGTGGTCACTGTCGACGGGCAGCCAGCAGGTGCGGCAACCCTGTATCCCTGGTTGAACAGCAATTTGAATATTCGCTTTCCACACAGCGTCGATATACCCGTTCCCACACCGCAATCGATCAACTTGATGCCGGTTCGCGTGGATATCACGCCATTCGCCGCTCTGCTGAGCGATGGCGCTATCCACGGAATCGGTGCCATAGACAATTACGTGGATTTTCTAGCCCAGGGACGTTCTAGATTGAGCCAGGTGCTTGTTTACCTGGATCACGGCTCTCAACAGGTCACCGGGGCGGTGACCGCCAATACCTTGGCCACGGGAGATCCCTGGGCGCCGATGCCGATCGAATCGACCGAGGTACGCAACGAGTGGCGTCAGGAGGGCGACATGCTGCATGGCGATGTAGAGAATCACTACCGACGCCAGTATGAGATCGCCGGCTACGTCAACACGTCGCGCGGACGCATCGACAGCCGGGTCAAGCATGAGCACGTCCTGACCAACGCGCAGCTGGTGCGGGTGGAGGATATGTCCAACTTGGATCGTCACACCTACGCGCAGAATCTGGACTTCGTCAGCGTTACCACCCGCAGCAGCCTGCGCCAACAAGGCACCCAAGTCTTGAGCCTGGACAAGGAGCGTTACCACTATCCGCTCAAGATCGACTACCAGGCCACCGGCGGCGTCGTTACCACCGACGACCGTCTTTCGTACATAGAAAGTGCCAGAACCTCCATAATTCAGGGTCACCATCAACAACGTGCGTTCTATCGTCCGGAGGGCGCCTATGCCAATCGGCTGTACGCCAACTTTGCAGGCAGTCGTTCGTATGATGCGCTGACCGATACCAGCAGGAATTGGTACGGCGCACGCAGCCATTATTTCAACGACAGCGCCGGCAGCTGCTTCCGTGAACGAGTGACGTGGCTGCGCACAACGCTGACTTCGCACACGCAAGGCGAGAGCTGTCCGAACGGCTACAACCGCGTGCGTGGGTTCGCGCATCCGGATGGATCGCCCGAGAGTCTTGGTTGGTTGCGCTGAAGCGCGCTAGTACCGATGTCGGAGGATGTTTCCGCTCGCGACTCGCTGGAGCTGGAAGGGTTGGAAGCACCTAGTCGGAAGCCCTGGGAAAACACAATGTGAAAAGGGCGCCAGGTCCGTCCTGTGCGTTCCCGGCATGCACATCGCCGTGGTGGGCGTCCATGATTTCCTTGACGATGGAAAGCCCGAGCCCGGTGCTCGAGCCGGAACGGTCGAGCCGCCAGAAGCGTTCGAAGAGATGCGGCACGATGTCTTGGCTCAGCCCTGCGCCCATATCGCGAAC
Source organism: Pseudoxanthomonas sp. UTMC 1351 (assembly GCF_040948865.1). Lineage (NCBI taxonomy): Bacteria > Pseudomonadati > Pseudomonadota > Gammaproteobacteria > Lysobacterales > Lysobacteraceae > Pseudoxanthomonas > Pseudoxanthomonas sp. UTMC 1351. The sequence continues at coordinate 216,964 of NZ_JAVGJT010000004.1, read as the reverse complement.
GGAGACCGCGTTGCCGTCGAGGCGAAGCTCGACAAGGCTTTTCTGCGGCGAATGGCGGATGGCATTCTCCAGCACGTTGCGCAACGCGACCTGGATGGCCGCACGGTCGCCACGCACGTCGTGCGGCGGCGACGCGGTCTTCAGTTCGATATCGACAATGCGTTCGTCGGCCAACGATCTCACCAGCGCCACCGCCTCTTGCGTCACGTTGGCCAAGTCGACCCGCTCGAAGCGATAGCTGCCGATATCGGAAGCTTCCGCCAACTGCAGCAACTGGTTGACGGTGCGCGCCATGGAGTCAATCTCCCAAAGCATGGCCGCGCGTTCTTCGGGTTTCACCCGGATCTCCAACTGCCCACGCAGGATCGACAATGGCGTCTTTAATTCGTGCGCCGCGTTGGCAAGAAAGCGCTGCTGAACCTGGAAGGCGTCTTCTATTCTTCCCAACGAGCGGTTGATGCCGTCCACCATCGGCCTGATCTCCACCGGCATGTCGCGGGTGGAGATGCGCGTGGAGAGGTTCTGCGAGCTGATCGCTTCGACATCGCGCGATGCGCGGCGCACCGGCGCAAGCGAGAACTTCAATCCCACCAGGATGACGACGCCGAACAGCACCAGCGCAATCGCTCCCACCGCCGTCGAGGTCTCCACCACCACCGGCAACATCGCCTCTGCCGTCAACTCAAAGAAGCGATCGCTGCGGGCCGTCTGGATATACAACTGGCCAGCCTGCGTCTTCGTGGGGTACGTCGCCACGTACATGCCGTCGCCGGTCTGGAAATAGTCGTCGCCCAGACGCAGCGGCTTTCCCGGCGGGGTTAGCGCAACCGAACTGCCGTCCGATGAAAACAGCACCTTGCCGTTGCTGTCCAATACCCGGTACTTCAGGTTCTGGAAGTAGGCGTCATAGCCCCATTTCATCGGCTGATGTAAATCCAGGCCGAGCTTGCCATCCGGATCGAAACGCAACGCGTCCGCCAGATCTTCGGCCTGGCCGGTCAGCCCGTCGCGCACCATCAGGTCGGATCCTTCGCGAAAGATTTCGTGCAGGACCACCACATAGAAGCCCGAGGCCAACAGGAACGCCAGCAGGGTGTCGCGGAAGAGTCGTCCTCTAAGGCTTTTCGGCCGCAACCAAGGAAAGCGCATACCCGACTCCTCGATGATTGATTACGTTGGCCCGGGAACGCGCATCCCGCAGCCGGCGGCGCAAGCGGTGGATGGCGACCTCGACGGTATTGGCGGTGAGTTCGGCAAACGGTCCGAAGGCAGCGTCGGCCAGCTCGTTGCGCGACATGACCGCGCCCTTGCGTTCGGCCAGGACCGACAGCAGTCGGAACTCTCCCGAGGTGCAGCTGATGGTGTTGCCATCGACGCTGACGCGCGCGGCGCCGATGTCCACGCAGAGATTCCCGATCTGGAACGACAGCGGCGCGACCTGTTGGCGGCGGCGGAGCATCGCCTTGACCCGCGCGACCAGTTCTTCCAGCGCGAACGGCTTGGTGAGGTAGTCGTCGGCGCCATTTTCCAGGCCGTCGACGCGGTCATGGATCGCATCCCGCGCTGTCAGCACCAGACAGGGGATGCCATTCCCCTCCGCCCGCAGCTTCTTGATCAGCGATAGTCCGTCGCCATCGGGCAAGCCGCGGTCGACGATCAGCACGGCATAGTCGTGCTGTTTCAATCCGTACTGCGCCGTCCGACTGTTGGCATACACGTCCACCGGAAGACCGCTGCGTACCAGTGCGTGCTGGATGATGCCGGCCAGCCTCTCGTTGTCTTCGACGACACCTATCCGCATGCACTATCCCCGATTCCATCCCTCGCATCAGAACGTGTAAAGGTACGCCAGCGCCAATCGCGGCGAACCGCTGTCTTCGATCAACGGACTATCCTTGATGGCGCTGCCGAAACCACGGTACTTGACGCTGCCAAGCAGAAGATGCCGACCGAAAGCGCGCTGGAAATCGATGCCGACGTCGAAGTTGGTGCTCCCGCCGGCGTCGTAGTACGGACGTGTTTCGGTCGCCTCGTTGGCTCGGACGCCATAATAATAATTCGTGAACTTGGCGTCGTAGCGTTCTATGCCGACTTTCGGCATCAGGGTCCATTTGCCCACTTGGAAGGGATACGCGTAGTAGGCCGAGGCACGATAGCCCTTGCTCGCACTGGCCGATTTCAGGAACTCGACGGTGGTATCGCCCCAGTCGGCGCTGTGTTTCACTTCGCCGCCGAAGTGAAGGCTGGCCTTGCGCTCCGCCATGCCTTCGAACAAAGCTTCCTCGTCCGGCTCGTAGCCGTCGAACCGGTACTCGCCGCGCAAGCTGGCGCTCCATGCATCGCCCTGCCATAGCTGGTATTCGGCCTGCGGGCCCAGAATGCGGAGGCGCTTGCCCTGATAGAACACCAGCGAAATCAGTTCCGCTTCGGTCGAACCACCGGCATAGCCCTCATTCTCGTAGAGCGTGCCGATGCCCAGGCCCCATGTCGGACCCAGCGATTGCGTGGTGGGGAACAGTTCTTCGGCCATGGCCGGCGCGGAGCAGGAGATAGCGAACAATGCGGTGATCAAGCACGCTTTCTTCATGACGGAGTACCTGTGTGGGGGAAGTCCGCGCAGTCTGTCCAGGCCCGCCTTACATCCGACTTACATCTCGAAAGCCGCTGCCGTTTACGGGGCGTCCTGCGGTTGCCCCTTCGCAACGGCACGGGTGCGGTTATCCGATGCGTGCACAGCACGCCGCCACCTATTCCTGCCCCTCCTGCGGCGCGCGGCGGCGCTAAAGAAAGCCCGAACCCAACCGCTAACCCATGGGTGCGTAGCGTGGGTTGGTTTCTTCAACTCTCGTTCCCGTGAGGTTTTTGCCGACCGAGCCGGCTACCCGCCCGCTATTTGGCAGGCCACGCCCGGCGAACGCGCTACCATTGCCGCGTAGGCGAGTGCTGGAGGGGAGGGTAGGACGCTGATCCGGTATCGACATCCATCTGGAGCGGCGGCGTGCGCCACCACTCCAATGTCCGCAGGGGGAGCGGCATGAATCCTATCTTGTTCTGGACAGCGGTTACTGCGGCGGGGCTCATCGTGCTGGTGGGTATCGGCTGGCTGTTCTCGGTGCCTGGCAATAAGCGGCGCAGGCAAGCGGCAATCGACTTCGAAAAGATCGACGGGCCGACCCGGGCCGGCATCTTGGTCATGATCGACCAGCATGCACGCGCTGGTGTTTTCAGAGTCCTGTACCTGCGCAGCACCGCCGCCACCCCGTCGTCACTGGCGCGTATCGGTGGTCAGCCGCTAGCGCGCGCTGGCGAACCCTGGCCCACCGGCGAAGACGGTGAGCCGGGTAAGTTCCTGCTGCAATTGCCGCTTCCTGCCGTGGCAGGCAAAGCCTGGGAAGGCCGCCTGATCGTTGTGTACATGGTGCAGCAAGCACTGCTGGTCAGAAGCTATAGCGGTGCCCACCTTGACGAACTGGTTCCCCAGACCGACCCCACGAGCACCGCGGTGGAACCTGTTGGCTTGCAAGCGGTAGCAATACCCACCGCAGCGGATGACGGGCACGGCGCGGACCTTAATCTGGCCGAGCAGCTCATCAAGGAAGTCCCCGGCCTTGAATCCAAATTAGCGGGTCTGACCGCGTACCCAGCACCGGTACTGCTGAAGCTGTTGGCCGGTCACGCCGAAGCCGGAGACATCCGCTTGGAAGATGTAGTGCTGGTCGGCGACGCGCCGGCGCTCATCTCGTCCACCCATGACCCGAAATGCCTGATCTGCCACCAACCCATGCGGTTCCTGTTCCAGCTCGCCGACGCCACCCAAAGTTTCGGGCTGGGTGATTGCGGCGTGGGTTATGTCTATGGGTGCGATACGCATCCTGAGTTTTGCCAGGGGTTTGTTGACTGCTACTGATTGGTTACGCGGGTGCAGTAGCCAACTTCCGACGCCAGCAGTGCGTTGAGATCACTGCTGGCGCATGTCCTTGGCCTCCGCGAGAAACCTTGGTGATCCTCAACGACATCGACATGGTGTAGTCGGCGCAAGCTGATACGCCGGGCATGCTCTTGCCGGCTTGTATTTTGGGAAGGAACGCCGTGGATTTGAACCACACTACGCACTTGGAGGTCACGCGAAGGAGACCCCGCAGGGGCGGGGCCGCCTTATCGCACAACGGGTAAACACCCAGGAACTATTCTTTCACCGGTGTCGAGCCATTGGCCGACTTGACCAGGTCGATGCCGGCTTCGCAGTCGGCTTTGTTGTTGTAGCCTTCGCCGGAGTCGGCGATTTTCTTGTGGTTGACGGCGTGTAGTGTCCAACGCCATTGGTTTTCTTTGTCCCTATAAAGCTTGAAGTACATGAGTCCACTCCCTTGCTGGGCGCCATATCCGGCGCAGGTGTTGTTGGTGTCCCATTACCACCAGGGGACATAGGGGTATACCGGGAAGGGAGGAGAGAACCGGCCATGGATGTTGGTTTGAACGCGAATCGAGCGGTTCTAGTAAATGCATTTACTAAGTTGGATTTATTCGGCGCTGCACGGGGCCATTGAAGTGCTGCGAGTCAAGCTGTTCGGGCGCGAAGTCCGTCAGGTCGTCTGAATAGCAAGAGCAGCGCAGCAAGCTACGCTCTACGAGGAGCGTTTCGTACGGGCTTGGTTGTTGAAGGCGACTGAGTAGGATGTGGTGAGCGAAGCGAACCGCATCGGTCGCGAGTAGCTGCGGCACGAAAGGATTTCGTCCCGTCCGGACGCGAACGATGCGGTGCGCCTGCGGCTTACCGCATCCTACGGTGCTGTTTGGGCCGTCTGGTTGTTCTTGAATCCATTCGGTGGGAAGGCGCCGCTCTGCGTGGCGTTGTTCATTCGGTGGACCTGGCCCCACCCTATGCCATACGGTCGCCAAGTCCCGCTTCATTGATTACGCTTCGCGTCCAAGGGCGAATGGGATGTCGATTTTCATTCTGTTCGTTCGACGTATGGGTAAGTCCGCTTGTGGGCGCTAAAGGAGACGATTGTGGAAAAGATCACGATTGAGACGGTGGTAAACGCGAAGCTGGAAAAGGTCTGGGACACTTGGAACAACCCGGAAGACATCACGCAATGGAACTCCCCGCACGAGTCTTGGCATACGACCCGCAGCGAGGTCGATCTGCGCGAAGGCGGTAGGTTCGTATCGCGGATGGAAGCCAAAGATGGCAGCGCGGGTTTCGATTTCGAGGGTGTCTTCACCCGTGTCGATCCGCAGAAGGCGATCGGCTACCGGATGGGCGATGGCCGTGAGGTCGAGGTCGAGTTCGAAGAGCGCGCCGATGGCGTTCTGGTGAGGGAAACGTTCGATGCCGAATTGGAGAACCCGGTTGAGTACCAGCGTGAGGGCTGGCAGTCGATCCTGGACAACTTTGGTCGGTATGTGGAAGCGAAGGCTTGAGTTGGGGACACTCGGCGAGTCGGCTATGGCAGATTCGTCATGACCAGCCATTCGGCTGTTGAGAAGCGTTTCCGGCGCAGCCGGGACCTAGAGACTGTTGTCCATCCGGATCGCAAGGCACTGGGTCCCGGCCTTCGCCGGGATGACGGTAGATTATTGTTCCAGGTAAAGATTTAGATCAGAGTTAGCTCCGGCACCTGGCAGATAAGATTGGACAGCGTGGAAAGTATGAGTGAGCCGGATATTCCGCGTAATCGGCTCATCAAAATGAACAAGCATCCTGGATAAGGCCGAAGGCTGCACCTGGGGGTGTGGGGGTTCCGTGTAAGGCGTCCTGTGTGCTGCGGTTGTTCGCCATCTGGTCGCGCTGCGGCGCTCTTCATCGCACACGCTGGGCAGCTACCGGGGGCGCGGATTCGCCGATCAGGTTAGGCGCATCCGCAACGCATGCAGCTGCTGGTAATGCTGGCGGCATTCTTCTGCCACTTCGGCCGCTGCGCCTGACAACGTGATCTCTTTTTCCACCAACGGTTCGAAGCCGGTCGATTCCCATACGTGTGCGTACCAATGCGGTGCCCAAATGCCGTCGCTGTCGCGCGGGCCTTGGGGCCAGTGCAGCATGCGATCGGTATAGGGAATGCCCAGCCAGTCGCAGAGTGCGCGCAGGTGCGTTTTGGGCGCGCGCAGGAAATCGCCAGCGTCGATGATGGGCGGCGGTGCGCCGGCTTGACTGAGTTCCTCATATAACGCTACTTGTTGCGGCAGGCCGATATCGTCCGCGGTGATGTTGGCGCGCGATTTGACATAGGACGCCACCACTTGGCGCGGGTCGCGGATCAGCAGCACGTTGCGCAGCTGCGCGATCCAGCCGTGATCGATATGGGGCAGCAGATGGTGAGTCATGTGCTTCTGGTACCACACCGCTGCACCGCCAGGTGCCGGCCCCAATAGCGAGGTGACGACGCGCCGCCAGTCGGTTTCACCATCGGCGATGACTTCCTCGCGTGCGGGATGGTCCAGGCCGGTGTGATCCAGATAGTGCGCATACAGCGGTTCGTCGCTGACGGCGCAATCGCCGCGATTTTCCCAGGCGCGCATCATGGCGGTGGAAATATTGCGCGGTCCTGACCACATGGCCACGCGCAGCGGTGCAGGGTGCTGACTCATGTCGGTCTCCTTCATGCCGGACGCGCGCGCTGGGCGACGTCTGCCGCCACGAGTTCGCGATACAGCGACTGCAGCCGTTGCACCATCGGCCCGCGCGCGTCGCCGCTATCGGTGTCGCTGCTATAGGTGGTGTTGGCACCGTCTCCAATGCGGCGGCTGTCGATAGTATGTACCGGCACCACCCCACCGAAGGTGCCCGTGACGAAAGCTTCATCGGCGCCGTAGACGTCGGTCAGGCTGAAGGATTTTTCGAATACCGGAATGCCGTTGTCGCGGCATAGTTTGATGACGTTCGCGCGGGTGATGCCGCCCAGGCAGTACTGGCCGGTGGACGTCCACACTTCGCCCTTGCGCACAATGAAGAAGTGGGTGGAATTGCAGGTGGCGACGAAACCGTGCGGGTCCAGCATCAATGCTTCGTCCGCGCCGGCGCCGTAGGCCTGGATGCAGGCGGTGATGCAGTTGAGCTTGCTGTGCGAGTTGAGCTTGGGATCCTGCACGTCGGGAAAGCCGCGGCGCACGTGCACGGTGTACAGCGATACGCCGCGTGCGGCAGTTTCGGGCGAGGCGACCTTGTATTCGGGAATGATGACGATGGTCGCCGGACCTACGGTGACACGCGGGTCCTGGTAGGGCGTGCGCTTGACGCCGCGGGTGACCATCAGCCGCACATGCACCCCAACGGCAGGCGCGCCGTCGCCGTGCATGCCGTTGGCGTCCAGCGTTGCGTACAGCGCACGCGTCAGCTGTTCGCGGGTCAGGCCGATGTCCAGCATGATGGCCTTGGCGCCTTCGTACAGGCGGTCAAGATGCGCCTCCAGGAACACCGGATGGCCCTGCGCAATGCGGAAGCCTTCCCAGACGCCGTCGCCCAGCACGAAGCCGCTGTCGAACACCGACACCACCGCCTCATTGCGATGCTTGAGCACGCCATTGACGGAAATCAGGATGTCGGCATTGCGGGGGTCTTCACTCGAATGCTGGGTGCCCTGGGTCATGCGGTTCTCCTGGTTCGACGCTGTGATCGACCGATGGTAGCCGCCGCACGCCATGCCGTGAACCTTTCGCCCGGCCCCGACTACGTTAGCGACAAGCGCTGGGGAGTCTGTGTGGAGCGAGAACAAGCCAACCGTGAACATGTTGACGGAACGCGGATTCGGCCCATTGCGCCGGTACGCGCTGAAGCTGACGAATAGCGCATCGCCATGTCACCCGCTTGCAGACCCAACGACAGGAGCTTGAGCGCCGGGCCCCTATGATGAGGCGAAGAGCAGCCAATCAAGGACAGGCTTTCCCCTGATCGATCTCGCGCTAATCGGTGGGCCAGGGCCCACCCTATGTTCGTCAAGGCCCGCCCTACTCGGCGACTGCTTTTTCTGGCCAGGGTTCTTTCCATGCGGGTAGGCGCTTCAGGCCATCCAGCCAGCGCACGATGTTGGAGAAGGTTTGCAGCGGCATTTCCGATTCACGCCAGTGGCTGGCCATGGATGCCAATGCAAAATCGGCAATGGTCAATCGATCGCAGGCGACGTAGCCACGGCCTTCCAGATGGCCGTCCAGTACTTCCGCATAGCGGAGCAGCTCGGGAACTGCCGCGGTCACTACTTCCTTATCGGGTGTACCGAAACCGAAAGTCGATTTGACGATGTGTTCGAAATAGAACGGCGACACGACTTCCGACCAGTGCTGGTCGTTCCATGACAGCCAGCGCAGCACTTCCACCTGTTCAGCCGGATTATGCGCCGGCCACATGTCCGATCCGGTCTTGATGCACAGGTACGCCATGATGGCCGAGGACTCCCACAGCACCGTGTCGCCGTCCACCAGCGTGGGCGCTTTCTTGTTGGGGTTCAGCGCGGCGTACTCTTTCGTCTTCAGCCCGCCGGCCATCAGATCCACCTCCACCAGTTCCGCCTCGATGCCCAGATGCCTGACCAGCGCCAGCACTCGCTGCGGCGCCTGCGCCTTGATCCAGTAGATCTTCATGCCGTCTCCGATTTGTAGGGTTGTCTCTGATAGACGAACAGTGGAGCGGTGGATCGACAAAGGTCTGATGAAAGCTGCGAAGCAACTCATTCGGCATAGGGCGGGCCCTGGCCCGCCGTCGAACCATTCGTCATCCTTGGGTTCCTGGTCGGCCCCGCCTAGCCGATGGACGCCTTCCCGCGAGCGGCGTTGAGGGCTTGGCCCCGACCTACGACCCCAGCTTCATTGTGCCGATGCTGTTCGCCTTCACCCGATTTTGCTCCGTAATTAACGCCTGCCGCGCCAAGGTCTATGCACCTCTCAGGAGCTCGCGATGAAGTACAAGCATCTCCAGTTCGGCGCGGGATTCCGCGTGGCGTTCAATGTGCGGCGGGCACAGGCGGCCGAGATGGTGATCGCGCCCGGCGACAGCGAAGGCGGGCCGGACAATCGCCACCGCGGCGCGGACCAGTGGCTGTATGTGGTGTCGGGAACCGGGCTGGCTATCGTGGATGGCACTGAGCAGAAATTACGCGCCGGCAGCCTATTGGTTATCGAGAACGGCGAGACCCATGAAATCCGCAACACCGGCCGGGTTTTATTGAAGACTTTGAACTTCTATTACCCACCGGCGTTTGATGACGACGGCGAACCTCTGCCTGCTGGGGAGCCGTAGCTCCTGGTAGAACCGAGCTGCGCCCCGCGATATTGCGGAGTCATTGGCAGCGAGGCCGTCGCAACGGCAGACGATAACGAATAGCCGCTTTAAATACCCTCAAGGTTGAGCAGGGCCGCGAAAAGCAGCCGAGCAAGCTCGGCTCTACCAAAGCGCCAGCATCCGATTCTCCGCACCAACTATCGGCACGGGTGCCGCGCGCGGGCCTGGGCTAAGGTGCGCTGCTGGCGCCTGCCTGACTCACTGGGATCGCGAATGAACGTATACCGTCGGGCTCACGCAAAGTGCTGGACCCTGGCGGCCGCATGGCTGCTGCTGATCTCTCCACTGCATGCGTTGGCTGCCACACCACTACATTCCTCGTTCGATATGCAGGTGCCGGTTGCGCCCAGCTTGATCAACGTGGGTGGACAGCCTCAGTGGATCTATGAAGTGTATGTGACCAACACCAGCGACAGCGCAATGGAACTGACGCGCGTGCAGGTGTTGGACGGGCAGGGTGGTGCCATCGCCGACTTGCACGGCACCGGCCTGGAGAAGCGTTTGGGTGGCGCCGGCCGTACGGTGGAAGGCGCGCAACGGCGGACCTTGGCGCCAGGCGCGCACGCCGTGCTTTATCTGGAAATCGAAGCAGGCAAGCACGCGTCGACGCCGGCACTGAGTCATCGCCTCGACTACCGCATCATGCGCAAACAGGGACCAGTGGAAGCGACGGTCGATGGCGCGCGTACCGCAGTGAACACTGTGCCGCTGCCGGTGCTGTCGCCGCCGTTGCGGGGTGGTCCGTGGATAGCGATCCACGAACCCTCCTGGACCCGTGGACACCGACGCATGGTGTATGCCGTCGCGGGCCGCGCCCACATTCCCGGCCGCTACGCCATCGACTGGGTCAAGCTGGATACAAAAGGTCGCATCACAGCGGGTGACGAAGATCGCCCGGCCGATCACTACGGTTACAGTGAAGACGTGCTGGCGGTGGCTGATGGCGTAGTGGTAGCGGCACGCGACGACATGACCGAAAGCGCCAGCATCGCCGCGCATCCGCGGCATGCGCTGGCCGATGCCACCGGTAACTATGTGGCACTGGAAATCGGTGGCGGTCGCTACGCGTTCTACGAACACCTCAAGCCCGGCAGCCTGCGCGTGAAGATCGGGCAGCGCGTGCGGCAAGGCGAGGTCATTGGCGCGCTGGGTTTCACCGGCGATTCCTCCGGCCCGCATCTGCACTTCCATTTGGCCGACGCCAATTCCCCGCTGGATGCCGATGGCATGCCTTTCGTGCTGGCGGGCTTCACGGCGCTGGGTGCGTATCCATCGTTGGATATCTTGGGCAAGCAGCCTTGGCAGCCGCTGGCGTCATCGGAAAAGGCGCATCGCCGCAATGAGCGGCCGGCACCGAATACCGTGGTGCAGTTTCCGTAGCAGCGCCCCGCGATAGCACCGGATCAGTGGCAATCAGGCCGTCGCAACGGGCCGGTGAAAGCGAATAGCCGCTCTACGGGCTTGCGATGGAGTGGTGGCGGAAAGTAGAACGTCCGTTCTCCACCTTCCCTTCGCGCGGATTGCGCTACAACGATGCGTCACGGTGATGTGTCGCCGACTGGCTGTGACAAGCAGCGTCATGGGAAAAGAACATGAATCAGCGCACCCAAAATCAGCACGACCCACGCGAGAACCGCGAAAATATTCATCGGCACCGGCCCGGAGATGAGCCGCAGGGACGGCACGACACCGCGCTGCGGGGCATGGGCGGTAGTGGCTACAACTACCCCGATGAACGCCACCACGGCGGTTCCGGGCCTTCACCTCAACACGGCCGCAATCGCGATGACTTGGGTGAGGGCGAATACTATGGCGATGCCCGTTACGGCGGCACCCGCGATCCGCTCAGCACGTCCTCGGTAGGGTGGGGCGGCGAAGGCGGCGGCTTTGCCGGCTACACCCGAAGCCGCGATCGCGACGCCGCGCCATTGGGCGGTGGCGTGTTGAGCGGGGACAGGATGCCTCGCGGCATACCGGACGAGGGCCGCACCGGTGTTCGCAATGCGTCACGCATCGATTATCGCGGGTTCGGTCCGCGAAGCTACCGGCGTTCGGACGCGCGCATCTACGAAGACGTGAACGAACGCCTGGCGGCGGATGCCGAACTGGATGCGGATGACATCACGGTAGAAGTGAGCGATGGCGTGGTCACCTTGAACGGCACCGTCCAAGAGCGGTGGATGAAACACCGCGCCGAAGATTTAGTCGACAGCTGCCGCCACGTACAGGACATCCAGAACAATATCCGTGTCGCACGTAGCGACGGCGGTGAATCGCCCCGTTCGACCGAGCGAGCGGTTTCACCGCTGGACATCGCCGAATCCACTGGCGGCTCAGCGATGGCGAATGAGTCTCCCGGAACACGCAAAGACAAGTCCACATACTGAGACGCTCGAGGGCAACCTAAGCGTTCTTCTGGTAGAGCCGAGATCCCATGTTGACTGCCTATCCGTCATGGCTGCGGTGCCGGCATAGCACCCGTGTGGGAGCGACGTGAGTCGCGACCGGAAACATCAAAGTCGCGACTCACCGGTGCCGGCATGCCGGCACCACTCCCACAAGAGTATTCATCCGCGCTTTCGTAGAGCCGAGCAGACTCGGCTGCTCTATGCGGCCCGGCTCAACCTTATGGGGTTTTAAAGCGGCTGTTCGTTATCGCCTGCCGTTGCGCGGCCTCATTGCTACAGATTCGGTGATATCGCCGGGCGCGCTCCGCTCGACATGGTTTCACCGTTTACTAACGCTCAGTGCGGTTCGCTCGGCTATCGCCGTTACCAGGAAGGTGAATGCGTATATCCAATGCGGGTTGGGGGCTGAACGTTCAACAGCGCAAGCCGTGCGGAGATACTGCGTGCGGCGAAAAAATGAGAATGCGCCTCATCGACCGGTGCGCTAGTTCTTCGGCATTTGAATGCGGCGCTTACTCGCTGCTAAATTGCGGACATTCCAACTTAGGCGCCTGTGATGGACATCAGCGCTCAGCCTGAAGGGAAAAGCGGCACGTTGGGCTCGGTCCGGGCCATCGGCGTGTTCGGCTCAGTACTGGCGCTTGCGTTGGCGGTAGGGCTGGTGCTGGTTATCGTCAACGACTACCGCAGCCGCATGGCGGCCGCCGAAAGGCAAAGCCTTGCATTGGTGACGGGCGCCGAACGCCTGGTCGATTTTGAGCTTCGCAATATCGAAAGCGCGCTGGCTGGCTTTGCCGCCTATGCTGATCGCACAAACGCCTTTCCGTCGGAGGATGTCGAAGCGCTTCGCCTGGCGCACGTCGGCGGCGTCATGGCCGGACATCGTGAAATCGAAAGTATCTCCTTACTGTCGGCCGACGGCACACCGGTCTTCGGCACTCGCAGCGGCGCTTCCGGTATTGCCGACTGGGGTAGCCGGCGCAACCCCAACCAGCCCCAGGCATTGCGCATGGGGCCACTGCGCAAACTGATCAATGGACAATGGGCGGTGCCGCTGGCCATGCCTTTGAAAAATGGCGGCTATGTACTGGCGCGCTTGAACGTATCAGAGCTGCAGAGCATCGTCGGCAACCTGGATTCCGGTCAGGAGGGTGTGGTCACACTGTTCGATACTGATGGGACGGTCCTGGCCCGTAGCCGCGATGCATTGAAGTTGATCGGCACGCGTCGGCCACAAGTAGTGACGGATAGCAACCGTGCTGGAGAAGAAGTCAGTGCCATCGATGGCGTGACCCGCGTGGGGGCATGGCGCGTGTTGTTGAACTATCCGTTGGTGCTGCATGCCGGCCTTTCGAAGCAGGAAATCCTGCGGCCGTGGTACTGGCTGATAGCGGCTGGAACCGGCGTGTATCTGCTTTACCTGACGGGCTTCATCTACCTGCTGAGACTGGTGATGAAATCCAACTTCCTGCAGCGGGCACTGATCGGGCGACTACGCGAGAGAACCGAAGATCTTCGTTTGGCGCAGAAAGTCGGCGGCACCGGTTCCTGGTCCATTGTCGCCGGCGAAGAGTACGTCCGCTGGTCCGACAATGTGAGCAACATTTTTGGGCTGCCAGAATCGCAGACTTCGGCCTCACGCACCGAGTTCTACGACATGGTGCATCCGGAAGATCGTGAACGCCTGTTTACGCTATTCCAGGAGGCATGGGAGAAGCAGCATTCGTTCAACGCGGAATATCGGATCCGGCACCCGGATGGCGCCACGCGCTGGCTGGCCACGCAAGGCGCGGTGGTGCCTGGACGGGACAAGCGAATGCGAATGACCGGCACGGTGGTGGACGTAACGGAGCGGGTGGAAGCACAGGCGCGTATCGCCGATGCGGAGCGGCAGTTCCGCCTGATGTTTGAACAGAACCCCCTGCCGTTCTGGGTGTTCGACATAAAGACTTTGCGTTTCCTGGAAGTGAATCGCGCGGCCCTGGAGCAATACGGGTACACGCGCGAAGAGTTCCTGGCGATGACCATCCTGCAGATACGCCCGCCAGAGACCATCGAGCGGGTTCTGCAGGATATCGGCGCCCCGCGCGAACATTTCGGCCAGGCCAGCAACTGGATCCACCAGCGCAAGGATGGCAGCCGCTTCGAAGTGAAGGTGTACGCGGCCAATATCGACTTCGCGGGTACCGAGGCGCGTTTGATACTGGCTGAGGACGTCAGCGAGCGTGCCGCGTACGAGCGCCAACTGGCGTATCGCGCTTCGCACGACGCCACCACGGGGCTACTGACCCTCGATGAATTCTCGCAACACCTGAGCGACAGTGCTTCGGCGGACGAGATTTACCGCGTCGCCTATCTGGAGTTACGCGGCCTGGATCTGATTGCCGACACATTGGGACGCGAAGCCAGCGAGGGCGTGCTGCGCATTATCGCCGCCCGCTTGCGCCTGCTATGCGGCGACCATGGCATGGCCGCCCATGTCCCCTCTAACGCTTTTGCGCTGGCGTTGCCCGCGGCCGATCATACCGCCCACAGAAGACTGCATTCGTTGACGTCCGAACCGGTGGAGTCGGCGGACGCGTCGCATCACCTGGAAAGCTGGATAGGGTTTGCGGATTACCCCGGCGATGGAGCCAGCGCTTCGGAAGTGGTGCGTAACGCTGCGCTGGCGGCGCACGAAGCACGTGCGACGAACATGCCGTTCGCGCACTACCAAGTATCGATCGCCGAGAAAGCCCACGCCCAGCTGACACTGGCCGGACGCATCCGCCACGCCATCCGGGACAACCAATTCGAGTTGCATTTCCAGATCATCCGCCATGCGGCCGATAGCGAGCCGGCCGCGTTGGAAGCGCTGATCCGCTGGCCGCAGCTCACGGGTGGTTTCATCCCGCCATCGCAATTCATTCCGCTGTGCGAGGACTCCGGCCTGATCGTCCCACTGGGTCAGTGGGTGTTGCGCCGTGCCGCCGAGTCCCATCGTCAGTTAAGCGCTGCCGGTTGGGGCAGTCTGCCCATTGCGGTGAACGTGTCCACCAATCAGTTCGTGGCTTCTGACTTGGTCAGCGACATCGCGGCGATCGTCGACGAGTTCGGTTTGCGCAAAGGCGCGCTGCATATCGAACTCACCGAGAGCGTGGTGATGAACCGGCCGGAACAGGCGCTCAATACCATGCACCGTTTGCAGAAGCAGGGCGTGTGCATTTCCATCGATGATTTCGGGACTGGCTTCTCCAATATGTCCTACCTGCGCCACCTGCCGCTGGATGCATTGAAGATCGATCGCTCTTTCGTGACTGATGTTGACAATGACGTGCGCAATGCTTCCATTTGCCGCGCACTGCTATCGTTGGGCCACAGCCTTGGATTGGAGGTGATCGCCGAAGGCGTGGAGCGCATCGGACAGTACGAGTGGTTGAAAGAGCACGGCTGCGACCAGGTGCAAGGATATCTGTTCGGGATGCCGATGCCATTGGATAAAGTCATCGAAACCTTGAACGGCGCGGATCAGCGTTCGTGGCTGGGACAAGATACGGCCACGGGGCAGCGGTCTGGTTATTGAGCTGATACTCGCTTTGGATTCTCGTAGAGCGGAGCTTGCTCCGCTGTTTTTTGGCATGCCCGGATCGAAGAGCAGCCGAGCAAGCTCGGCTCTACGAGAAGCGGCGCACCTCGCTTCTACAAAAGTCGGTCACAGATTCTCTGGCTTGAATTGGCTGCGGCGGCTGAGCTGCCGGCCGGACACCATGAACTGGCCGTTGCCGCGGTAGTGCACCGTTTCCGGCAGCTTGGGCGAGGTGGCGACGTGCGCCTTGACGACTTCCCAGATGAAGAGCCCGTGCCGTGATATCTGGCTGCCGTCAGCCAGGCGGCACTCGAAATTCGCATAGCATTCGCGGATGAGCGGTGCATCGACTTTGTCGCCGCGGACCGCCGTTAGTTCGAACTGCGCGAACTTGTCGGTATCTGCACCACTGCAATTACCAATGCCCACCACCGTGTCTACTAAATCGGTAGTGGGCAGGTTGATCACGCACTGCTTGCTTTTGCGGATCATGGTGAAGCTGTGATTGCCTTCCCAGATGTAACAGGCGAATAGCGCGGGGGTGAAGCCCATCATCATGTGCCAGCCCATCGTCATGATGTTGGATTCGCCCTTCCACGCCGAGCTCACCAGCACGATGGGGCCGGGCTCAAGGAAATGGCGGATTTCGCTCAATGGAAAGTCGCGCTTGCGAAAGGATTTCATTGGGACTCCTGGTTGCCATGAGGCTTCAACAGTGGAGCAACCTTAGCGGCAAGGAGGATAAGAATGCGTCGAGATGCGCTTGGTCATGGCTTCTTCCAGGTCGAGATGATGCTGCTTTTCGTAGAGCGGAGCTTGCTCCGCTGCTTTTAGGTGGCCGGCGAAAAAGCAGCGGAGCAAGCTCCGCTCTACGACAGCAAAAAAAGGCCCCGCGAAGCGGGGCCTTGAATCGATCAACACAACGTTTCGATCACATCACGTTGGGTTCGCTGAACGCCTCGATCTCGCCAGCGAACGCTTCGATCGGTACGCAGCTGCAGAACACGTTCTTGTCGCCGTAGACGTTGTCCACGCGTGCCACTGGCGGCCAGTATTTCTGCAGTTTCAGGCTGGGCAATGGGAACGCCGCCAATTCGCGCGGATACGCGTGGGCCCACTCGCTGCCGGCGACCATCGTCGCGGTGTGCGGCGCGTGCTTGAGCGGGTTGTCCTCGCGATCAAGCTTGCCTTCCTCCACGGCACGGATTTCGTCGCGGATCTGAATCATCGCGTCGATGAAGCGGTCCAGCTCGTGCAGCGATTCGCTTTCGGTCGGTTCCACCATCAACGTGCCGGCCACTGGGAAGCTCAGGGTAGGCGCATGGAAACCGAAATCGATCAGGCGCTTGGCGACATCTTCGGCGCTGATGCCGGTGGCATCCTTCAGCGGACGCAGGTCCAGGATGCATTCGTGCGCCACCAGCCCGTTGCGGCCGGTGTACAGCGTTTCGTAATGCGGCGCAAGGCGCTTGGCGATGTAGTTGGCGTTGAGCAGCGCCACCTGCGTGGCCTTGCGCAGGCCGCTGGTGCCCATCATGGTGATGTACATCCAACTGATGGGCAGGATGCTGGCACTGCCGAAGCTGGCGGCGCTGACCATGCCTACTTTGTCGCGAAGAGCGCCCGCTTCCGCCCTTTGGGCACCTTCCCCCGCAAGCGGGGGAAGGGTCAGTGTTTTTGGCAAAAACGGCGCCAGGTGCGACTTCACCGCGCAGGGACCCACGCCTGGACCGCCGCCACCGTGCGGAATGCAGAAGGTCTTGTGCAAGTTGAGATGCGACACGTCCGAGCCCCACTTGCCCGGCTTGGCGACGCCGACCAATGCATTCATGTTGGCGCCGTCGGTATACACCTGGCCGCCGTGCGCATGCACGATGTCGCAGATGGCGACAACGTCTTCTTCGAACACGCCGTGCGTGGACGGGTAGGTCATCATGATCGCGGCCAGGCGGTCGCTGTATTTCTCGGCGGCGCGGCGGATGTCTTCCACATCGACGTTGCCGTTGCCGTCGCACTTGGTGACGACTACCTGCATGCCGCACATCTGCGCCGAAGCTGGATTGGTGCCGTGCGCGGATTCCGGAATCAGGCAGATATCGCGCTGGTTCTCGCCGCGCGAGCGGTGATAGGCGCGGATCGCCAGCAGGCCGGCGTACTCGCCTTGGGCGCCGGAGTTGGGTTGCAGGCTGACCGCATCGTAGCCGGTGCATTCCACCAGCATCGCTTCGAGTTCATCGATCAGCTGTTGATAACCAAGCGCCTGGTCCGCCGGCGCCAGCGGATGCATGTTGGCGAATTCCGGCCAGGTCACCGGGATCATCTCCGCAGTGGCGTTGAGCTTCATGGTGCAGGAGCCCAGCGGGATCATGGTGCGATCCATCGCCAGGTCTTTATCCGCCAACGAACGCATGTAGCGCAGCAGTTCGTGTTCGCTGTGATGGGTGTTGAATACAGGGTGGGCCAGGAATGCGCTAGTGCGCGTCACTTCCGCGGGCAGCGCATCCGTCGTGGCGCTGTCGAGTGCGTCGATATCCGCTATCTCCACGCCGAACAGTTTGGCCAGCGCGATCACGCAGCCACGCGTGCTGGTTTCGTCCAGGCTGATGCTCAGGCTCCGCGCATCGATGCGGCGCAGGTTGATGCGCTGCTCATTGGCCTTGGCATGGATCGCTTCGGCATCCACGCCGGTGATGTGCAGGGTGTCGAAGAAGCCATCGTCGACGTGGATGCCAGCACCGCGCAGCGCGCTCGCCAGAATGGCCGCCAACCGATGCGTGCGGCGTGCGATGCGGGTCAGCCCTTCAGGGCCGTGGTAGACGGCGTACATCGATGCCATCACCGCCAGCAGCACTTGCGCGGTACAGATGTTGCTGGTCGCCTTTTCGCGGCGGATATGCTGTTCGCGGGTCTGCAGGGTCAGGCGATAAGCCGGCTTGCCTTCAGCATCCACCGACACGCCGATCAAACGGCCCGGCATGGAGCGTTTGTAAGCATCACGGCACGCCATGAACGCCGCGTGTGGGCCGCCAAAGCCGAACGGCACGCCAAAACGCTGGCTGTTGCCGATCACGATATCCGCGCCCCATTCGCCGGGCGCGGCGATCAGCGTCAGCGCCAGCAGATCGGCGGCCACCGCGACCACGCCGCCACGGGCATGCACGGCTTCCGCCAGCGCCTTGTGGTCCAGCACACGGCCGAGAGTATCGGGGTATTGCAGCAACACGCCGAATGCATCGATGCCGGCGGCTTCGCTGTCTTCGCCGATGTGCAGTGCGATGCCTAATGGTTCGGCACGAGTGCGCAGCACTTCGAGCGTCTGCGGATGCACGTACTTGGAGACGAAGAACAGATCGGACTTGGACTTGGACGAACGCTTGGCCAGGGTCATGGCTTCGGCGGCGGCGGTGGCTTCGTCCAGCAGGGACGCGTTGGCGATCTCCATCCCGGTCAGGTCCGCGACCATGGTCTGGAAGTTGATCAGCGCTTCCATGCGGCCCTGCGAGATTTCCGCCTGGTACGGCGTATAGGCGGTGTACCACGCCGGGTTTTCCAGGATGTTGCGCAGGATCACCTTGGGCGTGTGGGTGCCGGAGTAGCCTTGGCCGATGAAGTTCCTGTACACCTGGTTCTTGGTGGCGATGGCGCGCACCTTGGCCAGCGCTTCTTCTTCGGTGATGGCGTCGGGCAGGGACAGCGGAGCGGTGGATTTGATGGAGCCGGGCACGATGGCGTCGGTCATGGCTTCCAGCGAGTCGTAACCGACTGCCTGCAGCATGTGCGCGATTTCGCTGTCGTTGGGGCCGATGTGGCGCTCGATGAAAGCGCTGTGGTGTTCGAGGTCGCGCAGGGAAGGCGAAGGGTTCTTGGGCATGGCAAGGGGCGTCCGTAATGGCAATAAAGCCTGACGTGCGAAGCCGCACGCGGGGCGCCCCTCTGTCCTTTTGCCTGAGAGTTTAAAAGCGCGGGTGGTACCGCGCTTCGTGCCCCTTCGGCGCCGGTTTCGACCGGTCTCTCCAGAGTTGTCGAGCGTATCTACCCATCCCAGACAGGCCGCGTCTGGCGACCCTTCGGGACGGTACTGCCGGTCCGCATCGCTGCGTCATCGCTCGGTCGCGTATCGACATACGCTCCTTCGCTCTTCCTTGCGCTGCAAACCGACAGTACCGTCGCAACCTATCTGGGACAGGTAGATACGCTCGCACACACAGCGGTCTGGGGCCTGAGCGATTACGGGCGTTGCGCCTTCGGCAGCGGATCATCCTGAGTCAGGCTGGCCCACTTCTCCCACCATGCGTTGCGGGTCGCATTATAGCCCAGCCGGCGGCTCCTTCCCGGGCGGCGCCGGCCGTCTCCCGGACTGGGGATTCGCCCAAAATCCGGACACCCTCTAACATGGGCACCCCCGACTTCTCCCAACAATGAACGTGCCGATGAAAGCGCCTCCGTTCCAACTGCAGCGCATCGACCATGTGGTGCTGCGCGTGCGCGACAGCGCCGCCATGGAAGCCTTCTATTGCAATGTCCTGGGCTGCCAAGTGGAACGCCGCCAGGAGAGCATCGGTCTCCTCCAACTGCGTGCAGGCGCTTCCCTGATCGATCTGGTGGCGGTGGACGGCAAATTGGGCCGGATGGGTGGCGCGGCGCCGGTAGAGGAGGGGCGCAACATGGACCATCTGTGCCTTCGGGTGGACCCGTTCGATCGCCAGACCATCGTCGATCATCTGAGCGCGAACGGCGTGACCGTCACCGAGTTCGGCAACCGTTATGGCGCCGATGGCTTGGGGCCGTCGCAATATTTGCTGGATCCGGAAGGGAACGCGGTCGAGTTGAAGGGGCCGCCGGAGCCGCAAAGCACTGAAGGGCAGGGAAGCTGAAAACTTATGCGGAAGCCTTTACCGACTTGGATCTCATTGACTGATTTGCGTTCGGCATTTGTACCGGCACGAGTTCACGTCCCTGCAGCGTTGCGGCGAGGCTCACTCGGATGACCGTATCCACGGTGTCCACCCGTCGGCTGGCGATACTGCTGGGTGGCCTGGCGATGTTCGGGCCGTTTTCCATCGACACCATCTTCCCGGCATTTCCGCAGATGGGCGAGCAGCTGTCCGCCGACAAGGTGGCCATGCAGCAGACCATCAGCGTGTATCTGCTGACGTATGCGTTGATGAGTCTGGTGCATGGACCGCTGTCGGATGCGTTCGGGCGCAAGCGGGTGATCCTGGGGGGCTTGGCGGTCTTCCTGCTGGCGTCGATCGGCTGTGCGCTTTCGCAGGACATGTCCACGCTGCTGATGTTCCGCGCATTGCAGGGCTTATCCGCTGGCGTGGGTTTCATCGTAGGGCGCGCGGTGATCCGCGACGTGCATCAGGGGGACGATGCGCAGCGCCTGATGAGTCAGGTGTCGATGATCTTCGGCATTGCGCCGGCCATTGCCCCGATCATCGGTGGTTGGATATTGGGCTGGAGCGCCTGGCCGATGATCTTCTGGTTTCTAGCGGGTTTTTCGCTGCTGTTGCTGGTGACGACCAGTGCCTGGCTGCCGGAAACGCATCCCAAGGAAGTGCGGTTGAGGGTATCGCCGCGTCATCTGCTGCGGAATTATTTCGCCATCGTCACCAATACGCGCTTTCAGCGATTGGCGCTGGCAGGCTCGTTGAGTTTTGGCGGTTTGTTCCTGTACATCGCGTCCGCGCCTGCCTTCGTGATGGACTTGCTGCATCTGAGCGAACAGCAGTTCGCCTGGTTGTTCCTGCCTACCATCGGCGGCATGACGCTGGGTGCTTTTCTCTCTGGACGTGCCGCAGGACGCATGGGCGGTACGCGTTTGAGTGCGATCGGCTTCGGCTGCATGGGTGTAGCCGCGGTATGCAACGTGTCCTACAACGCCGTAATGGGTGATGCCATTACCGTGCCGTGGGCAGTGTTGCCGATGAGCGTGGCGGCATTGGGCGTGGCATTGATCTTCCCCATACTGACTTTGTCCATCCTGGACATGTATCCGCGCCAGCGTGGCGCTGCGTCGTCTCTGCAGGCCTTCAGCAATCTGATCGTCAACGCGGTCATCGCGGGTGTGCTGTCGCCGCTGCTCAGCCATCATGGACTGCACCTGGCCCTGGGCGGTGCTGCGTTCACCTTGCTGGGCTGGATATTCTGGCGCTGGGAAATGCATGTCAGCCGCCGCGCGCCGCGCTGCCCTGGCGACGGTGCCGGGATGGAACCCACCGAGCAGCTTTGATTCTTCCCATCTTCCACCCGACCCATCTTCGATCAGAGATTGCCATGTCCATCAACTCAAAAGTCCGCCGCGAAGCCAAGAAGCGCAAAGCGCTGAAGAACCGGCGCCTGTCGGGCGCACGCAGCAGCATCGAGCCCCATGCCGAGTTGCGCAACCCACAGGGTGAATTGCTGGCCGGCATTGTGCGCCGCTCAGGCGTCTGGGTGCTGGGCATGCATGGACAGATCGCCGGCAGCTCCGACAGCGCGGCCGAAGTGCTGGCCATGATCAAGCGAACCGCGGCCCTGCATGAAGCGCAGGGCCAGCCGGTACAGCTGGTCTATTCGGATGAGCTGCGCGATACCGCCGAGTTGGAAGCCGCCGCCCAGGGCATGAGCCTGGAAGCGTTTGAGAAGAAGTTGGAAGAAGAGATGCGGGCGAATAGTGGTGAAAGCGCAGAAGATGGCAACGGCAATGATCCGACAAACGAAGCTGCTCCCGATCAGAAGGCAGAATCATAAGCTGGCTAACCTTGTGGGAGCGACGTGAGTCGCGACCTGGATGACCGAGCTACGTGAAGGTTGGAAGGGAGAAGATAACGGCAACAGATGCTTTGCCGGTATCGATCCCTCCTTGTTCGATTTGATCCGTGTTTGTTTTTTTTCTCGGTCGCGACTCACGTCGCTCCCACAAGTTGGATCCACGCGCGTGCCGCCGTTCGCTAAGCCGCCGTGCTCCCGCCAATACCACGCCACCGGCGATCATCGGCTGCCATGTGAGGCGAGAATGAAGTCCAAGAAGATCCCGTAGGAGCGCCGTCCCGGCGCGAGCTTTTCTTGACAGACACCGCACCGCAGAAGCGAAGAGCTCGCGCCGGGACGGCGCTCCTACGTCCAGTCTTGGGAACAGAAAAAGCCGGCTTGCGCCGGCTTTTTCTGTTCTCGACATCGAACAAAAAAATCCTGATTCGCTGCCGATCAACCCTGCTTTTCAGCAGGTTCCGCCGGCACTGCCGCCGCGGTGCTGGCGGGGGCCTGCCAGCCGCAGGTCTGGCCTTCGTTCTGCTGCTTCAGCCATTCCTGCAACGGCGCGAAGTATTCCAGCACCGGGCCGGCATCCATTTTCTCGGTTCCCGTCAGCTCTTTAAGCGTGGCCTGCCAAGGCTGGCTTGAGCCTTTTTCCAGCATTGCCCAGAACTTCTGACCGGCAACCTTATTGCCGTAGAACGTGCAGTTGTACAGCGGGCCTTTGTAACCCGCGGCATCGCAAAGGCCCTTGTAGAACTGGAACTGCAAAACGTGCGACAGGAAGTAGCGCGTGTACGGGGTGTTGCCTGGCACGTGGTACTTCGCACCCGGATCGAAGAATTCCTCGCCGCGTGCGGAGACGGGCGCCACACCTTGGTACTTGGCCTTCAATTCCCACCAAGCCTTGTTGTAATCCGTCGGCTTGATGGAGCCGTCGAATACGCCCCAGCGCCAGCGGTCGATCATCAGGCCGAACGGCATGAACGACACTTTCGCCAGCGCCATGCGCATTTGCGCGTTGATCAGCGATTCCTTGCTTTGCTGCTGTTCGCCCACCATGCCGATCGATTTCAAGTAATCCGGCGTCATCGCCAGCACCATGGTGTCGCCAATGGCCTCGTGGAAGCCATCGTGCGCGCCGGTTTGGAACAGCGGTGGCAGCTTGTTGTAGGCCAAGTAGTAATACACGTGGCCCAACTCGTGGTAGATGGTGGTGAAGTCTTCCTCGTTGGGTTTGATGCACATCTTGGTGCGCACATCGCCGGCCATGTTCATGTCCCAGGCACTGGCATGGCAGACCACGTCGCGGTCCAGCGGCTTGATGAACTGAGTCTTGCTCCAATAGCTTTCCGGCAGCTTGGGCATGCCCAGCGACGTGTAGAACTCCTGCGCGCGTTCGGTCATCTGCTTGGCGACATCCAGTTGCGCCGCGCGTTCGGCCTGGAACAGCTTTTCCGTCGTGGGATTGGCGCCAGCCTTGCTCAGCTGGCGGGCATAGTCGTCCTGGTACTGCTTTTCCAATGCGCTGGTGATATCCAGGCCACCGACGCCTTTGTACGGCTCCAGCATGTCCCACAAGTTGCCCCAGTCCTGCTGCCACATGTTGCCCATCAGATGCGCCGGCAGCAGGCCGTTGACCTGGCCTTTCTCCACGCCGTAAGTGGCCTGCAACTTGGTGCGGGTGTAGCAATGCAACTGCTCATACAGCGGCTTGACCTGGCCCCACAGGCGGTCGGTTTCCGCGGCGATTTCCGCAGGCGTCATGTCGTAGCCGCTGCGCCACATCTCGCCGGTGTCGGCGAAACCCATTTCCTTGGCGCCCTCGTTGACCAGCTCGGCGAAACGCGTGTAGTCCTTTCGCATCGGCTGGGCGACGGTATGCCAGCCCTGCCAAGCATCAAGTTGCTGATCGTAGTCGCGGCTGCTGCGCAACACATCTTCCAGTTCGCCCAATTGGCGGCACTGCTTCGCGTCGCCTTCGCCGGTGCAGTAGGTGCCGGCCCCGTACATGCCTTCCATTTTGGTAGCGATCCGGGTCAGTTCGGCCAACTTGGCCGGATCCTTCGGCGCGGGCATGGCAGTGGCCAGCTTCAGCAGCTGGATAGCACGCGCGGTCTGCGGCGACATCTCCTGGCCTTCGAACTTCTTGGCCTGCGCGATCCAGGTGTTCAGCTGCGTCAGATAACGTTCGTTGGACTTGGCGGCCAGCAGCTGGCTGTCATCGCCAATGTAGGTGCTGGACAGCCACTGCGCCGCGGTGAGCTCCGGATACATCGCGCGGATCTCGTTGTTCACCCGTGCGACGAACTCGTCGGCGGTTTCGCCTTTGGGTGCGGCCGGGGTGGCGGAGTCGGCCACGTCGTCCTTCTTGCAGGCGGAAAGGGAAACCACGCAGGCGCCGATGGCGAGTGCGAGCAGGAGGTGGCGTTGCTTCACGGTCAATCCTTCACAAGGCGCAGCTGGCGCAGGAACCGGAAGGCTAGTGTGCGGGCGGGGGCGCTGCAAGTGGGCGCGAGCAGGTCCACGGCTATATGGCGGTAGGAGCTGTCTCTTTTGGTAGGAGCGGCGTCCCCGCCGCGAGCTTTTTGCTTTGTTGCGATCTGACGGAAAGAGCTCGCGGCGGGACGCCGCTCCTACAAAGGAATAACGGTGCGGGAGCGGTGTCTCAGGGCACACCATTTTCGGTGTAGGAGCGCCGTCTCGGCGCGAGCTTTTCTATCGCGATCTGACGGAAAGAGCTCGCGGCGGGACGCCGCTCCTACGCGGTCAGCAACCCGCGCTGCAGCAACCAGCTGTGCGCATCTTCCGCATCCTGCTCGAACCACGCCTTCGTCGAGCCGAGCCGGAATGAATAGCCCCAGGCGTCCATGTCGGCCATCAGGCGGTCGCGGCCAACGCCGGGGATCGCATCGGCCATCAGGATCTGCAGATAGCAGGTGGCGTCTTCTTCCGCATCCGAATCGGTGGCATCGGTATGCACGTCGGCGCGGCGTTCCGGCGGCAGTACGATCAAATGGCAGGCTTCATGCAGCATCGAATGAACAGGCGTGTCGCCGCGTACATAGACGTTGTGCGCAATCACGCCGGCTTCCGGCTCGCCCCAGAAACTGCCGGGGATTTTCTCGCCGTCGGCCACTTGATGCAGTTGCAGATCATGCTGCGTGAGCAGATCAGCCAACACAGCGAACGGAAGATCGCGGACACAAACGACATTGGCAGCGGGTTCGGTGGCGGCGAGCATGTTCATGGCAATGTGCGGTAGGGGCGCAATCCCGGTGGTGGGAGCGCCGTCCCGGCGCGAGCTCTTCGCTTCTATCGCGACCTGATAGGAAAAGCTCGCGGCGGGATGCCGCTCCTACAAAGGCAGATCAGGTATTGCCTTCCGGCAACGCCACCGAGATATCCAGCACGTCGTGGTTGCCGTCCTTGATCAGGTCGACCTTGACCGCGTCCACGTCGACGTTGACGTACTTCTTGATGACTTCCAGCAGTTCGCGGCGCAGCAGGGGCAGGTAGTCCGGCGCGCCGCGCGAGGTGCGTTCCTGCGCGATGATGATCTGCAGCCGGCTCTTGGCGGTTTCGGCGGTGTTCTTTTTCGCCTTGAGAAAATCGAATAGGCCCATGTTCAACCTCCGAACAACTTGCTGAAGAATCCTTTCTTCTCGAATGTCGTGAAGCGCAGGGGTCGATCTTCACCCAGCAAACGGCCGACGGTATCGTCGTAGGCTTGGCCAGCCGGCGACTCCAGGTCGAGGATGACCGGTTCGCCTTTGTTCGACGCATTGAGCACATCGCCCGACTCTGGGATCACGCCGAGGGTCTTGAGGCCCAGCACTTCTTCCACGTCGTTGATGCTGAGCATTTCGCCGCCTTGCACCCGTTCCGGGTTGTAGCGGGTCAGCAGCAGGTTGGCCTTCAGCGTCTCGCCGTTTTCGGCCTTGCGGGTCTTGGAATCCAGCAGGCCCAGGATGCGGTCGGAGTCGCGCACGCTGGAGACTTCCGGATTGACCACCACGATGGCCTGGTCGGCGAAGTACATGGCCAGGAACGCGCCCTTCTCGATACCGGCCGGCGAGTCGCAGACGACATAGTCGAAACCGTCGTCGGACAGATCCTTCAGCACTTTTTCCACGCCTTCCTTGGTCAGCGCGTCTTTGTCGCGGGTCTGCGAAGCGGCCAGGATATGCAGGCTGTCGAAGCGCTTATCCTTGATCAGGGCCTGCTTGAGCGTCGCCTCGCCCTGGGTGACGTTGACGAAGTCGTACACCACGCGGCGTTCGCAGCCCATGATGAGGTCCAGGTTGCGCAGGCCGACGTCGAAGTCGATGACCGCGACTTTCTTGCCGCGGCGGGCCAAGCCGCACGCGATGCTAGCGCTGGTGGTGGTCTTGCCAACCCCACCCTTGCCGGACGTGACTACGATGATTTCAGCCAATGGTGTTCTCCTGGTCTTCTTATAAGGGAAAGCCGCATCAGCTCTGCGCGGCGATCTTCAGTTGGTCTTTGTCCAGCCAGATCTGCACGGGCTTGCCGCGCAGTTCCTTGGGTACCTCTTCCATCACTTTGTAGTGGCCGGCGATGGCGACCAGTTCGGCATGGAATTCGCGGCAGAAAATCCGCGTATCGGTGTCGCCTTGCGCACCCGCCAGTGCGCGGCCACGCAAAGCGCCGTAGATGTGGATGGAGCCATCGGCGATCACTTCCGCACCGGCGCTGACGGTGCTCAGTACGGTGAGGTCGCGGTTTTCCGCGTACAACTGCTGTCCCGAGCGGACTGGCGTTTTCTGCAGCATGCCGGGCTTGGTCGCCGCGGCGGGCGCAGGCGCGGGTGCGGCGGCTCGGGGGGCGGTTTCGCTCGCCGCTTTTTCGCGGGACGGCGCCGGTGCCGACGCGCCCACCGGCTCGTATTGCGCGCGGAACTTGGCCAGCAGAGGCAGGCTAAGTTGTTCGGCCAACTGTTCGGTTTCGCGAGTGCCGTAGGCCAGTGCCACCGGGATCACACCGGCCTCGCGCAGGCCATCAAGCAGTGCTTGCGCGGTCGTGGTGTCGGGAATCTTGGCCAAGCCGCCGAAATCGATGATGACCGCGGCGCGGCCGAACAGCTTGGGCGCGCGTTCTACGCGCTCGCGCATTTCGCGCACCAATTGCGGCACATTCAAGGTGCGGATACGCAGGTTGGCAACGCCCACCTGGCCAATTTTCAGTTCGCCGGCTTGTTCGTAATCGATGTTCGCTGAGGTCACGCTCATGTTCCCGTCGGGCGCTCGGTGCGCGGCATGGCCGGTACGCGGGTACGCGCCCAGGGCAGGTCGGGCAGGGTGTCGCCGTAGGTTTCATGCACCCAGGGATAACTGCACAGCTCTTTCATCAGCATGCTGGCGCGGACTTCCAGGCCCGGCATGATGTTCTGTCCCACTTCGCGAAAGCCGAAGCTGCCATGGAACAGCAGCGCCGGATCGGCGCCGTGGTCCAGGAACACTTCGCAAGCCAGATGCGGATAGCGCAGTTCGGCATAGCTCTGCACGTCGGCATAGAAAGCGCGGCCCACGCCACCACCGCGGCGGCGGCTGGCGACCACGATGCGGTCGATGTAGAAGAACTGCGGATAACGTTCGCGGAACCAGGCGAAGTTGCTGCTGTCGTGATCAGCATCGGAGCCGAAGCCGACCAGGAAACCGGCCAGGTTGCCGTCGCGTTCGGCGACGCGGAAGTACTCGGCCTGCTCGTAGAAACGATGAACCTTGGCGGTATCCAGCGGCAGGATCGCCAGTCCGGCGTTGTTGTTGAGGGCTAGGACGGAATCCAGCTCGTGCTCGCGCACGTCGCGGATGACAATCGACATTACTTGACTCCGTACGGGGTCTTTGCGGGACGAGCTTGTTTTTTTTGGGGGGCTGCGCGAGGCGGCCGACGGCGGATTATCGCATGGGGGCGAGGAGCAGAGTAAGCCGTTCGTGAACCACGCCGGCCGGACAGCATGACTTTAGATGGGCGGCACCGGCTTGGTTTACGCCTAAGATGCGGGCATGTTGGGAAGACTCAGCCACACTCGTTTGCTGCGCGCCGCCGGCCTCTATACCTGGGGGCTGGTCGGCATTCCCATTATTTTGAATGTGTGGTTCCTGCCGCCATCCAGCGGTGCGGACGGGCAGGGCGTGAACCTGCCGATGACCGCGCTGGCCTATTTCACCTTCGGTGCCTGTTACTGGCTGGCGACTCGTTCGCTGGGTGGCCGGGGCGCGGTGGTGGCGACCGGCTGGAACATCCCGCTGTTGCTGGCGCTGACTGCCACGGCCATCGGGGTCGGGTTCTATACCCAGACCGGCCTGGGTGCGGTGTTGCTGCTGATCATGGCCGGCGTGCTGCCGTGGCTGCTGGAACTGCGGTTCGCGGTGGCCTGGCTGCTGGCGGCGCATTTCGCGCTGGTCCCGTCGTTCATGGCGCGCGACGACTTCAACTTCTGGGAAGCGCTGTTCCAGTCGATGTTCTACGTTGGCTTCGCCGCCTTCATGCTGATCACCACCTACGTCGCGCGCCAGCAGGCCCAGGCCCGCGAGGAGCAGCGGCGGTTGAACGCCGAACTTCGCGCCACCCGCGTGCTGTTGGCGGAAAGCGCGCGCGTCAACGAACGTACTCGTATTTCACGGGAATTGCATGATTTGCTGGGGCACCACCTGACCGCGCTGAGCCTGAATCTGGAAGTTGCAGGCCATATCACCGAAGGCCGCGCGCAGGAGCACGTCAAGCAGGCTCACACCCTGGCCCGGCTGCTGTTGACCGACGTGCGCGAGGCGGTCAGCCAACTGCGCGACAGCGGCGCCATCGATCTTGGCGCAGCGCTGCTTCCGCTGGCCGAGAAAGTGCCGGCCTTGTCCATCCACATGGATATCGAGGAGCCGTTGACCTTGGACGACCCGCACCGCGCCCACGTGCTGCTGCGCTGCGCTCAAGAGATCATCACCAATGCGGTACGTCATGCGGGTGCCCGCAATCTGTGGATCCACTGCCGGCGCGATGGCGCCCGTATCCTGATCGACGCCCGTGACGATGGCGCCGGTGCCGATCGCATCGTGGCGGGCAACGGTCTGCGCGGCATGCGCGAGCGGTTGGCCCAGCACAGTGGCGAACTGACGATAGAAACCCGGCCTGGCAAGGGTTTCCAGCTACATATCGATTTGCCGGTTTCGGATGCCGCGGTGCTGCCCGCCGACGCCGAAACCCTTCCCGAACCCTTATCCGAGCTCAACTCCGGAGGCTCCGCATGATTCGCGTCTGTCTGGTCGACGACCAAACCCTGGTACGCCAGGGCATCCGTTCCCTGCTGGCGCTGGATGAAGGCATCGAGGTGGTCGCCGAGGCCGCCGATGGCAAACAGGCGGTGGATCTGATCCCGCAGATCAAGCCGGACGTGGTCCTGATGGACATGCGCATGCCGGTCATGTCCGGCCTCGAGGCCCTGCAAGCGCTGGCGAAGATAGGTGCTCTGCCGCCGGCCATCATCCTGACCACGTTCGATGACGATCAACTGGTGCTGGCGGGCCTGAAGGCCGGCGCCAAGGGCTATCTGCTGAAAGATGTGTCGCTTGAACAACTGGTGGGCGCCATCCGGACGGTGGCCGACGGGGGGTCGCTGGTGCAGCCGGCGGTGACCCAGCGGTTGCTGTCGGGGCTGGAGCACATGCGCAACGATTTTGTCAGCCTGGACCGCCCGGACCCGCTGACCGACCGCGAGACCGAAATCCTGCGATTGATGGCGAGCGGCTTTTCCAACAAGGAAATCGCCAATTCGCTGGGAGTGGCGGAAGGCACCATCAAGAACCACGTCTCCAACATCCTTTCAAAGCTGGGCGTCCGCGACCGCACCCGGGCGGTGCTGAAGGCATTCGAGCTGCAATTGGTCTAGACGGGAGCCGGGAATCGGGAGCCAGAAGTCGGGAAAAGCCACTGCTTTACCTCCCCCTTTTTAAAGGGGGATTGAGGGGGATCTGCTTTTGCTTCTCTCCCAGCGAAGAAAAACACCTGCTGGCCCACGAGCGGCGACGATGTTGTCGCCACGTGATGACGCCGTTTCAAGCCAAATTGGCAACGCCAACCGGTGTCAGATGGGCTGACCGGACCCGGGTAAGCCTGTTAGGATGCGCGGTGCGTATTTTTCAACGGCCGAGGCACCGGCCCCCGGAGACTCCTGAATGACCCGTTTGATCGAGTTCGTGATTGCATTGGCGCTAGTCCTGGCGCTGTTTCTGGTGATCGGCCTGGTACTGCCGTCCAAGCGTCACCTGGAAGAAAGCGTCGAGACCAATCGCCGCATGACCATCGTGTTCGACACCTTGAACAACGTGCGTCGTTTGAAGGACTGGAACCCGTTGATTCCCCGCGCTGCGAACGAACTTTCGTACTCCGGCGGCAGCGAAAACAATTCTGGCGTCGGCGCGCGCGTCGACTACAACTCCCCGACCCACGGCACTGGCAGCTGGGAAATCCTGGAAAGCGAACAGCCAGCATCCCCCGGTGCTGGTGGCAAGGTGGCCTACGCTGTCACCGATTCCCGCTACGGTACCGACAAGAAGAGCACCTTCATGTTGGAGCCCACCGGAAAGAACAACCGCAACGTCAAGATCACCCAGACCTACGACGTTGCTTACGGCTGGAACCTGATCGGCCGCTATGCGGGCATGTACGTCAGCCGCCATGTCGGTGACCAGGTCAAGTCTGGTTTGTCCAAGCTGACCAACATGCTGGCCACGGTGCCGAACTTCGACTACCGCCAGGAAGGCACCCGCCTGACCGGCTTGAAGGTCGTGGAATTGCCCGCCGAAGATCTGCTGGTCGTCAACGCCGGCAACATCGACCGCAACAACGACACCATCAAGGCCTCGATCAAGTCCAACCAGGAATGGATCAAGCGCGTGATGGAAGCCAATGGCCTGGAAGCCGCCGGTCCGCTGCGCATCGTGACCACCGACTTCGGCTCCGAGAAGTACGCCTTCGACGTGGCTCAACCGGTCCGCAAGGCTGGCTCCGGTCCAAAGATCCCAAGTGCCGATGCCAAGGACAAGGATGGCAATCCGTTGCCGGTCCTGCCGCCGACCACTTCAACCCCCGCCCCTGCGGAGGAACTGAAGGTCACCATTCCGTCCGGCGCACCTGTCGAGTATGTCCGCCTGCAGCCGCGCAAGGCCGCTACCGCCAGCTACACCGGTTTTATGGCCGAGTTGGATGCGGTGCGTAATTCGCTGCGCGCCTGGGCGGTTACCAACGGACATGAGGTCGTCGACCGTCCGTACGAGTCCTGGAAGAAGGGCGTGGACGATTCGTTCACCGAAAATGGCCAGTTCGAAGTGTTCTGGGCGGTCAAGCAGTAAGCATGCCGGCGTATCGCCCGTCATGAGTAACACCAACGCGCCGCTGATAGCGGCGCGTTGCGTTTGCGAACCAGGGTTTGCGAACTATCCTTCCCGCCATCCGCTTTCCATCGGCAGTACGCCACTCCGCTCCGCGAGGCCTCTGTGTTGAACTACGACCGCCGTCAACGCAAACCGTCCTTCCTCGCGCTGTGCGGAGGCTTGCTGGCTGCCGCGTCGGTCGCCTTGTCCGCCTATGCGGCGCACGGCATGAGCGATGCGCACGCGCAATCCAATCTGCAGACCGCGGCGCTGTACGCCTTCGGCCATGGCCTCGCCCTGGCGGCGTTGACAGCCGGTACCGTGCGAACCATGGGGCGAATTGCGCTGGCGCTGCTGCTCCTGGGCACGTTGCTGTTCTCCGGCAGCCTGGTGCTTAACGCGCTCGCCGGCATCTCCACGCAAGCGGCGCCCGTGGGTGGCGTGATGCTTATTCTGGGCTGGGCCGTCTGGGCTATCGACGCTGTGCGGCGATAGAGCCAAGCCTATGCCTCGTCATTCTCGTGGTTTCGACACCGAACATGCCTTCGACCACCTGAGCCGGCGCGACCGCAAACTGGGCGCGTGGATGAAGCGCATTGGCTATATCGAGCCGCAAGCCACCTGGCGAAAATCGTTCGATCCTGTCGATGCGCTGGCGCGCGCCATTTTGTATCAGCAACTCAGCGGCAAGGCCGCGGCCACTATCGTCGGGCGGGTCGAAGCTGCCATTGGCAGCGAGCGGCTGCATTTTGACACCCTGGGCCGGATCGACGATGCGGCGTTGCGCGCTTGTGGGGTGTCTGGCAACAAGACGCTGGCATTGCGGGACCTGGCCGCAAGGGAACAGCGCGGCGAAATCCCCAACCTGCGACAGATGTCGCTGATGCACGAAGACGAGATCGTGGCGGCGCTGGTGCCGATCCGCGGCATCGGCCGATGGACCGTCGAGATGATGCTGATGTTCCGCCTGGGCCGCCCGGACGTGTTGCCGATCGACGACCTGGGTGTGCGCAAGGGCGCGCAACTGGTCGACAAGCTGGACATCATGCCCACGCCCAAGGAACTGCTGGCGCGCGGCGAAAAATGGGGTCCGTACCGCACCTATGCCAGCCAGTATCTATGGCGCATCGCCGATTTCGGCGCCGAGGCGAAGACGCCTACGAAGCGTTCGCAGGATTGACGGTTGAGCGCGTCAAGCATTGTTTCAATCCGTTCGATACATTCCCTCAAGGCACGTCGTCTCCAATGACGAGGTGCTCATTTGTCGCTTGATTGCCTTTGCCAAGGGTAAAGGGGCGCTCGCTTCTTGGCCGTGAAATTCCCAGGCTGCTGCGCTATGGTTCGCCTCAGGACGCCACAAAGATACGGGGAAGCAAGCCATGGCTAGAACGGCGGGCAAAGTGTGGATAGCACGGGTACTAGTAGGGGTTGCAGGCGCCATGACGCTAGGCGGTACCGCAGCGGCTCAGACGACGGTCGAGTACATACATACCGATGCACTGGGTTCGGTCGTTGCGGTCACGAATGAAGCGGGTGCAGTCATACGACGCTACGAATATGAGCCATTCGGTGCAGATATGTCCCCGGCGGAGGATGGCCCCGGCTATGCCGGTCATGTTCGGGACACGGCTACCGGTCTGACCTACATGCAGCAGCGCTATTACGACCCTATGTGCGGATGTTTTCTTAGCGTCGATCCGGTCACTGCTTATGACAGTGGCGACTACCGGCACTTCAACCGCTACGCCTACGCCTTCAATAACCCTTATCGATTCACCGATCCGGATGGGCGACAATCGCGGGAGTTCAACTTCGAGAATCAACGCCTTGGGGTGATGCCGCCCCCGAGAGCTGAAGGCGATTGGATGGGGCCAGCTATTGGTGTTGCGCTGACGGCCGTCCTTGCAGCACCAGTTGCTGCCGAAATCGGTATAGCAGCACTTGCTAATCCTGGTGCGGTTGCCACTGCTACCAGCATCGCTGCTGAAGCTGCTGGTGTGACGGGAACGGCAACCGCAACAGTAGTTACAGCTGCAAAAATTAGCTCGTCGCTTGTGGGATCAACTATGCAAACCACGCAGAAGGCGGTGTCGCTTCCTATAGTTCAAAAATATGTTGCTGCGCTTGAAGGGGGTAGTCCTGCTCCAGCAATAAAAGTTGCTGATGGCGTGATTGTTGATGGCAACCATAGATACGTTGCTGGGCGCATAGCAGGCCAAGAACCTGCCGTGCAGCCGGGTCTCCTCTCACCTAGCCAGGTTAGCCAGGTAAAACCAATACAAGAGATCAAGGTTGATCCTAAGGATTGGAGTCAATGATCACGATTACTTGCCAGACGGGGGAAATAATAGAGCTGAGTCTTGATAGCTTGGAGTCCGCAGACTTCAGTCGCATGGCATTGCATCGAGCCATATTCACAAACAAAAAAATGGTTGGGGCAAGCTTTGAGAGCGCTGATCTGCGCGGGGCTCTTTTTGATATGGCCGATGTGAAAAGCTGTGATTTCAGTCGAGCTCGCCTAATGAACGCCGTTTTTGTCCAGGCTGATTTGAGGAGGGCTGGCTTTAGAGGTTCTGGCTTAATTGGCGCAAATTTTGACGGAGCAGACTTGCGCGGTGCCGATTTAACAGGGGCGGATATTGCATTTGCGACCTTTAAGGGAGCTGACGCTAGAGGCGCCACTCTCTTATGCGAAAGATTAACCGAGGCGGATATGAGCGAAATGATTTATGACAGAAGCACCATTTTTTCTGAAGGCTTTGAGCCGCCGCTCTCTCTCAATCGCTGATCCGAAAAACGTTGTTTGTGACTTTATTTGTGTAGAACAGGGTTGGCGCCAACCGCGCGTAGTGCGATTGAGCAACTGCATGCCTAGCGCTTCTTCCAACCGCTTGATCTAGAGCGAAACAATCGTGTGCGAAACATTCAGTGCTTCGGGATGCTGCGGAGAAACTGGCCCACATCGCGACGAGCTGATCCATCAGTCGGGAATCTCTTGAACCATACGAGGCTGGTAACACCAATGCCACGGCTCATAAACGATGCCATGCGGATTGTCGCGCGGGTAGCTCATCGCGAAGCCGAACTGCCCGGCACGCCGGGTCAGCCAGGCGAATGCGCGGGTAGCTTCGAATGATTCCTCCGCTGGCGGCTCGCCCGGCGCGCCGATGTCCAATGCATTGCCGCTGTGGTGTTCGCTGAAGCCGGGCGCGGCGTTGACGGTGAGGATCTGTTCCACCGTCTGCCCGCGTCCGAGTTTGCGTTCGAAGATGCCCAACTGATAGTCGTGGCTGCGATAGCCGGAGATGGCTTCCAGCACGACGTCGTCTGCGGAGGCGGTTTGTCGCATCGCTTCCCAGGCACGCGCTGCGCCTGCGGTCAGCCATAGCGGGCGGCGGTAGCGATCCAGGCCGGCGAAGGCCAGCGCCGCGGGTTCGGGTACCAGCGGCAGTCCAGTGCGTTTGCCGTACTCTTCCGGCACATCCAATGCGTGCAGCCGCTCCTGCAATCGGTCGAGCGGTAGTTGTCCGGCGTCGTCGATCGCAAAGCCGCGCACAGCGTCCAGACGGTCCAAAGCGTCCCAAGCCGCTTCGATGCCGGACTCATGCGACAGTCGCGGAACCAGCGGCAACATGCCTTCGGGCAGCAATGCGGCCAGATAGCGGCCGTCGTGCTTGCGCCGCAACACCCGCCATGCACGCGATAACGTTCGCGCATCGGCGTTGCTGCGCGCACGCAGCAGGCCGGCGGGCCAAAGTTCGATATCCGGTGTGTTGAGCAGGAAGCTTTTGTGGGGCAGGGGAGGCAAGTGGCGCATGGCCGCAGCTTAGCGGCGGCCGGGAATGTCCGCCAGTTCGCGCAAGCGATCCAGCAGGACGCGCGGCTTCTCGGGGCTGAGCAAAATCAGGCCGCCATCGCGCAGCGGCAACGACAGCACCCGCGTGCGGTCGGTGATCAGGCAGAATGCTTTGGTCAGATTGCGCAGGCGAAAGTACCCGGCGTGGAAGCCCGGCACGCTGAATCCGTTGGTCTTGAAACGCGGTTTGAGGTGGGTATGTTCGTCCAGGCTCACTACGCGTGCCTGCTCGAGATCGATCGCTTCCACCGCTACCTTGCGCTTGTAAAGCGTCGCGGTGATCTGCAGCTCACGGTTGTCCAACCGGATATGCCGGCGGCGGACCATCCAACTCAAACCCACACCCACCAGGATGATGGAGGGGATGGCCAGCAAGGGTATGTGGAGAACGCTGCCTCGATATCCGGACAGGAGCCCTGCCATCAGCACCACTCCGGAAAACAGCAGCGGAACCCACAACCATAGCCAGATCGATCGGCCGGGTGGCGAGAGTGGAAAGTCTTCCAGTTTCTGCATGGTCTTCCCCGTTATTACTGAAGCCAGGCCGGTGGCAACAATATCGTCAGCGGCAGCGCGTGGAACCCCAGTCGATGCGGCAGTGCGTGTCAGGCCTCTCGCTTGAAGAACAACCGCACCGAATAGTCGTGGCCGCTCGTGGCCGAAACCAGTTCCCAGCCCTGCGCGCCCATTTTGTCCAATTCTTCCTGCACGCGGTCGTTCAACTTGCCCCCGAACAGCTTGTACGACACTTCGATGACCTTGTGGCTCCAGCGCTTGCTCATGGTTTTGGTTCCTTCGAATTATCATCTCCCGCCTTCGGCAGGCGGCCCGCCTTGCGCAATGCATCGCGCAGCACGTATTCGATCTGTGCATTGAGTGACCGCAGTTCGTCGTCGGCCCAGCGCTGGGCTGCGGCGAGCACCGCGGCGTTGATGCGTAGCGGGTAGGCCTTCTTTTCGGTCACGTGCTTGTCCGCTCAGCCGGTCAGTAGATCGAGCCGGTGTTGACGATGGGTTGTGTGCCGCGTTCGCCGCACAGCACCACCAGCAGGTTGCTGACCATCTGCGCTTTGCGCTCTTCGTCCAACTGCACCACGCCGTTCTTCTGCAGCTCGGAAAGGGCCATTTCGACCATGCCAACCGCGCCGGCGACGATGCGCGTGCGTGCCGCGATCACCGCGTTGGCCTGCTGCCGTTGCAGCATGGCGTGGGCGATTTCCGGCGCATAGGCCAGATGGCTGATGCGCGCTTCCAATACGTCCACGCCGGCGGTGCTCAGGCGCTCGTCCAGTTGTTCCTTCAAGTGCAGGCTGACTTCGCTGGCATGGCTGCGTAGCGAAATCTGGCCTTCCTCATGTTGGTCGTACGGATAGCTGGTGGCCATCGCGCGCAATGCGGCTTCTGATTGGATATGGACGAAGCCTTCGTAGTCGTCCACGTTGAAGACGGCTTCCGCCGAGTCCACCACTCTCCAGACGATCACCGCGGCGATCTCGATGGGGCTGCCGTCCAGTTCGTTGACTTTCAGCCTGCCGCTTTCGAAGTTGCGCACCCGCAGGGAGATCTTCCTGGTGCTGTAAAACGGGTTGTTCCAGCGCAGGCCATTGTCCTTCACCGTACCGATGTATCTGCCGAACAGGCTGAGCACGGCCGATTGGTTGGGCTCCACTTTGTACAGCCCGGCTACCACCAAGACCAGCAGCGCCGCCGCCAGCAGGGCGACAAACAGGAGCGCGGGCACGCCAGCCACCATCGCCCGGACGAGCGCCGAGGCGGCGATCAGGGCCAGCACCAGTGCTCCTAGCAGAAACGGGATTCCAGGCAGCGAATGGGTTGGATTCTCTTTCATGGCACTTCCCTTTGGTTTGAGGCTAAAAGATATCAAAGTGATATCAAATGTCAACATCATCCTCCCGCCGTTCGTCGGACAGCCGGTAAACTGGCGCGCCCTCACTGGATCTCCGCGCATGACGACGCTCGGCACGCCCTTGTCCCCTTCCGCCATCCGGGTCCTGTTGTTGGGTTCCGGCGAACTGGGCAAGGAGGTCGCGCTGGAACTGCAGCGGCTGGGCGTGGAGGTGATCGCCGCGGATCGCTATGCGAATGCGCCCGCCATGCAGGTGGCGCACCGTTCGCATGTGTTGGACATGCTGGATCCGGCGGCAGTCCGTGCATTGATTGCGCAAGAGCGGCCGCACTTGGTGGTGCCGGAGATCGAAGCCATCCACACCGAAACCCTGGTCGCGGTGGAAGCCGAGGGCGCCGCGCGGGTGATTCCCACTGCGCGTGCCGCCCGCTTGACCATGGACCGCGAGGGCATCCGCCGGCTGGCGGCGGAAACACTGAGCTTGCCGACATCGCCTTATCGCTTCGTCGACACCGCTGAGGAATACCGCGCTGCGGTCGCGGCCATTGGCCTGCCCTGCGTGGTCAAACCGGTGATGTCTTCTTCCGGCAAGGGCCAGAGCACGTTGCGCGAAGAAGCGGATATCGGTCCGGCCTGGGACTACGCACAGACCGGTGGCCGCGCCGGTGCCGGCCGATGCATCGTGGAAGGTTTCATTGACTTCGACTACGAAATCACTCTGCTGACCGTGCGCCATGCCGGCGGCACTTCCTTCTGCGACCCAATCGGGCATTGGCAGAAGGACGGCGATTATCGCGAAAGCTGGCAGCCGCAGCCGATGTCGCCGTTGGCGCTTCAGCGTGCGCAGCAGATCGCCGCGACGGTGACCGACGACCTGGGCGGTTGGGGCTTGTTCGGGGTGGAGCTGTTCGTCAAAGGCGACGAAGTGTGGTTCAGCGAAGTCTCGCCGCGCCCACACGATACCGGCCTGGTCACGCTGGCCTCGCAGGATCTCAGCGAATTCGCGCTGCATGCGCGCGCGATCCTGGGGTTGCCGATTCCCGTCATTCACCACAAGGGTCCGTCAGCTTCATGCGCGATGCTGGCGCAAGGCCACGGCGTACCGGTTTTCGCCAATGTGGAAGGCGCGCTGCAAACGCCGGACACGGAATTGCGCCTGTTCGGCAAGCCACGCGTGGAAGGACAGCGCCGCGTCGGTGTGACCCTGGCACGAGCGGAAACCATCGATGCCGCGAGAGCCGTGGCGCGCGATGCGGCGGCGGCTATCACCATCCTTTTCGAATAATTCGGAGAAGTGCTGATGAACGGACACGACGGCTACGCGGTTTTCTTTTTCCCTCAGGCATTGGAAGCGCTGGGCGATGCCATCAAGCCTTACCTTACTGACCAGCCCGACGGTCCGCATCTATTCTGCAAGGAGATCGACACCGGTGGGGCGTTCACCGAAATGATGCTGGTGGGCAAGAGTCCGGAAGGCCACGAAGTACATGTGGAACTGATGGTGCCCGGCAGCATGATCCGCATGATCGTGTCCGCGCAGAGCGAAACCGTGTTCGGCTTCGGCCCGCGTGTGGCGGCGGCTGCGCCGTAATGTGGGTGTAGCTGTTGTAGGAGCGGCGGCGCGGGCGCGGGCTTGTCCTGTCAGATCGCGAAAAAAAAGCGAAGAGCAATCGAAGCTTGTCGTTTGCCATCCAGACGCGCTGCGGCGCGTTCTTGATCGCGTTCGCTGAGCGGTTATCGGGACGCGGAGCGGCGTCCCCGCCGCGAGCTCTTACCATCAGATCGCGTTAAAAGCGAAGAGCAATCGAAACCTGCCGTTCGCCATCGGACGCGCTGCGGCGCGTTCTTGATCGTGTTCGCTCAGCGGCTATCGGGGCGCGGCGCGGCTTTCAGATCGACCCACACCAGATGATGATCGCTGCCGTCGGCAATGGCAGCATCAGGATCATTCTTGGCCGGCCAAAAGACGCCATTTCCCACGAACTCGAAACCGGTGGATGGCAGCACGTAGTCCAGCCGCATTGCACCGGTCTTGGGACCGAAATCGCCGGTGACGTGCATCGGCGAGCCGCGATGCATGATGCCCTGCGCGCCGTAACGTTCGGCCGTTTCCGCGCCGCCAGCGCTGCGAGGCGTGGCGTGGCGCATCACTCGCGGGTGTTCCAATAATTCGAGGATGACGTCATGGCGTCCGTCGCCGTCGATCGGGTCATTGTTGAGATCGCCGGCGATCACGAAGCGCGCGTCCTGCGCCAATCCACCACAGCGGCCCTGGTCGTCGCATAGCCAGGGTTTGTAGCCAGGCGAAAGATATTCGCGCCACAGGCGGATTTCGTCATGGTTGCGCGCGCCGTTGCGGTCTTCAGGACCATCGAATACCGGCGGAGTGGGGTGCGACACCAGGAAGTGCACAACGCCGTGCGGCGTATTGACCGGCACATCCCAGTGCGACTTGGAAGACAGCCGCAACTGCGACCACACCTCATCGCGGTACCACGGCTGATGGGTTGCTGGATCGATGGGCCTGGCCGCGTCCGGCATCGTGCTCCAACGCAGCAATTGGAACGTCCGCGCCTGCTTGCTGTTGATGGGGTAACGCGACAGCACCAGCATCCCGTATTGGCCAGGGTGCAGCCCGTAGCCCCAGGCATCGTTGCCGCGCTCACGGCCTTCGCCGCCGGCAACGCCGTTGTCGTCCAAGTCCAGGCCGCTGGGAACGCCGGTATTCACCGGTGCCAGATAACGATAAGGGTAGAGCAGCGCGGCGCCGCCGCCCGCCTGCGGTACTCCCAGATAGCGCTGCTGGAACAGATCCGCGGCGCGGTGTGCTTCGTCGTAGTCGAATTCGTTCAATAACACCAGATCCGGTCGGACTTTTTGCAGTACCGCCGCAATCTTGCGCGCCTGCGCACTGTCGCCTTCCAGCGAACGAATCAGCCCGCCGCTCTCATTCGAGTACAGCGACGTGTTGTACGTGGCGATACGGATGTCGCCGTCATCCGTATAAGCGGTGGGATCGCCGTGCACGTTGACGCTGACGCAGGCGGATAGAGACAGGAGCATCGACAGGGTAATGAGAAGTTTTGGCATGCGCCGATTCTGACATGCTCTTGTTACGGTAGCGGATAGCGGGAAACGCTCTGCTTTTATTTCCCCCTTTGAAAAGGGGGCGAAAGCAGATGCCTTCACCCTTCACCCTTCACCCGCTTCCGATCAACATCGCGCCGCCAACTCCGTCCATCGAATTCTTCCAGCGGCTGGAAACGGCGCTTGTAGTCCATCTTGCGATGGCCTTCGATCCAGTAGCCCAGGTACAGATGCTGGCGCGATTCCCGCCGCGCCCATTCCAACTGGCGCAGGATCGCCAGCGTGCCCAGGCTGCGGTCCTCCATGTCGGGGTCGTAGAAGGTGTAGACAGCTGACAAGGCATTGGGAACCAGGTCGGTGACAGCCACCGCCAGCAGATGTCCGTGCTCGCGCAATTCCAGGAAACGTCCTTGCGACCAGCTGCCGATCAGGAACTGGTCGAACTCGATGGCGCCATGATCATCCATGCCGCCTTGCGGATGGCGCGCGGACAGATAGCGGCGATACAGCGCCAGGTGTTCCTCGGTGCGCAACGTCGCCACGATTCGCGTATCCACATCTGCATTGCGTGCGGCGCAGCGGCGTTGGCTGCGGTCGGGCTTGAAATCGTTCACGGGTATGCGCACTGGCACGCACGCGCGGCAATGCGCGCAATGCGGGCGATAGACG
Organism: Pseudoxanthomonas sp. UTMC 1351; assembly: GCF_040948865.1. Classification (NCBI taxonomy): domain Bacteria; kingdom Pseudomonadati; phylum Pseudomonadota; class Gammaproteobacteria; order Lysobacterales; family Lysobacteraceae; genus Pseudoxanthomonas; species Pseudoxanthomonas sp. UTMC 1351. The sequence continues at coordinate 176,112 of NZ_JAVGJT010000004.1, read as the reverse complement.
ATATCGCCGGAGCGGCGGAAGCCCCAACTCAGGGCATTGGGGTAGAACATCGGCAAACGTGGATCACGCGGGTCCAGCACCAGATCGCGCGCTACCCGTTCCGGCCAGTAGCCGCAAGGATGCTCGCCGGTGTGGAACAGCCGAAGCTCATCGACCGGTTGCAACGAATCGGCGCCCATGTCCTTAACCTCCACCCTGTGCCGCCATGAGCCAGAACACCATTCCCGCCAGCACGCCTGCCGCCGTTCCTGCCAATAGATCGCCAGGCGTGTGTCGCTGCAAGGCCAGGCGCGACCAGGCGAGGGCAACAACGAAGAGGGTGCCAGCCGCGCCAAATTCCCAGCCCAGGCGCGACAACAGCACCACCGCGAAAACGGCGAACGCCATGTGCAGCGACAACTTGCACCAGCGCGATGTCAGCATGGCAATGGCGGTCAATCCGGCGGAAAGGCCCAGGCTCAACGCCAACTCGCGTTGCTGTGCCACGACCGCCAGCAACGTGCCGGCGGCCAACGCAATTAGCAGGAAGCGGTTGAGCGAACCCCGCTCGTGCTTCGCGCTGGCGTCCACATGCCCCCAGTGGCCGCGACGTACCTGCCACCACGAATACCCCATCACCACGGCGGCGAACAGGCCAAAGCCCAGTCCCACCCGCAGCGTCTCCCCGCCGCCGCCACCGTCGCGTGTACGCGTCAGCATCAGCACCGCCAACGGCAGCACCAGCATGGGATGGCCGACGATGGACAGGGCACGGGCGAAGGCGTTCGTCATAAGGCCAGCATACTGCGGTGCCGGTATCGCGGGTGTTGCGATTAGGGCCTGTTAACGCTATTGGGATAGGTCACGTTGCTTCCCCGCCTTGCCAGGGGCTTGCTCTTGTAGGAGCGCCGTCCTCGGCGCGCGAGCTTTTGCTTCTACCGCGACCTGACAGGAAGAGCTCGCGGCGGGACGCCGCTCCTACAAAAACGGACCACTGGCAGGCGGGGAGGCGGCGTGGCCTATCCCAATAGCGTTAACAGGTCCTCGCCACAATCTGAACGCGCTGGTCCGCGCGTCAACCGTCCTGGCGCGGAGGCGTTGACTACCGCAGTGGCGCACATCGCGCCGCGCTTTCAGGAGATACCCATGAATCGCAATACCCTGCTTGTTATCGCTGTTCTGGCCGCCTTGGGCGCTGGCACTGCCTTGGCCGCGACCCAGGCCGACGACGCCACCCGGTCCGCCGCCCGCATCAACCCCGACAAGAACAATGATGGTGCGATCGATCGTGCCGAAGCCGCCGCACTACCGCGCCTGGCGGACAAGTTCGACGCATTGGACAAGAACAAGGACGGCAAGCTGACAGCCGACGAGCGGCCGCAGCGCGGCGGCATGCACGGTGGGCGTCACGGCGGCAAAGGCGCCGCTTTCGCCAAGCTGGACACCAACCAGGACGGCAAGGTCAGCCGGGCTGAAGCCGGGGCCGATCCAAAGTTCGCCGAACGCTTCGACAAGATGGACGTCAACAAGGATGGCGTCATCGACCGCACCGACCGCGAAGTGCGGGCCAAGCAGCACCGCGAAGAACGTTTCGCCGCCGCCGATACCGACAAGGACGGCAAGCTGAGCCGGGCCGAGTTCGAAGCCGCAGACAGCAGACGTCACCACAGGTAGGAGCGAGGTCCCTGGCGCGAGCTCTTGCTTCTATCGCGATCTGGCAGGAAGAGCTCGCGGCGGGACGCCGCTCCGCGCCCCGATAACCGCCCAGCGAACCCGATCGAGAACGCGCCGCAGCGCGTCAGGATGGCGAACAGCAGGCTTCAATCGCTCTTCGCGTTCTAACGCCATCTGACAGGAAGAGCTCGCGGCGGGACGCCGCTCCGCGCCACGATAACCGCTCAGCGAACCCGATCGAGAACGCGCCGCAGCGCGTCAGGATGGCGAACAGCAGGCTTCAATCGCTCTTCGCGTTCTAACGCCATCTGACAGGAAGAGCTCGCGGCGGGACGCCGCTCCTACAAATGCAGAGCCACCATGACACGTAGGAGCGCCGTCCTCGGCGCGAGCTTTTGCTTTTATCCGGCCGCGAGTCCGCCGTTCAGCGCGTAAGTGAAACCCATTACGACCGTGACAGCTACCAGGGCGATGAGCACGCCCAAGCGGCCGTACATGCTTTCATACAACCAGTTCTTACCGGCTAAACCACGCCGTGAAGCATCGCGCGCCAGTAGCGGCGCCATGATCCGTTGCAGCGGCACCAGGCATTGGTAGCTGATGACTGCCATCCCTGCCAGCGAATACAACAGTATTGATGGCTCGGGGGCGGCGAAGACGACCAGCAGCAGTACGCCGATACAGAACAACGCTACGGTTGCGGTATTGAGGAAAATGAAACGTCGTAGCTGGCGGCGTTCTTCCGCCGTGTCGGCGAACCGAAGCAGGTACAGACCGCCCAGATAGGAAATCAGCATGCCACCGAGCAGTGCGGGAATCGCGGTGTACAGGTTTAGGGCGCTGACGGCGGTGCCCAGCGCGCCGAGCGCAATGCCGCCGTTGAACACGGACGCGCCAAGTCCTCCCGCTCCCAGCTTGCCGGCGCTGGAGCCGATCGTGCCGGCGCCGATCAGGACCGCGGCACTGGCGGCCGGCGCCGTCACCATCAACGCGGTACAGACCGTCGTCGCGAACACCGCGCTGGGTGCGCTGGCGCGGGCGAACTCGCCAAAACGCTTCAGCATCTCCTCGCGCACGCTGCTGCGCGCGCGCGACAGGCGCTTGCGCACCGCCGCATCGCTGAGTCCCAACAAGGTCGCGACCTGCTGCGATCGTTGGCCCTCGCGGTAATACAGCAGCAGCGTTTCGCGGCTTTCCTCAGGCAGCGCCGAGATGATGTCGGCGGCGACGATTTCCTGCTCGGTCAGCAGTAACTGCTCCGATGGCGTTGGGGAGGGATCGGCCGCCATCCCGATGGCGATCTCCGCCCCCTCGCCGGTCAATGGCCGATGGCTGTTTGCGCGCAAGTGGTCGCGCGCAAGATTGCGGGTGATCTGCCGCAGCCAGGGCAGGAAACTGGTGGAATTCTTCAGCCGGTCCAACTGCTCCCAGGCCTTCAGAAAGGCTTCCTGGGCGATGTCCTCGCTGGCCTGTACGTCGCGGGTAATCGCCAATGCGATAGCGGTAACGGTGTTCTGGCACGCCCTCACGATACGGCCGTACGCCGCCTGGTTGCCGCGGGCGGCGGCAGGCAGTTCCTGTTCCAGCATCAGTTCCAGTGTTTGAGCATTCATGGCGATCGTCCGCGAAGGGGAATCCTGCCATCTCAGACGGGGTGGTGTGCGGAATGTGACCGCGGTTGGAGCTGAAAGGTTTTTCTGTCTAACGTCATTCGATCATTCACAGCCGTCGTCCCGGCGCAGGCCGGGATCCAGCGACTTCCTACCATCTGGAGCGCAAGGCACTGGGTCCCGGCCTGCGCCGGGATGACGTTCACTAGCGCTAGTGCTTAACCCGAACTCGGCTGGATGCGCACGCGGACCGGCTCTTCCTCTTCTTCAGCCGGGGCGGGCTCGGCAGGGGAGGCGGGCTGGGCCTGCGGCGCAGCCGGCTGGCTCTGCGGTTGAGGAGCGACCGGCAATGCCGTCTTGGCCTGCCGGTGACGCATCACGGTGATGACCACCGTCAAGGCGATGATCGCCAGCAGGATAAGCCGGATTCGCCACGCCCAGCGGCCGCGTTGCGGGGTGTCGTCTACGGCGTCGGTGAAGATCAGGCTGGGCCGACCGCCTGGGCGGGTGGTTTCCAGCAGGCCGGCCTCCCTCAGGATTTCGCGCGCGCGTGGCTGGTCTTCTGCATGGCGGATCCAGACGGCCGCCTGCTGGCTGGCCGCCATCGGTTCGCTATAGCTGAACTGGCCGCCGCGCCGCGACCGATAGGAACGTGCGTTGCTGACGTGAACCTCGATACCCGCGTCGGAGAGCAGCTTGGCGACTCCCTCGACGGTTTCGAGACGTTGGCTGCTGAATACCTGGCGCATGGTTCAGCCGTGTGTCGCGTGCGTGTGGAAGTACATCCGGTACAAGTTCGGGGCAGATGAAATTGTCATCGCGTCATATTACTTCAGGCGGCAAGCGGTCAGTCCTTGGCCGGCACCAATGAGGCACTCTGCGCGTCGGGCACCACCCGGATGAGGCCTTCCTGCGCGGTGCTGGCGACCAAATGCCCTTGGCGGTCGAATATCTGTCCGCGCGCCAGTCCGCGCGAACTCTGCGCGCTGGGACTGTCGATGGAATAGAGCAGCCAATCGTCGGCGCGGAACGGGCGGTGGAACCACATGGCATGATCCAGCGATGCCATCTGCACGTTCGGCTGGTAATAGCTGATGCCATGCGGAAATGTCGCCGTGCCGAGTAACTGGAAATCGGAGGCATACGCGAGCAAAGCGCGATGCAGTTCCGGCGAGTCGCCGACTTTTTCGCTTAGACGGAACCACACCTGCTGATACGGCGGGCGCTTGGGCGGATTAAGTTCATCGCGTGGGTATACATGGCGAAACTCGAAGGGGCCGCGTCGCGACAACCAGCGCTGCACCTTGGTAGACAGCTTCGCCATGACCTCGGCCGGTATCGCTGGCGCGGGCTCGATATCTTCCGGTTGCGGCACTTCCGGCATCGATAGCTGATGCTCGGCGCCGGGCTCTTCAGCCTGGAACGAAGCCGCGCAGAAAAAAATGACCCGGCCGTGCTGGATGGCGGTGACCCGGCGCACGGAGAAGCTGCCGCCATCGCGGGTGCGGTCCACGTCATAGACGATGGGGTGGTCGATATCGCCGGCGCGCAGGAAGTAGGCGTGCAGCGAATGCGCGCGGCGCGGACCTTCCACCGTGGCCTGGGCCGCCGACAGTGCCTGGCCCAGCACCTGGCCACCGAAGACGTATTTGGTGCCGATATCGCGGCTCTGGCCTCGGAACAGATTGTCTTCCAAACGTTCCAGCGAAAGCAGTTCGATCAGCTCGCTGACCACGGGTTCGGGAGTGGGGGGCACGGGCGTTCGCCTGGCAAAGGAATCGCCGGATTATAAAGGCGGGAGATGAAAAGGCTTCGGCGCCTGTAGGGCAACCTTGTGGGAGCGACGTGAGTCGCGACCGGAAACATCAACATCGCGACTCACGTCGCTCCCACAAGGTAAGTTGCCGTGCGATGTGAGGCCCTGAGAGATCGCCTACTACGGCTTCAACCGCTCCAGCATCACCGCTTCCATCACCCGCGCCCAGGGAAATAGTGGCCCCGGATCCAACTTCCGGTGCACCTGCGTGCCGGGGTCATTGCTGGACGCCTCCAGCGTGGTGTCCAGTTCTTCGTGCCCGGCGATGTACTTCAGCGAGGGCAGTTCTCGCTGCAGCGTTTGCAGCAGGCTGATCACCGCGACGATCTGCGCTTCGGTATAAGGTTCTTCCATCTTCTGGTTGCGCGAATCCAGCCAGTCCGGGTAACGGCCGGTGTTGACCAGTTCGATGCCCACCGCGCGTGAGTTGTAACCGCGCACATGATGAGCGACGCGCTCAGGGCGCACATAGACATGCACGCTGCCGTCTCGGTCGATGTAGTAATGGCCGCTGTTGCCGGTGCCCGAAGCGTAGAGAATCTGTTCGCCAGCCTTGCGCGCACCGGCCAAATCCGGCAGCTCGGTGCAATGGATCACCACCAGATCAATCTGCGGGCGGGGGCGTTCTTCCAGCCGCAATTCGTAAGGCAGCGGCGAGACGGTCATGGGCGGAGATGGCGGCAGGTCGGGAAGCATGGCCGAATCTTAGAGCGTGTTGTGGCCTTTTTGGGGTGTGTGCGAAGGGATCCTCCTTCCGATTGCCCGGCCGCGCCGCCGGTGCTGGGCCACGCATCCCATAGCAGACGCCATAAACGCGCTCAGCACCGCAGCTTGAGCCAAGGCGGTGGCAGGGCCGGTCCAGTAAACTACACGTCTTTATGGGTCGCGACGCCTGAAGGAATCTGTCGATGCCGCTTTCTCCCGACTCCCCGCTCGCCAAACTGATGGCCAACCTGCCGCACGCCGGACGGGTGGAATGGATCGGGCTGCGTCCGGCTCGTACCGAGGCGATGACGCCCGTGGAGGTCGTGGACGCGGCGGAAGGTGGCGGGTTGGCCGGCGATCGCTACGCCGGCGGCAGCGGCAGCCGCGGCGTGACCCTGATCCAGGCCGAACACCTGCCGGTGATTGCTGCATTGGCGCGCTACCACGGCCTGGAGCCGGCACTGCTGCGGCGAAACGTGGTGGTCTCTGGCGTGCCGCTGATCGCGCTGAAGGAGCGCCGGTTCCGCATCGGTGAAGTGGTGCTGGAAGGCACGGAGTCCTGCGATCCATGCTCGCGCATGGAAGATGCGCTGGGGGCGGGAGGCTATAACGCCATGCGGGGTCACGGCGGCCTGTGCGCACGGATCATCGTCGGCGGGCGCTTCCGTATAGGCGATGCGGTGGAGCCACTGTGATGCGAGGCCACTGCATTCTTTCGCACGGTTTCGAAAGCGGCCCTGATGCCACCAAAGTCGCGGCGCTGGCGGAAGCCGCCGAGCGGATGGGCTGGACGCACGAACGTCCGGACTACACCGATCTGGATGCACGCCGCGACATCAGTTCACTGGGCGATGTGCCGACGCGTTTGGTGCGGCTGCACGAGATCGCCACGGCCGCGGCCGCACGCGGTCCGGTGGTGCTGGCGGGTTCCAGCCTGGGCGCCTATATCGCCGGCCGCATTTCCTTGCAGGTGCCCACGCGGGGGCTGTTCCTGATGGCGCCGCCGATCAATATGGGGCCGTTGCCGGACTTGGATGCGGCAGCCGTGCCGGTGTCGATCATCCACGGCTGGGACGACGAACTGATTCCAGCGCAACAGGTCGTCGACTGGGCGCATATGCGCCGTGCGCGCCTGCTGCTGGTGAATGATTCACACCGGTTGTCCGACCATGTGGTCGCATCGGCGGAAGCGTTCGCGCAGCTGTTGGCGGAGCTGTAGTTTTTCTTGTCGTCCCGGCGTAGGCCGGGACCCAGCGGCTTTCCTGACGTCGCGCAGTCACTAGGCCCCGGCCTGCGCCGGGGTGACGACCACTTTCGAGGTTTTACTTTTGAAATTCTTCATCTCCTGCGCCAAGGGCCTGGAATATCTACTCGCCGATGAGATGCTTGCGCTCGGCATGGCCAAGGCCACCGCGACCATCGCCGGTGTCAATGCTGAGGGCGAGCCGGTGGATGCGCAGCGTGCGGTGCTGTGGTCGCGGCTCGCCAGTCGCGTGTTGTGGCCGATCGCCGAGTTCGATTGCCCGGATGAGCAAGCGCTCTACGATGGCGTCGCCGCGGTGCCCTGGACGCAGCACCTGCGTTCGGAACACACCTTGGCCGTCGATGCGCATGTATCCGGCGAGGCCATCACCCACGCGCGCTTCGCCGCGCAGCGGGTCAAGGATGCGGTGGTCGATACGTTGCGTGCGCAGGGCCTGGAGCGGCCTTCGGTGGATGTCGATCAGCCAGATGTACGCATCAACCTGTCGCTGCGCAAAGGCCGCGCCACGCTATCCATCGATCTGGGCGGCGGACCAATGCATCGGCGCGGCTGGCGCCAGGTGCAGAACGATGCGCCGCTGAAAGAGAATCTGGCCGCGGCCGTGCTGATGCGCGGCGGCTGGCCCAAGGCCTATCACGATGGCGGCGCGCTGCTGGACCCGATGTGCGGCAGCGGCACGCTGCTTATCGAGGGTGCGTTGATGGCGGCAGACGTGGCGCCCGGGTTGCAGCGCCACGGCAACGTGCTGCCCAGTCGCTGGCTCGGCTTCGACGCCAATCTCTGGCGTGAACTGTATGCCGACGCCATCGAACGTGAGAGCAAGGGGCGTACGACGCTGAAGCCGGTGTTCTTCGGCAGCGATATCGACCCGCATGCAATCCGTGCTGCGCGCGATAACGCCACGCTTGCGGGACTGGCCGGCGTCATCCAATTTGAAGCGCGCGACATCGCGCAATTGGTGCAGCCTCCATTCGAGCGCGGTGTCGCAGTCTGCAATCCGCCTTATGACGAACGATTGGCTGCCGACGCGGCGCTGTATCGCCTGCTGGGCAATGCGCTGAAGCAAGCGGTACCGCAATGGCGCGCCAGCTTGCTGTGCGGCAGCGCGGAGCTGGCCTATGCCACCGGGCTTCGCGCCAGCAAGAAATACCAGATGTTCAACGGCGCCATCGAATGCGCGCTAATCGTGTGCGATCCAGTCGCCACGCCGGTGCGGGAATCCTCTGAGCCGCGCGTGTTGTCCGAAGGCGCGCAGATGGTCGCCAACCGGCTGCGCAAGAACCTGAAGAAGTTCAAGAGCTGGCGCGAACGCGATGGCGTGACGTGCTACCGCGTCTACGATGCGGACCTGCCGGAATACGCGGCTGCCATCGATGTCTATCGCGAAGAGAGCGGGGAAGAGCGCACCTTCCTGCATGTGCAGGAATATGCACCGCCGGCGACGATCCCGGAAGCCGACACACGACGTCGTTTCGGCGATCTGCTGGCGGCCGCGCGCGAGGCATTCGCGGTGCCGGCCGAGCGCGTCGCCATCAAGTCGCGCACACGCGGCAAGGGCGGCAGCAAGTACGGCCGCTTCCAGGAGCGCGGCGAGCTCATCATAGTGCGTGAAAGCGGCGCACGGTTGCGGGTCAACCTGTTCGATTATCTGGACACCGGACTATTCCTGGACCACCGCCCGTTGCGCCGGCATATGGCGCAGGAGTCGCGGGGCAGACGTTTCCTCAATCTTTTCAGCTACACCGGCGTGGCCTCGGTGCAAGCCGGCGTGGCCGGTGCCGGTTCCACTGTCAGCGTCGACCTGTCGGCGACCTATCTGGAATGGTGCGCAGCCAACCTGGCGCTCAACGGCTTGGGCGGTGCACAGCATCGCTTGGTGCAGGCCGATGCGTTGACCTGGTTGGAAGCGGAAAAGAACCGCTACGACGTGATCTTCTGCGACCCGCCGACGTTCTCCAACTCCGCCCGCGCCGAAGACTTCGATGTGCAGAAGGAACATGTCCGCCTGTTGCATGCAGCGGTAGCGCGCCTGATGCCGGAAGGTGTGTTGTATTTCTCCAACAATTTTCGGCGCTTCAAGTTGGACGAAGACGCCGTGGCTGAATTCGCACATTGCGAAGACATAAGTGCTCAGACCATTCCGCCGGACTTTGAACGGAATCCGCGGATACATCGGTGCTGGCGGCTGACTCGAAAATGAGCATATCCACTCTGTAGGGTGGGCCCCGGCCCACCATTGCCATGCCTGAATTCACGGCGAAAATCAGCGAAGTCGATCCGAACGCCTGTATGTGGCTTTCGATGATTATCTGCGCGAGCGTCGAGATGGCGATGGTGGGCCGGGGCCCACCCTATGGATGCGTCAACCGGATTTCGAGCCAGCGAAGTAAGCCAAGCGCACCCGGGATGCTTTACGCGGAAGCTCTCCGCTCTCTGCCCGAATGACGGTATCCACTTGCTGTGGTTGTTCGCCATCTGATCGCGCTGCGGCGCGTTCTTCATCGCCATCCGTCGGCGGGGCTGCGGATCGGGATTTGGTCTGTTTTCCTTCGCGGATCAACTGATCAGCTTTGAGGAAGTTCGACCACAACGCGGTCACGGGTTGGGTAATCGGTATAGCCCCGCTCTTCGCCTTGATAAAAAGTCGATGGATCGGGTTCGTTCAACGGATCACCATGTACGAATCTTTCGACAAGATCCGGATTGGCCAGGAAGGGAACACCGAACGCCACCAGGTCGGCTTCGCCGGAGCGAATGGCCGCCGCTGCTCGCGATGCGTCATAGCCGCCGTTGGCGATATACATACCGCCGAAACGCCGCTTCAATTCAAGGAAGTCGAACGGAGCTTCACCGACTTGTATGACATGCAGATACGCCAGTCCATATTGGCTAAGCGTCTCGGCTGCATATCCAAAAATCGCCTGCGGATTGCTGTCGCTGATGGAGAAGCCAGTAAGTGGCGACAAGCGGACGCCGACACGGTCGGCTCCGAAAACCGGGATGACGGCTTCCACTACTTCCCTGAGGAAGCGCGCACGATTTTCGAACGAGCCGCCATAGGCGTCGGTCCGCTGGTTGCTGCCGTCGCGCAGGAACTGGTCGACGAGATAGCCGTTGGCGCCATGGATTTCCACACCGTCGAAGCCGGCTAGTTTGGCGTTCTCAGCACCGTGGCGAAAGTCGGCGACGACGCCCGGTATTTCTTCGATATCCAACGCACGCGGCGTTTCGTAGGCCTTGAGCCCTTCCGGGGTATAGAGCTGGCCTTCCGGGTTGATGGCCGATGGTGCTACCGGTAGCTCGCCGTTGGCCTGCACCAAAGGATGCGACAAACGGCCCACGTGCCAGAGTTGCAGGAAGATGCGCCCGCCTTGTGCATGAACTGCATCGGTCACCAGCTTCCAGCCGGCGATCTGTTCCGCGGTGAAAATGCCTGGCGTTCTCGGATAGCCTTTTCCCTGCGCCGAAACCTGTGAACCTTCCGAGATGATGAGGCCAGCGCCTGCGCGTTGCCGATAGTATTCGGCGGCCAGGGACGTTGCAGCGTCGCCTTCACCCGCGCGACTCCGCGTCATCGGCGCCATGACGATCCGGCTTTTCAACGGCAGCGAGCCGATTTGGACAGGGGACAACAGCGGAGCTAGTCGGTTTGCGGTCATGGTTGTTCTTCTCTCGCAGAAAGATGGGAGGGGACTCAATCGAATTTTTTTCGGGCGCGTTTGGACTTGTTCGTGCCGAGGTGGCACAACGACGCTAAGGCAGGCGTCCTTCGCTCCGCAGGCGCGCACCGATGCGCTGTATCTCGGCTTCGCCTTGCTCAAGCGCTTCTTTGCTCGTGTGCACCGAGTAATAGCCCGTCACTAGTTCGTGCGGGTGCTTCACCGCCGAGCCCAAAACGAAGGTGGTATCGCCCCGGGCCATAACCTCGATGGCTTGGCCGGATTCGTCGAACACAATCAATTCCCCGGCATGAAGGGAATCGCTGGTATCAAAGTCCCCGCCATCCAGGCTCCCTGCACTGATCGCCAGCCAAGCCACCGCATGATGGGAAGGCGGCACATACCGCCAGCGTTCGCCATCTTTCAGCTGCACCGCGAGGTAGTTCATGTCCGCCGGTGCGGAGATGGCGCTCTGCGCCGCACCGTGGCGCCCGAGCAGCACGCGCGCAGGGCCTTCTTGCGGAACTTGCGACGGCGCCAGGTAGATACTTTGTGCAGGTGCATTTTCTTCCGAAGCGGGCAAAGCGACCCACAACTGGAATCCCATCATCGGCTCACTGCCAATCGGGGTGCCTGTGTGCCATACACCGTTGTCGGCGCGCATCCATTCGAATCCGCCAGCAGGCAGCACACCTTGTTTGCCAGTGGTGTCTTCATAGCTCACGTCGCCTTCCATCAAGAAGGTCACGGTCGCGATGCCGGAGTGCGGATGCATGCCGAACTTCGGGAGCCCGGCTGTGCTCTTGGTGCTGAAAAAGTCAAGAAAGACGAAAGGCTTCAAGAGCTCGCCCAGGTCGCTTGGACTGATAAGGCGTGTGATCGGTCCATGCGTGCTGCCGCGCGTGCGGAAGATGATGGTGCGTGCGTCATTGGTCGCAGTAGTCATGCGGATCTCCTCACCGCGGACGTCAGTACGCCGCACCTGGGCGGAAAGCAGGGCGCAGCCGCCAAGCCACGAAGGCGGCCAGCAAGCCCAACACCACCGCCGGCATCGGGCTGCCGCCTATCAGCACGAGGTGCGTCGCCACGGCGCCGACCATGGTGGCGGTAAGGAGCAGGGCACCGAAGAACCCCGTGGCGCGGATGAGGATCAGCACGGCTCCTACGACTTCCACAGCGCCGGTCACGTAGCGGAACCACTGGCCCGCACCGATGGCATCGAACACCTGGACCATTTGCGGTACCCCCGCCAGCTTGGCCGCGCCGGCGGCGCCGAAAGCCAGGGCCAAGAGCACACGGACGCCCCAGACGATGCGGCGCTGGGTGGAAAGTGAGGGAGAAGAGGTCATGGGAGCGGCTACCTTGTGACGTGGATGGAGGGGCTGGCGCCCTGATGTCAAAAGGATAGGGATGACTTGATTGATTGATTAGACGGTAGAGTAAGATTGGACTCGTCCATTTGTATTGGTAATAGGCTCGTGCTCGACCTGAACGACATCGCCCTGTTCGTGCAAGTAGTGCGTGCCGGGAGCTTCGCGGAGGCGGCGAGGCGGTTGGGCGTGCCACCCAACACATTGAGCCGGCGTGTCCAGCACCTTGAAGAGCAACTCGGTGCGCGACTGCTGCAGCGCTCTACGCGCAAGCTCACTCTCACCAGCGCCGGCCAAGCGTTCCATGAGCGCTGTGCGGGTGCGGTTGATGGGCTAACGGAAGCGGGGCAGGAGCTCGTGACCGGCTCCCAGGAGCCCAGCGGGCTGGTACGTGTCGCGGCACCGGCCGACTTCTTCAGCTTCTTCCTGATGGAATGGGTGGCCGATTTTCTAGGCAGGCATCCGCGGGTGCGGCTCGATTTCGTGCTCAGCGATGCCAAGGCCGATTTGATCGCCGAGCGAATCGACGTGGCGTTTCGCGGAGGACCCCTGCAGGACTCGGGCTATGTTGGCCGGCAACTGGTGAGTGCCGTGAGTGATGGTTTGGTCTCCAGCCCCGCCTATCTTGCCGCACGCGGCGCACCCGATACGCTGCAAGACTTGGTGAACCACGACTGCGTGAGCTTCTCCCATGCCAGCGGATACGCCACCTGGCGCCTGACCGGTCCCGACGGTGTCGAGGAAGAGGTGCAAGTCGCCGCCCGCTTCAGCGGCAACACAGCGCAGGCGTTGCGCAAGGCAACGGTAGCGGGATTGGGCATCGCGCTGCTTCCCTACGCGATCATCAGGCAAGACCTTCAGGCGGGCCTGCTAGTGCCGGTGCTGCCGCAATATCAGCGGAAGGGCTATGGCATGCATGTGCTTTATCCAAGCCGGCGGCATCTGCCTTTGGCGGTGTCGGCGTTTATTGATCTGGTGACGGAGAAATTGAAGGAGATGCATGGCGGCGGTAGTGATGCCCGTGTCTAGCGGACGGAGGAGGTTTTCCTGTGGAGCGACGTGAGTCGCGACGTTGGTGTTTCCGGTCGCGACTCACGTCGCTCACACACGGTGACTGTGTGCAGCCTGGTTGGCCTCGTCCATTTCGGTCATTTCTGGAGCACTCCATGATCAGGCACGAGCATAGGCGCCCGGCGGCAAGGTAGCCTGTTGTCATGGATTCCCTGATCGACGCCTCCGCGCGTGCGCTCGCTGCCGGCGATGCGCTCGGTGCCCTTAAGCGGATCGCGCTGCGCGATGACCCGCCGGCGTTGGCGCTGCGCGGCATCGCCATGGCCCAGCTGGGCGAGCATCCACGTGCCCGTGAGCTGCTGCGGCGTGCCGCCCGCGACTTCGGCAGCCACGAAGAACTGGCGCGCGCGCGCTGCATTGTCGCGGAGGCCGAGGTGGCACTGGCGATGCGCGACTTCAGCGGTTCTCCGCGCTCACTTGCCGCTGCGGCGGCAACGCTGGAAGCGCGTGCCGATCATGCCAACGCGCTGCAGGCGTGGCTGATTACTGCACGCCAGCTGTTGCTGCTCGGTCGGTTGGATGAGGCCGCGGCCGCGCTGGCGCACCTCGATGGACACGGCTTGCCGCCGGCGCTCGCGGCTATGGCTGAGCTGGCTACCGCCGAGCTGGCGCTGCGCTCGCTGCGTACCGGTCCGGCGCAAGCGGCGCTCGCGCGTGCGCATGAGGCAGCCGAACACGCGCGTGTGCCGGCACTGCTGGCCGAAGTGGCCGAGGCGCGTGCTGCGCTCGATCGTCCCGCGGCCCGGCGCATATCCGCCGGAGCCGAACAAGCGGTTCGTCTTGATGAAGTCGAAGCGCTCCTGGAATCAGGCGCATTGGTGATCGATGCTTGTCGCCGCGGGTTGCGTGCGGGTACTTCATGGCAACCGTTGACGCGCCGGCCGGTACTGTTCGCATTGGCGCGCGCGCTTGCCGAGGCGTGGCCGGGTGATGTCGATCGGGAAGCGTTGATCGCTTACGCGTTCCGCACGCGCAAACCTGATGAAACCCATCGAGCGCGCCTGCGTGTGGAGATCGGCCGCTTGCGTGCGCTCATCGTGCCGTTGGCGCAGATCGAAGCCACGACGCAAGGCTTCATCCTCAAGCCACGCAACGCTGGCGAAGTGATGGTGTTGGCGCCGCCCATCGATGGCGATCAGGCCGCGTTGGTGGCGCTGCTCGCCGACGGCGCAGCGTGGTCGACTTCGGCGTTGTCGTTGGCATTGGGTACCAGCCAGCGCACTGTCCAGCGTCAGCTCGTCGAACTTGAGGCGGAAGGGCGGGTACGTTCGATCGGGCGGGCACGGGCGCAGCGCTGGCTGGCGCCGCCGCTGACAGGATTCACGACGATCTTGTTACTCCCCACTGCGCTCTCGCCCGGGTAGATTGGCCTTGCGGCGCCACCTTGGGCGCGAAAGAACCTGTTCACGATGGGAGTCAAGCCATGAACACCAAGACAAGCAAAAACACATCCGAAGTACCGGCGCGTGCGGCCGAGATCGTGCGCGAGTACGGCCCGTTTGGCGATGCCAAGAGTGTGGGCGGCGTCACTCACGACGGTCGCCACGTCTGGGCCGCCATCGGTGATCAACTGGTCGCGTTTGATCCCGATAGCGGCGAGCAAGCACGCGCGCTGACGCGCACCGCCGATGCCGGCACCGCCTTCGATGGCACCTATCTTTATCAGATCGCCGAGACGCGGATCGACAAGATCGATCCCGCCACGGGCGACGTGATCAAATCCATTCCGGCGCCCGGCAACGGTGGCGACTCGGGGCTTACCTGGGCCGAGGGCAGTCTGTGGGTGGGTCAATACCGTGACCGCAAGATCCACCAGGTCGATCCGGAGTCCGGCGCCGTCATCCGTTCCATCGAATCCAACCGCTTCGTCACCGGCGTGACCTGGATCGACGGCGAGTTGTGGCACGGCACATGGCAGGACGACGAGAGCGAAATCCGTCGAATCGATCCGGAAAATGGCGCCGTGCTGGAGCGGCTGCAGATGCCGCAAGGCACCGGCGTCAGCGGGCTCGAATCCGATGGCGCGGACCTCTTCTATTGCGGTGGCGGCGACGCCGGGAAGGTGCGTGCCGTACGGCGTCCGAAAGAAGCCAGGGCATAGGAGCGCCAACATGAGCGATGTCTATACCGGCGGATGCGCCTGCGGGGCGATCCGTTATGAAATTTCTGGCGAACCTCTTTTCCAGAACCACTGCCAGTGCCTCGACTGCCAGCGCAAAAGCGGCACTGGGCATGGCTCCTACTTGACCTTCCTGCGCTCGGGTGTGGAGCTGCAAGGAGAAGCAACGCACTGGGACATCGTGGCGGATAGCGGCAACCCGAAGACGCGCGCTTTCTGTCCTGTCTGCGGATCGCCGGTCTACGTGACGTTTTCCGCCATGCCCGAAAATATCGCGGTGCACGCTGCGAGCCTCGACGATCCCACCCGGTTCAAACCGCAAGCAGTGACGTACGGCATGCGCGGGCACGCGTGGGATCTCATCGATCCAGCCTTGGTGAAATTCGACAAGATGCCGGTGATTGCCAGTACCGTCTGATGTTGGCAGCGACGCGATGTAGAGAAAAGTGTTTGAAAACCGTCCCGCGATCGTTGGCTGCCGCATGGCATCCTTGTGGGAGCGACGTAAGTCGCGACGTTGATGTTTCCGGTCGCGACTTACCGGTGCCGGCATGCCGATACCACTCCCACAAGAAATTGATTCCGCCTTTGTAGAGCCGAGCTTGCTCGACTGCTTTCGGATCCGGCTCCACATGAGCACCCTTAAGTAGCTATTCGCTACCGTCTGCCGTTGCGACGGCCTCATTGCCACTGATTCGGTGCTATCGCGGGGCGCAGCTCCGCTCTACGTCAGACCTCTGCCGTCTTAGTCGTTAGCCGTTATTCGAAACACCGGTTCTCCACCTCCCACACAGGGCGAATCCGCGCACCTGTTTTGCGCCCAAATTTTCGGTTTTTTTGATCGAATACAACCGCACCCATCATCCGCACGGTGAGTCAGGTGCACTGGCAACAGCCCCAAAAGCTAAGGACCACATGATGCACACCATGACCGTTATCACCACCGAGCCGAACACCAAAAACCATCCTGTCGTTTCCAGGGACGAATGGCTAGCCGAACGCAAAAAACTGCTGGCGCGCGAGAAGGAGCTGACGCGTTTGAGCGACCAGATCGCCCGCGAGCGGCGCGCGCTTCCGTGGGTGCGCGTCGACAAGAACTACGTCTTCGATACCCTTGAGGGACCGCGTACGCTTGGCGATCTGTTCGAAGGTCGTCGCCAATTGCTGGTGCAGCACTTCATGTTCGCACCCGGCTGGGAGCAGGGCTGCAAGAGCTGTTCCTACATGGCCGATCACAACGATGGTGCGAACCTGCACCTGGCGCAACGCGACGTCACATTGCTGGCGATTTCGCGCGCGCCGCTGGCCGATATCGAGAAGTTCCGCCAGCGCATGGGCTGGAAGTTCAAGTGGGTGTCCTCGTATGGCACCGACTTCAACCACGACTTCGGCGTCAACTTCACCCAGGATGAGATGTCTTCGGGCAAGGTCAACTACAACTACGTCAAGCAGCCTTTCGCGCACGAAGAGGCGCCCGGCATCAGCGCGTTCTACCAGGACGATACGGGCGAGGTCTTCCACACGTATTCGCGCTTTGGTCGTGGCGTGGAGGTGATGATGCACACGTATGCGCTGATGGAGCTGACGCCCAAGGGTCGCGATGAGGAAGCGCTTGAGTACCCGATGGCATGGGTGCGCCATCATGATCGCTACGAATCGGTAGCGGCGGCAAAAGCGGCGTCGATAGTGGCCGCGTGCTGCGAAGCGCATGCCTGAGTCCGTTCCGCCCGGATGCATGTGACATGCCTGCCCTGTGGCCATGGCTCGCCGTCGCTGGACTTGGCGCCCTGCACGGGCTGAGTCCGGCGAACGGCTGGATGTTCGCCGCGGCGTGCGGTGTGCGTGCGCGCGACACGGCGCACGCACAGCGAGCATTGCTGCCGATCGCCCTCGGGCATGCCGTATCGGTCGCGGTGGTGGCGTGTGCTGTTGCGTCCGGCATATGGATGGTGGAACGCGCGTTGGTTCAAGGCTTGGCCGGCGTGCTGCTCATAGGCGTGGCGTCGTACCGCTTGATACGCGGCGCTCGCCACGTCGCGCGTATCAATGTTAGGGCGGGGCAGGCCGGCATCGCACTCTGGTCTTTCCTGATGGCGACGGCGCACGGCGCGGGAATGATGCTGGTGCCAGTGCTGGTGCCGTTGTGTCTTGCCGACGGTCCGGCTCGTGAGATCACCGCTTCCGGATCGTTGGTTTTGGCACTGGCGGCTGTTGGTGTTCACACGGTGGCGATGCTGGTGACGACGGGTGTCATTGCGACTGGTGTTTGCCGTGGCGTTGCGATGCAGCCTCGTTTGCTGAGTGGCGCTGCACTGCACCAGATTTGGACGGCGATGCTGGCAGTCATGGGTGTGTCGTTGATCCTTCTTCGTTAAAGCCGTTTTGTTTCAAGTTGCGATCGGTTTCGTCACCCCGGCGCAGGCCGGGGCCCAGTGCCTTGTACTCCAGATGGCGAAAAGTCGCTGGGTCCCGGCCTGCGCCGGGATGACGGTGGAACTAATACGAGCAACCGTTCGGTACGAACCGCTTTAGCTTCTTGCTACCAGCTCCAGCTACCAGCCATCGGCACCGATTTCCCGTCTCTCTATTCCCCATTCCCAGCTCCATACAACACCTGACAAGTTTCGCAGAAGAAGCTACGCCGGTGAGTAGTGCCAAGGTGCGCTTTGGTGAGTCGCCCGTGCCCACGCGGGCATTCTGTCTTGGTGTGCACCAGCCAGTGTTTACGCAAAACGAAAGCTTTCTTCCATTCCAGGAATTCGAAGCTGTAGTTCCGCACTTCCGTGATCAGCTGGGTGAGTTTGCGGGCGGGCAGGGCGCCGATCTTGCTGCAAGGGTGGACTCGGATGCGGGACAGGACTTCGTTTTTGATGATGTTGCCCGATCCGGCGAAGATCGACTGATCCAGTAGCGCATCGCACGCCAGCATTTCCGGTTTGGCCTTGAGTTTGGCACGCGCGGCTTTTGGATCCCATTGGTCGGACATGACGTCCGCGCTCCAGTCGTAGGCTTGGTCCAGCGGCATTTCGATATAGCGCAGCGAGCAATTGTAGAAATGCAGATCGCCATTATCGAAGCTCAAGCTCATTCGCGCGGGAGCTGGCTTGGGGTCGTCGATACGGTAGCTGCCGAACAGCATCAGGTGAACGCGCATCGAAAAGCCGGCGAATTCGATCAGGAAATGCTTGCCCCAGCTGCGTAGCGATTCGACGCGGCAGCCGTGCATGCGGCTCAGATCCAAGCTGCTATTGCCCGTCACACGGCGTACGACCTGGCCCTCGAAGTGGGCAGCTTCTTCCCTCAGGATGACGATGGAAGGACCTTCCGGCATGTCGACTGCGGGCGTGCGACGCGATCCGTCGCTGTTTGGAGCCTGCCGAATGATGAGCGAAACGGGTGTGAAGGAGATTCAGGTGATTGCGAATGGACTTTGTGGGAGCGACGTGAGTCGCGACCGCGCCCCGATTGCTACTCTAGTGTGCAGGATAAAGAACGCGCCGCAGCGCGTCCGGATGGCGAACAAGCAGGCTTCCATCGCTCTTCGGATTCGCCGTCGCGACTCACGTCGCTCCCACAAGGGCACTTACTTCATCGTCGGCATCACGAATTCCGCATGACGCGCGCCTTCCGGCCAGCGTGCGGTAATGGTCTTCAATCGCGTATAGAACCGCACGCCATCCGGCCCATGCACATGCAGCGGTCCGAACAACGAGCGCTTCCATCCGCCAAAGCTGTGGAAAGCCATCGGTACCGGGATAGGAACATTAATGCCAACCATGCCAGCTTGCACACGATGCGCGAATTCGCGCGCTGCGCCGCCGTCGCGGGTGAACACCGCGGTGCCATTGCCGTATTCGTGTTCGTTGACCAACTTCAAAGCCGTTTCGAAATCCGGCACACGCACCACGCACAGCAACGGCCCGAAAATCTCTTCGCGATAGATGCGCATGTCCGGTGTGACGCGGTCGAACAAACAGCCGCCCATGAAAAAACCGGGATGGTTTCCCGCCTCGTAGGAGCGGCGCTCCGCCGTGTAGGAGCGGCGTCCCGCCGCGAGCTCTTCCCCACCGTCCAAAGAAAAGCCCCTTCCATCCACCACCAATTCCGCGCCTTCGGCCACGCCAAGATCCACATAACCGCGCACCTTGTCACGGTGCGCGCCAGTGACCAGCGGCCCCATTTCCGGATCGTCGCAACCAGGACCGATCTTCAATGCGGCGACCTTGGGCGCCAATGTGGCCACCAGCGCATCGGCGGTGGCATCGCCCACGCAGACCGCCACCGAGATCGCCATGCAGCGTTCGCCGGCGGAGCCATAGCCGGCGCCCAGCAACGCAGACGCCGCGCCATCGATGTCCGCGTCAGGCATGACCACCATGTGGTTTTTCGCGCCGCCCAACGCCTGCACGCGTTTGCCGTTGGCGCTCCCGCGCGCATAGATGTATTCGGCGATCGGTGTGGAACCGACAAAACTGATCGCCTGCACGCGCGGCTCATCCAATAGCGCATCGACTGCTTCCTTGTCGCCGTGCACCACGTTGAATGCGCCATCCGGTAAACCCGCCTGCTTCAGCAGATCGGCCATGAACAATGATGCCGATGGATCGCGTTCGGAGGGCTTCAGGATGAAGGTGTTGCCGCACGCCAGCGATACCGGGAACATCCACAGCGGCACCATGGCCGGGAAGTTGAATGGTGTGATACCGGCGGTGACGCCGAGCGGCGCGTGTTCACTCCATGAATCCACATCGCGGCCGACATTCATCGAGTGCTCGCCCTTCAGGAGATGCGGAATGCCGCAGGCGAACTCCACCACTTCCAATCCGCGCGTGACTTCGCCGCGAGCATCCGACAGCACCTTGCCGTGTTCGGAGGTGATGATGCGCGCTAGTTCGTTGGCGTGACGTTCCAGCAGTTCCTTGAATCGGAACATCACCCGCGCGCGATTGAGCGGCGTGGTTTCGGACCATGCGGGAAACGCGGCGGATGCGGCATCCACCGCCTTACGTACTTCATCCGCCGAGGCCAGCGGTACCCGCGAGGTGACGGCGCCGGCGGCGGGATCGAAGACATCGCCGAAACGGCCGCTGTTGCCTTCCACCCGCATGCCGTTGAAGTAATGGTGCAGCGGGTTGGTCATGCAACGTCTCCGGTATGGGACCTTGTAGGAGTGGTGCCGGCATGCCGGCACCGGTGAGTCGCGATGAAGCTTTCCCGGTAACGCTTCATCGCGACTCACGTCGCTCCTACAGGGTGCATTGCTTACGCCAGCGCTTTCGCCGCTGGCACGTACTCGTAGCCCAGATCGTCGGCCACGGCCTTGTAGGTGATCTTGCCCGCGTGCACGTTCAAGCCGTTGAGCAAATGCTCATCGTCGAGCAGCGCTTGCTTGGCGCCCTTGTTGGCCAGCTGCATGGCGTAGGGCAGGGTGGCGTTGGTCAGAGCGAACGTGGAAGTGCGCGCGACACCGCCGGGCATATTGGCCACGCAGTAATGGATGATGCCGTCCACTTCGTAGGTCGGGTTCTGATGGGTGGTGGCCTTGCTGGTTTCGAAGCAGCCGCCCTGGTCGATGGCTACGTCCACCAGCACCGAACCCGGGTGCAACAGCGAGAGTTGCTCGCGCGAGATCAACTTGGGTGCGGCAGCGCCGGGAATCAGCACGGCGCCGATCACCAGGTCGGTATAGGCCAGGCGTTCTTCGATAGCGTCGCGGGTGGAGTAGATGGTGGTCAGGCGGTCGCCATAGACCTCGTCCAGATACTTCAGCCGATCCAGCGAACGGTCCAGGATGGTGACGTGCGCATTCATGCCCATCGCCATGCGCGCCGCATTGATGCCGACCACGCCGCCGCCGATCACCAGCACTTCCGCCGGCTTCACGCCCGGCACGCCGCCCAGCAGGATGCCGGAGCCGCCTTGCGCTTTTTCCAGCGCGTGCGCGCCGGCCTGGATCGACATGCGTCCTGCTACCTCGCTCATTGGCGCCAGCAACGGCAAGCCGCCTTTGCGGTCGGTGACGGTTTCGTAGGCGATGCAGGTGGCGCCGGACTTCACCAGTGCCTTGGTCTGCTCCGGATCCGGCGCCAAGTGCAGATAGGTGTAGAGAATCTGGCCGGGGCGCAACATGGCGCACTCCACCGGCTGCGGTTCCTTGACCTTGATGATCATTTCGGCGCGCTGGAAGATTTCCTCCGCGCCGTCCACGATTTCCGCGCCGGCCTTGACGTATTGGTCGTCGGTCAGGCCGATAGCCTTGCCGCCGTCGCGCTGAACCATGATCTGGTGGCCTTGCAGCACCAGCTCACGCGCGCCGGCCGGGGTCAGGCCAATGCGGTACTCGTGGTTTTTTATTTCTTTGGGAACGCCGATCAGCATTTTTCTCTCCAGTAGCAGATGAGGCTTGCGCGTGGGGAGCGCTTTGGCCGTGTGCGGCGATTTTACGGGGTGGCGCGCAAAGTGTCCGCCAGAATTTCGAAGATCCGGTCGATGTGGGATTTCTCCACGATCAATGGCGGCGACAGCGCGATCACATCACCGGTTACCCGGGTCAGCAGCCCGCCTTTGTGGAACGCGTGGGTAAATGCGTCGTAGGCGCGCGTGCCGGGTGCGCCGGGACGCGACGACAGCTCGATGGCGCCGATCAATCCGTAGTTGCGGACGTCGATGACATTGGGCAGGCCTCTCAGCGAGTGAATACCTTCCTGCCAGTAATCGCCCAACTCGAGAGCCTTGTCGAACAGGTTCTCTTCTTCGTAGGTATCCAGCGTCGCCAGCGCCGCGGCGCAGGCCAGCGGATGACCCGAATAGGTGTAGCCATGGAAAAGGTCGATGGCGTTCTCAGCGCCATGCATGAAGACATCGTGGATGCGGTCGGACACGAACACCGCACCCATCGGCACGCAACCATTAGCAATCCCCTTGGCCGCGGTGATCATGTCCGGGACCACCCCGAACCGTTGCGCGCCGAAGGCATGGCCGATACGGCCAAAGCCGGTGATGACTTCATCGAAGATCAACAGGATGCCGTGTTTGTCGCAGATCTCGCGGAGGCGTTGCAGGTAGCCCTCCGGCGGGAGTATCACCCCGGCCGAGCCGGAGATGGGTTCGACGATGACCGCCGCGATGGTGGATGCATCGTGCAGCGCCACCAGGCGTTCCAGGTCTTCCGCCAATTCGACCCCGTATTGCGGCAAGCCTTTGGAAAACGGATTGCGTTGCAGGTCCAGGGTATGCGGTAGGTGATCAGTGCCGGGTAGCAGCGAGCCGAACCACTTGCGGTTGTTCGGCAACCCGCCCACCGATATCCCACCGAAACCGACACCGTGGTAGCCCTTTTCGCGGCCGATCAGGCGCGTGCGCTGGCCTTCACCGCGGGTGCGGTGATAGGCCAGCGCGATCTTCAATGCGCTGTCGACCGCTTCGGAACCGGAGTTGGTATAGAAAACATGGTTGAGATCGCCCGGCGTCAATGCTGCCAAGCGCTCGGCCAACACGAACGGCAGCGGCGAACTCATCTGGAAATTGGGCGCGAAGTCCAGGGTCTCGATCTGCTTCTTGACTGCCTCGACGATGCGCGGGCGTGCATGGCCGGCGTTGCAGCACCACAGTCCGGCGGTGGCATCCAGGATCTGGCGACCATCCACCGTGGTGTAGTGCATGCCCGAAGCGCTGGCCAGCAGGCGCGGCGTCGCCTTGAACTGGCGATTGGCGGTGAACGGCATCCAGAACGCGTCCATCGATCCCGGCGCCTGCACGGCTTGGTGGCCGTAGAAGTCGGCCAGGGCACGGGTGGAAGAGGTGTCGTCAGCGCTCATGGGGCGACTCCGAGGGGCGGGCGGGGGAAGATTTGCGCAGCTTATCGCGTTGAAAAAACTTTACAACCGCCGCGGTACGAAATTGCATTGAGACGCCTGGGCAATGAGCTTCAGAACCTTTACCAGGCGTGGAAAAGCGAAAAATCCCTTGTCTGCTTTCCTGGAGTCGGCGGGCGGTCACAGTTTCGGCGGAAATTGACCGGATCGCCTCACGGTGTAAAGTATCCCGCAACACCGGCAACCAGATACACGAGCGGAATGGACATCGGCGCACGCCTGCAATGGATCCGCAAATCCAAGGACCTCAGCCAGCGCGAGCTGGCCAAGCGCGTGGGCGTCACCAATAGCACCATCTCGCTGATCGAACAGAACAAGGTCAGCCCGTCCGTCAGTTCCTTGAAGAAGGTGCTGGACGGCATTCCGATTTCGCTGGCCGACTTCTTCACCCTGGACCTGGATGCCGAGGCGCGCGACACGCCGTTCTATAGCGCCGACGAACTACCGGACGTGGGTAGCAATGGGATTCATTACTACCTGGTGGGCCAGCACCGCCCGCAACGGCAGATGTGCATTCTGCGCGAGGTGATGCCGCCGGGCACCGATACGGGCGAGTCGATGCTGGAGCACGATGGCGAAGAAGGCGGCGTGGTGGTGCAGGGCGAAGTTGAAGTCACCGTAGGCGACCAGGTGCGCGTACTGCGCGCTGGCGAAGGCTACTACTTCGAAAGCCGCATCCCGCACCGCTTTCGCAATGTAAGCGATGAGGATGCGGTGATATTCAGTGCCAATACGCCTGCGACGTTTTGATTGTTTTTGATCTTTCCTTCTCCTTGGGGGTGAAGGCGTACGGCTTGCGAGCCATTGGCTCGCGTACGTCTGAACGCCCTGCGTGCTTCGCAGGGCCGGGGCGCGCAGTGAGATGACTTGATATGCCGAACTAACGAAAGGAAATGCAGGTCTGAATCGATCTGTACATCTGAAAGACTATTCCCTCATCCGCCCTTCGGGCACCTTCTCCCGGGGGGAGAAGGGAACAGCTAGAGGTTCCCATGAACGCTCCGCATACCTTCGACGCCTGGCAAGCCTTCGCCAGCAATCTATCCATCCGCACCCAAGCCTTCATCAACGGCTGCTACGTCGACGCCGCCAGCGGCAAGACTTTCGATTGCGTCAGTCCCATCGATGGTCGCGTGCTGGGCCAGATAGCCGAGTGTGCCGAAGAAGATATCAACCGCGCCGTCGCCGCGGCGCGCCGGAGCTTCGCGTCCGGTGCCTGGGCCGAGGCCAAACCGACTTACCGCAAGAAGGTGCTGCTGAAGTTCGCGCAACTGATCGAAAAGCATGCGGACGAACTCGCGTTGCTGGAATCGCTGGACATGGGCAAGCCGGTAACCGATGCGCGGCAGGTCGATGTCGCCGCTACCATCCGCTGCATGGCGTGGACGGGCGAGGCGCTGGACAAGATCTATGGCGAGGTGGCCGCGACGGGACCGGATGAACTCGGCCTGGTCACTCGCGAACCCTTGGGTGTGGTCGGCGCCATCGTGCCTTGGAATTTCCCGCTGCTGATGGCGACATGGAAGCTAGCGCCGGCATTGGCCATGGGTAATTCAGTGGTGTTGAAGCCTTCGGAGAAATCGCCGCTGTCGGCGATCCGGCTGGCGGAGATCGCAATGGAAGCCGGGTTGCCCGCCGGCGTTTTCAATGTGGTGCCGGGTTTCGGCAAGGAAGCGGGCGAGCCGCTGGCGCTGCACATGGACGTGGACGGGTTGGTGTTCACCGGCTCCACCGCGGTGGGCAAGCGGTTGCTGCAATGCGCGGGCCTGTCCAACATGAAACGCGCGTACATGGAATGCGGCGGCAAGAGCCCGAATATCGTGTTCGCCGACGCGCCCAATCTGGATAAGGCGGCCGAGGCGGCCGCCAGTGGCATTTTCTACAACCAGGGCGAGGTCTGCACGGCGGCATCGCGATTGTTGGTGGAACGTTCCATCAAGGAAGAATTCGTCGCGCGCGTGGTCGAAGCCGGCCGCAAGATGCAGCCGCGCCACCCGTTGGAGCCGGGCGCGCCGATGGGCGCGATGGTCGACGAATCGCAGACCGGCCGTGTGCTGGGCTACATCGAAAAAGGCGTGGCCGAAGGTGCGCGACTGGTACTCGGCGGCAAGCGCGCCGACGTAGTGGCCGGCGGCTGCTATATCGAGCCGACCGTTTTCGACGACGTGGCGCACGCGCATACCATCGCACGCGAGGAAATCTTCGGTCCGGTGTTGTCCGTGATCACCTTCGATGACGAACAGCAAGCCTTTCGCATTGCGAACGACAGCGAATATGGGCTGGCCGCAGGCGTGTGGACGAAAGACATCAGCCGCGCCCATCGCGTCGCCCGCAAACTCCGCGCTGGTAGCGTGTGGGTGAACTATTGGGATGGCGGCGACATGACCGCGCCGTTCGGCGGCTACAAGCAGTCGGGTAATGGCCGCGATAAATCGCTGCATGCCTTCGAGAAGTACACCGAGGTCAAGGCGACCTGGATAAACCTGGCGGATTAATACTGGTGTCTTTGTGGGAGCGACGTAAGTCGCGACGTTGATGTTTCCGGTCGCGACTTACGTCGCTCCCACAAGGAAAGATTCCCACAAGGAAAGATTCCCACAAGGAAAGATTCCCACAAGGAGAGATTCCCACAAGGAAAGAGCTACCCGACTTGCGATGCCGCCGCGATCTGACAGAATCGGGTGTCGCTCACCGAACGTTGCCCATGACCGCTTCCGTCGTCTCCGCTCCCCCCGTGCAAGGCAATTCCCCGCGTCGTGTGCTGTTCGCCAGTCTGATCGGCACGACCATCGAGTTCTTCGATTTCTATATCTACGCCACGGCGGCGGTGCTCGTGTTCCCCAAGTTGTTCTTTCCGGCCAGCGATCCGGCTTCCGCCACGCTGCAGTCGTTGGCGACGTTCGCGCTGGCGTTTTTCGCCCGGCCGGTCGGATCCGCGATATTTGGCCACTTCGGCGATCGTATTGGCCGCAAGGCCACGCTGGTGGCGGCGCTGCTGACGATGGGCCTGTCGACGGTGGTCATCGGCTTGCTGCCAACCTACGCCACTATTGGTGTGGCCGCGCCCTTGCTGTTGGCGGTGTGCCGCTTCGGGCAGGGGCTGGGATTGGGTGGCGAATGGGGCGGGGCGGTACTGTTGGCCACCGAAAACGCGCCGCCGGGCAAGCGCGCCTGGTACGGAATGTTCCCGCAGCTGGGTGCTCCCATCGGCTTCCTGTGTTCCACCGGCATTTTCCTGTTGCTCACCGAACTAATGACCGACGCGCAGTTTCTGGCGTGGGGCTGGCGCATTCCGTTCCTCGCCAGTGCGGTGCTGGTGTTGGTCGGTTTGTGGGTGCGGTTGCGTATTGCCGAAACGCCGGATTTTCAGAAAGCCATCGATAAGGGTGAACGGGTGCGACTGCCGATGCTGACCGTGCTGTCGAAGCATCCGCGCGCATTGCTGGCCGGAACCTTCGCGGCCATGGCGACGTTTGTGCTGTTCTATCTGATGACGGTATTCGCGTTGAGCTGGGGAACCTCGGCTCTGGGCTATTCGCGCGAACAGTTCCTGCTGCTGCAGATGGTGGGCGTGCTGTTCTTCGCTGCAGGAATTCCGGTGTCGGCGATGTTCGCGGATAGGCGCGGCAGGCGCTTGGCGATGATGCTGGCCAGTGTCGCTATCTTTCTGTTCGGCATATTCTTCGCGCCGCTGTTCACCGCCAACAATGCCTGGGGCGTACTGCTGTTCCTGTCGCTGGGATTGGGCGTGATGGGACTGACTTATGGACCCTGCGGCACCATCCTGGCGGAGATGTTTCCGACCGAAGTGCGTTACACCGGCGCGTCGCTGTCGTTCAACCTGGCCGGCATTTTCGGCGCCTCATTGGCACCGTATATCGCCACCTATCTGGCCAAGGACTATGGATTGGCATACGTGGGGTATTACCTGTGCGGAGCGGCCGCGCTGACGTTGGTGGCGTTGTGGATGATGCCGCGCCCCGCGATAGCAACGAGTAAGTAGCAATGAGGCCGTCGCAACGGCAGGCGATAGCGAATAGCCGCTTTGGCTCCTCGTAGAGCGGAGCTTGCTCCGCTGCTTTTTTGTACCCAAACCCATGGCTCGAAGAGCAGCGGAGCAAGCTTAGCTCTACGTTGACCCGGCGCCATCCCGTGATTGCTTCACCACAACGCATCGCGCAATTTGTACCACGCCATCGCGGCTA
Organism: Pseudoxanthomonas sp. UTMC 1351; assembly: GCF_040948865.1. Taxonomy (NCBI): domain Bacteria; kingdom Pseudomonadati; phylum Pseudomonadota; class Gammaproteobacteria; order Lysobacterales; family Lysobacteraceae; genus Pseudoxanthomonas; species Pseudoxanthomonas sp. UTMC 1351. The sequence goes on along the minus strand of NZ_JAVGJT010000004.1, from coordinate 148,766 downwards.
CCAGTATCGGGGTGCGGAAGGCGCGGCCTCCCGGGAACGAATGGTGCGGAATGCGGGAGAACAGATCGAAGCGTTCGGCCTGGCCACGTACGGCTTCGGCGATCAGCTTGCCAGCCAGGCCGGTCGCCGCCACGCCATGGCCGCTGAACCCTTGGGCGAAATAGATGTTCGGCGCCAGTCGGCCCCAATGCGGTGCGCGGTTGAGGGAAATGTCCACGTAGCCGCCCCAGACGTATTCGATGTCCACATCACCCAGTTGCGGGAACACGCGGCGCATGCGCCGGGCCATGGTGCCGCGCAGGTTGGGCGGAGGCAGGGTGGAATAGCTGGCGCGTCCGCCGAACAGCAAGCGGTGATCGCGGCTGAGGCGGAAGTAATCCAGTGCCCAATTCACGTCAGCTACCGCCATATTGTTGCGAATCAGCTCGTGTGCGCGCTGTTCACCCAATGGCACCGTCGCACCGATGTAGGTACCCACCGGCATGATGCGCGACTCCAGTTCTGGCGCCACGCCCCGTAGCCAAGCGTTGCCTGCCAGGATGGCATGATTGCAACGCACTTTTCCTTGTGCGGTCGTCATGACAGGTGATTTGTCACGAACCAGTTGCGTCACCCGCGAACGTTCGAAGATACGTACGCCAGCGACCATTGCTGCTCGCGCCAATCCGAATGCATATTCCATCGGATGCAGGTGACCACTATGCGGATCGTAGACGGCGCCCAGGTAGCGATCGCTCGCGAGCTGCGCACGCAATTGCTCCCGATCCCACCATTCCATGGGGTAGTCGTAGCGTTCGGCCATGTGCGCCTGCCAGGCGTGCAGTTGCCGTTCCTGACGTGACTTGATCGGCACGCTTGCATGCCCGTCGCGCCAATCACAGGCGATGGCGTGTTTGGCGATACGTCCATGCATCCAGGCCATGCCTTCGCGCGAGAGATCGAACAGCTTGCGCGCATCGTCCACGCCGACCAGTGTTTCCAGCTTGTCCTGTTCGCAGCCGAAACCGACGAGGGCTTGGCCACCGTTGCGGCCCGACGCACCCCAGCCGATGCGTTCGGCTTCCAGCACGACGACTCGGTAGCCGGCTTCCGCCAGTTCCAACGCCGCCGACAGGCCGGTGTAACCGGCGCCCAGGATGCAGACGTCGGCGTCGATTCGGCCTTGCAGCGTGGGTTGTTCCGGCAGCGGCGTGGCGCTGGCGGCGTACCAACTGGCTGGGTAGGAGTTTTTGACTGTCAAAAGATCCTCGCTGGCTTTCCTTCTCCCTCCGGGAAAAGGTCCCCGAAGAGCCTGCCCCGTACTTGATACGGGGGCGGATGAGGGAGTGGATCTTCCGATTGCAGCGCAGCTTCCGTGATCGACACTCTCCTTCCCTCATCCGGCGCTTCGCGCCACCTTCTCCCAGAGGGAGAAAGGGAAAAAAACATCACACCGCCCGCAAATACCACGCGTATTCCAGATCGGTCACCTGAGTATAGAAGCTGTGCATCTCCTTCCGCTTCTGTTGCCCATAGATATGCCGGAAGGAGTCGCCGAACTGTTCGCGAATGAATTCGCTGCCCATGAAATCGGTTATCGCGTCACGCCAGAACGGTGTTCGAACTTCCGTCTGCTCATAGGCGTTGCCAGTGATCGGCGGACCAGGATCGAAGCGGTTCTCCAATCCATGCAGCATGCCGGCCAGTACCGCGGCGGTAACCAGATAGATATTGGCGTCGGCGCCCGCCACGCGATGCTCGATGCGCGTGTTGGCTTCGTTGCTGTGTGGGATGCGCATGGCAACGGTGCGGTTGTTGAAACCCCAGCAATCGTTGAGCGGAACGAACGCATTGAGCACGAAGCGCCGATAGCTGTTGGCGTGTGGCGCGAACAACAGCAGGCAGTCGCGGGCACTGCGTTGCAAGCCACCAATAGCGTGCTTCAACGTATCGGCAGGCGCATCCGGCGAAGAGGCAAAGATGTTGCCGCCGGACTCGTCCAGCACGCTGACATGGATATGCATGCCATTGCCGGCCTGCTCCGCGAAGGGCTTGGCCATGAAACTGGCCTGCATGCCCTGCTGCTGCGCTACCGCCTTGATGGCGCGCTTGAGGTAGACCGCATCGTCGCAGGCCAGCACCGCGTTGTCGCGATGCTTGAGGTTGATCTCGAACTGGCCCGGCGCGTATTCGGCCACGGCGGTGTCGGCAGGGATGCCCTGCGCGGCGCAGGTGGCGGCCACCGCATCGGTAAAACCGCGATAGTCGTTGAGGTCTTCCATGTAATAGACCTGTGTACTTTCATTGCGCTGGCCGGTCATGGGATTGATCGGCGTGCGTGGCCGGCCGTGGCTGTCCAGGCGCTGGTCGAACAGATAGAACTCCAGCTCCACTGCGACGACGGGCTTCAGTCCGCGCTGTGCGAAGCGTGTCAGTACGCGTTTCAGAACTTCGCGCGGGTTGGCTTCGAACATGTCGCCGCCAGCGCCCTCCATCGACAGCAGTAACTGCGCCATGGGGCGCGGTGACCATGGCACCGGCCTCAGCGAGCCGGGCACGGGGCGGCAGATGCGGTCTTCATCGCCGATGTCGTAGCCCAATCCGGTTTCTTCGACGGTATTGCCGGTGATATCGGTAGCGATCAGCGACATCGGCAGGCATACGCCATCGGCGTAGACCTTCTCCAGCGCGTCGCGGGTGATGCGTTTGCCGCGCAGCAATCCGTTCATGTCCGGCAGCAGCAGATCCACCAATTCGCAGCCTTCCACGCGCTGCAGGACGGCGACATCTTCGGCGGACAGCGTGGCGCGCGCAGGCGTGCTTTCGACGTGTGGATTGCGGGTCATGGCGGCTTCACGGGCAGTTCGCGGCAGCTTAGCAGACGGCACAGGGTGTCAAGAATCCTCAACGCGCCACGGCCGGTCAAGCCGCCAAGACGACCAATAATGGTGCCGCGCCGCACCAAATCAGCGCTGCTGGGGTAAAAATGAGCCCCTGTGTTGTAAAAATAAAACGGCCGAGTTAAGTTGCGGACACGCCACTTCGAGCTTTCCGCATGACCAGCCTGCCGCTGGTCGGTCTGCCTACCGACCATAAGCAAATCGGTGCGCACCCCTTCCTCGCGGTGGGTGAGAAGTATGCGCGCGCGGTGGTCGATGGTGCGGAAGCGGTGCCAGTGCTGCTGCCTACTTTGGAGCCGGCTTTACCGTTGCGGCAGTTCCTTGAAAGCGTGGATGGCATCCTGCTGACCGGTTCCGTCAGCAACATCGAGCCGCATCATTACAGCGATGAGTCCAGTTACGAAGGCAATCTGCTGGACCCCAAGCGCGACGCCACCAACCTGGCGTTGATTCCGCTGGCGATGGCGATGGGCGTGCCGCTGTTGGCGATCTGCCGCGGCTTCCAGGAAGTGAACGTTGCTTTTGGCGGCAGCCTGTACCAGAAGGTCCACGAGCAGCCGGGCTTCATGGATCATCGCGAAAGACCCGACGATCCGTTGGAAAAGCAATACGGTCCCGCGCATGCGGTCGCGCTGACGCCCGGTGGCATGTTGGCCGACATCGCCAGTGCCGAAAGCGCACAAGTCAACTCGTTGCATGGGCAAGGCATCTCGCGCTTGGGCGCAGGCCTGGCGGTGGAAGCGGTGGCGCCGGACGGTTTGATCGAAGCGTTCCGCCATGATGGCCCGGGTTTCCTGCTTGGCGTGCAATGGCACCCGGAATGGCGGGTGCGCGAAAACCCGTTCTATCTGTCTCTCTTTCAAGCCTTTGGTGCCGCCTGTCGCGCGCGCGCCGCCCAGCGAACGCAGCGGAACGACTCATGAGCCCACGCCCGACCCGCAGCAAGAAAAACGCCGCACCCGAACAGCAGGAAAGTTCGCTCAGACGCTGGTTGAAGGAACGCAGCATCACCGAAGTGGAGTGCCTGGTGCCGGACATCACCGGCAACGCGCGCGGCAAGATCATTCCCGCCGACAAGTTTTCGCACGACTACGGCACACGGCTGCCGGAAGGCATCTTCGCCACCACGGTGACGGGCGAATATCCCGACGATTACTACGAACTGACCTCGCCATCGGATTCGGACATGCTGCTGCGGCCCGATCCGGACACCATTCGCATGGTGCCGTGGGCGGCTGATCCCACCGCGCAAATCATCCATGATTGCTATACCAAGGACGGCAAGCCGCATGATCTGGCGCCACGCAATGTGCTGCGTCGCGTGCTGGCTGAGTACGAAGAGGCCAAGCTGCGCCCCGTGGTAGCGCCGGAGCTGGAATTCTTCCTGGTGCAGAAGAACACCGACCCCGACTTCCCCTTGCTGCCGCCTGCTGGCCGTTCCGGCCGTCCGGAAACCGCGCGGCAGTCGTACTCCATCGATGCGGTCAACGAGTTCGATCCCATCCTGGACCTGATGTACGACTATTGCGAAGCGATGGAGCTGGACGTGGATACGTTGATCCACGAATCCGGTGCCGCGCAGTTGGAAGTCAACTTCACTCACGACGACGCGTTGTCGCGCGCGGACCAGGTATTCCTGTTCAAGCGCACCATGCGCGAAGCGGCGATGCGGCACGGCATCTACGCCACCTTCCTCGCCAAACCGATGGAGAACGAACCGGGCAGCGCCATGCACATCCATCAGAGCCTGGTTGACCCAAAGACTGGCCGCAACGTGTTCGCCGGCAAGACCGATGGCAAGACCAGCAAGTTGTTCGGACATTATCTGGCCGGCTTGCAGAAGTACGTGCCGATGGCGATGGCGTTCTTCGGCCCCAACGTCAACTCCTATCGCCGGCTGGCGCTGGGCCAGGTGGCGCCGATCAACGTGCAGTGGGGATTCGATAACCGCACCTGCGGCTTGCGGGTGCCGATGGACACGCCGGAGAACACGCGGGTGGAGAGCCGCTTCGCTGGGTCCGATGCCAATCCATATCTGGCGATGGCAGCGACACTGGCCTGTGGGTTGCTGGGCATCCGCGAACAGCTCAAACCCACCGAGCCGCTTTCCGGCAGCGCACAGGACGTGGGCTTCGAGTTGCCGCGTTCGCTGGGTGAGGCGCTGGATAATCTGGAAACCTGCAAGCCACTGCAGGACATGCTGGGCAAACGCTTTGTCCGCGCGTATATCTCGGTGAAACGCAAGGAATACGAAACCTTCTTCCGCGTGATCAGTTCGTGGGAGCGGGAGTTCCTGTTGTTGAATGTTTGATGCTTTTTTCCTTCTCCCTCCGGGAGAAGGTGCCCCGCAGGGGCGGATGAGGGAGTGCGCTATCCGGCACCAGCGAAAGTTGGCCGCGAGCGGATGGTCCATTCCCTCATCCGGCGCTTCGCGCCACTTTCTCCCGGCGGGAGAAGGGAAAGCTGATCCTGGAGCTGCCATGAATCTCGACACCCGCACCCTGCAACAACTCGATGCCGCGCACCACCTGCATCCATTCAACGACAACGCAGCGTTGGCGAAGAAGGGCACTCGCATTCTTACCCGTGGCGAAGGTTGCTATGTGTGGGATGCGGAAGGCAATCAACTGCTCGATGCGTTCGCCGGGTTGTGGTGCGTCAATGTCGGGTATGGCCGCAAGGAGCTGGGCGAAGCCGCGTCGAAACAGATGACGCAGCTGGCGTACTACAACAGTTTCTTTCAGTGCACCACGGAGCCGACAATCCAATTGGCGGCCAAGCTGGCCGAACTGGCGCCGGGCGATCTCAACCATGCGTTCTTTACCAATTCCGGCTCCGAGGCCAACGACACCATCCTGCGTCTGGTGCGTCATTTCTGGGCGGTGCAGGACCAGCCACAGAAGAACATCTTCATCGGCCGCCACGACGGCTATCACGGCACCACCATGGCCGGTGCCAGCCTGGGTGGCATGAAAGGCATGCACAAGCAGGGCGGTCTTCCGATCCCCGACATCCACCATATCGATCCGCCATTCTGGTTCTCCGATGGCGGCGAGCTGCCCGAGGATGACTACGGTCTGCTCGCAGCCAAGCGACTGGAAGACAAGATACTGGAGCTCGGGCCGGATCGTGTGGCGGCCTTCATCGGCGAACCCATCATGGGCGCCATCGGGGTGTACATTCCGCCGCGGACGTATTGGCCGCAGATCGAGCGCATCTGTCGTAAGTACGACGTGCTGCTGGTCGCCGACGAAGTGATCTGCGGTTTCGGCCGTACCGGCGAATGGTTCGGTTCGCAGTATTTCGGTTTCCAGCCCGACATCATGACGATCGCCAAGGGCATCACGTCCGGCTATATCCCGTTGGGCGCAGCCATGTTCAATGATCGCGTCGCCGGCGTCTTGAAAGAGCAGGGCGGGGAACTGGCGCACGGATGCACGTATTCCGGCCATCCGGTCTGCGCGGCAGTGGCGCTGGAGAACATCCGTATTTTGCAGGACGAAAAGATCGTCGAAACCTGCAAGCAGGACACCGGCCCTTACCTGGCGCAGCGCTGGGCTGAGTTGGGCGAGCACCGGCTGGTCGGGCAGGCACGTATCGCCGGCATGATGGGTGCGCTGGAACTGGTGCCCGACAAAAGCAAGCGGGGTTACTTCCCGGATCGGGGCTCGGTGGGCGTGCTATGCCGGGATATCGCCCTGCAGCACGGGCTGATCCTGCGCGCCACCTGGGACGCCATGTTGCTGTCGCCACCCTTGATCATCAGCCGCGAACAGATCGACGAGTTATTCGAGAAAGCCTGGAAGGCGCTTGACGGCACGGCCGAGGCATTGGGCTTGTGATCGGCTGCGAGACGACCCGACGGCTACCCAAGGCGAGAGCCGGGCGTATTATGTTTTCTCCCCCTGTGCTGGTTTCTGGAGAAACCTCATGAAGCTTCGAGTGTTGTCGGTGTTGATGGCGGCCTGCGCATTGACTGCCTGCGGCGATAAAGATGAAACAGCGACGAAGGCCGATGAAGCCAAGGTCGTCAACGTCTACAACTGGTCCGACTATATCGCCGAGGACACGCTACCCAATTTCGAGAAGGCAACCGGCATCAAGGTTGTCTATGACGTATTCGATAGCGATGAGATGGTGGAGACAAAACTGCTGGCGGGCTCCAGCGGCTACGACGTGGTGGTGCCGTCGCTGAGCTTCCTGGGCCGGCAGATCCTGGCGGGCGTGTTCCTGCCGCTGGATAAAACCAAGATTCCCAATCTGCAGAATGTCGATCCGGAATTGCTCAAGCGCATCGCGGTGCAGGACCCGGGCAATCAGTACGCCGTGCCGTATCTGTGGGGTACCAGCGGCATCGGCTATAACGTAGACAAGGTGAAAGCCGCCTTCGGCAATACTGAAGTCGCCAATAGCTGGGACCTGGTGTTCAAGCCGGAGAACCTGTCGAAGCTGAAGGATTGCGGCGTTACATTGCTGGATACGCCATCCGAGCTGATCCCCATTGCGCTGAACTATCTCGGCGAGGATCCGCATAGTTTCGATCCCGCCATCATCGACAAGGCGGCTGCACTGCTGAAAGGCATCCGGCCGTACGTGCGCAACTTCCACTCTTCGTCCTACATCAACGATCTGGCCAACGGCGATGTCTGCCTGGTAGTGGGCTGGTCGGGCGACGTGATCCAGGCCCGCGACCGCGCCGCAGAGGCGGGCAACGGCGTCGACATCGCGTACTCGATCCCAAAGGAAGGCGCGCCGCAGTGGTTCGACATGATGGCGATCCCCAAGGATGCCAAGCACGTGGATAACGCCTACGCCTTCATCAACTATATGCTGGACCCAAAAGTCGCGGCGGCGAATACCAACTTCGTGACCTATCCGAACGCGGTGCCATCTTCCAAGCCGATGATCGAAAAATCCATCGTTGAAGATGCCACGATCTATCCACCCGCCGAGGTGGATGCCAAGCTGTTCACCTTCGCGGTACTGCCGCCGGAAGTGGACCGCCAGTACACCCGGATATGGACGGAGCTCAAGACGGGGCAGTAGAAAGTTAAGGGACAGTGGGCCGGCGTGTTGCGGGTCCAGCCAGGCAGGGCAAAAAATTGAAGTGGAAAAGTTCTGGTTGAACCTGAGATGGAAAATCTGATCGAAGCCGCACCACGCCCATCCCCCTGTCATGTCGTCATATCTGGAGAGAGATTGATGAAATTGAGAACCCTAGCGACCGCTATCCTGATCGGCGCTGTTCTGACCGCTTGCGGCGATAAGCCTGCCGACGGCACCGCCGCCAATAGCGAGAAGGAAGGAGAAGCCAAGGAAGTCAATGTCTACAACTGGTCCGACTACATTGCCGAGGACACGATTCCCAACTTCGAAAAATCGACGGGTATCAAGGTCACCTACGATGTGTTCGACAGCAACGAAGTTCTGGAAACGAAGTTGCTGGCCGGCTCCAGCGGCTACGACATCGTCGTGCCCACGTTGAACTTCCTGGGCCGGCAGATCCAGGCCGGCGTTTTCATGCCGCTGGACAAAGCCAAGATTCCCAACTACGCCAATCTCGATCCGGAAATCATGAAACGGATCGAAACGCAGGATCCGGGCAATCAGTACGCCATTCCCTACATGTGGGGCACCACCGGCATTGGCTACAACGTGGACAAGGTGAAAGCGGCGTTTGGCACTACCGAGATCGCCAACAGCCTGGACATCGTCTTCAAGCCCGAGAACATCTCCAAGTTGAAAGACTGCGGCGTTACGCTGCTGGATACGCCATCTGAAATTATTCCAATTACCCTGAACTACCTGGGCGAAGATCCCAACAGCACCGACCCGGCCGTGATCGACAAAGCCGCGGCGCTGCTGAAAACCATCCGTCCCTACATCACCAACTTCCACTCGTCGCAGTACATCGACGCGCTGGCCAATGGCGATACCTGCCTGGTGGTGGGCTGGTCGGGCGACATCATCCAGGCGCGCGACCGCGCTGAGGAAGCGGGCAACGGAGTAAAGATCGCCTACGCCATTCCCAAGGAAGGGGCGCCGCAATGGTTCGACATGCTGGCCATTCCCAAGAGCGCAAAGAATATCGACAGCGCCTACGCCTTCATCAACTACCTGCTGGATCCGCAGGTGATGGCCAATAACTCGAACTTCATCAGCTATCCCAACGCCATCCCCAAGTCGAAGCCGCTGATGGACAAGTCCATCACGGAGGACCAGACGATCTATCCGCCACCGGAAGTGGCCGCGAAGCTTTTCACTTTCGCCATTATTCCGCCTGAAGTGGATCGGCAGTACACGCGTATTTGGACGGAGCTGAAAACGGGGCAGTGAGGGTGATGAAGCGTAAAGGGTGAAGTCGCGCCTTCGGCGCTGCGAAGAGTAAATAGAAGCGGATTGCTTCATTTGCAGGCGGCATGGCCGCCGACTTCACTCTTCACAGCCCGCGGTGCGGGCGGCTTTACCAAGATGGTAAAGGGTGAAGTCGCGCCTTTGGCGCTGTAAAGAGTAAATGGAAGCGGGTGGCTTTATTTGCAGGCGGCGCAGCCGCCGACTTCACTCTTCACAGCCCGCAGCGCGGGCGGCTTTACCGTATGGGGAATCACATGGTGGAAGACCACGGCACCAAAAGCGGCACCAAAGAAAATGCCGAGGCCTATCTGCGCATCGTCGATGTGCGCAAGGAGTTCGACGGTTTCGTCGCGGTCGACGATACCAACCTGGCTATCCGCAAAGGCGAGGTCTTCGCGTTGTTGGGTGGATCGGGCTGCGGAAAGTCGACGCTGCTGCGCTGCTTGGGCGGTTTCGAAAAGCCTACCGCCGGCAAGATCTACCTGGACGGCCAGGTCATGAACGACCTGCCGCCGTACGAGCGCCCCATCAACATGATGTTCCAGTCGTATGCGTTGTTTCCGCATATGACGGTGGAGCAGAACATCGCGTTCGGATTGAAGCAGGACGGCTTGTCCAAGGACGCCATCAACAAGCGCGTGGAAGAAATGCTGGCGTTGGTACAACTGAACCGGCTGGCCAAGCGCAAGCCGCATCAGCTGTCCGGCGGTCAACAACAGCGCGTGGCGCTGGCGCGCTCGCTGGCGAAAGGGCCGAAGCTGCTGTTGCTCGACGAGCCCATGGGCGCATTGGATAAAAAGCTGCGTTCGCAGATGCAGCTGGAACTGGTCAATATCATCGAGAAGTCCGGAGTGACTTGCGTGATGGTCACCCACGACCAGGAAGAAGCCATGACCATGGCGACCCGCATCGCGCTGATGGATGCCGGCCGCATTCGCCAGGTTGGTACGCCGGACGAAATCTACGAGCAGCCCACCAGCCGGTTCGCCGCCGAGTTCATCGGTTCGGTCAACCTGATGGAGGGTGTGATCGAAGAGGATGAATCCGACTACGTGACCATCCGTTGCCCGCACTTACCTGTAGCGATTTATATCGGCCACGGTATCTCCGGTTTCGAGGGGCAGCAGGTTTCCTTCGCGGTGCGTCCCGAAAAGCTGGGCATCGGCAAGCAGGAGCCGGAGCAGTCGTACAACAAGGCCAAAGGCGTCATCGAGGATATCGCTTACTTCGGCAGCCATTCGGTTTATCACGTGCGATTGCCGGGCGGCTACAAGATCATGGCCAACTTCGCCAATGTGCAGCGCTGGGCAAGCGAAGGCATGACCTGGAACGACGAGGTGTGGGTGTGGTGGGGCGACAACGACGGCGTGGTGCTGACGTCATGAAGATCGCCACCTTCCTCAAGAAACTCTCGCCGCACCCGCGCTGGGGGGTGATCGGGATTCCTTATGTGTGGTTGCTGCTGTTCTTCGCCATCCCGTTCCTGATCGTACTGAAGATCTCGTTCGCCAAATTGGCGATCCAGATGCCGCCGTACACGCCCATCATGGAGTACGTGAACAATGCGGTGACCATGAAGCTCAACTTGAGCAACTACGTGGCGCTGTTCACCGATTCGCAATACGTACGGGCTTACTTGAGTTCAGTGAAGATCGCTGCAATATCGACCTTCCTCGCGCTGTTGGTCGGTTACCCGATCGCCTATGCCATCGCCAGGCTGCCGCCTGCCTCGCGCAATATCGCGATGATGCTGGTGGTGCTGCCGTCGTGGACGTCGTTCCTGATCCGGGTGTACGCATGGATCGGCATTCTCAAGAGCAGCGGACCGGTTGGCAGGCTGCTGGAAAAGTTGGGCATCATCGACCTGCTGGTCGGGTTGGGCCTGATCGATGGCCGACAAATTTTGTACACGCCTCTGGCCGCTTATGTCGGCATCGTGTACTGCTATCTGCCGTTCATGGTGCTGCCGCTGTACACCAATCTGGTCAAGCACGATAACCGACTGTTGGAAGCAGCCTACGACCTGGGCGCGAAGCCCTGGAAAGCGTTCTTCACCATCACTCTGCCGTTGTCGCGCGCTGGCATCATCGCCGGCTGCATGTTGGTCATGATTCCCGCCGTGGGCGAGTTCGTGATTCCCGAGCTGCTGGGCGGACCGGACACCTTGATGATCGGCCGCGTGCTGTGGGGTGAATTCTTCAACAATCGCGACTGGCCGGCGGCGTCCGCGGTCGCCATTGTGATGCTGATCCTGCTGTTGATTCCCATCCTGATATTCAACCGTGTGCAACAGCGCGAAATGGAAGGGAAGCTGATATGACCCGCTTCACCCGCCACTGGCCGAGCTGGCTGATTCTGGGCCTGGGTTTCGCCTTCCTGTACGTACCGGTCTTCATCCTGATGGCGTACTCGTTCAACGAGTCGCGCCTGGCGACCGTTTGGTCAGGATTTTCCCTGAAGTGGTACGGCGCGTTGTTCCGCGACAAGCAGATGCTCGACGCCGCCTGGATCAGCATCAAGGTGGCGTTCTGGACCGCTACCGCCGCGGTCGTACTGGGCACGATGGCGGCGCTGGCGATGACGCGCATGCGCCGGTTCACAGGCAAGACGCTTTTCGGAGCACTGATCACTGCGCCACTGGTGATGCCGGAAGTGATCATCGGCCTGTCGTTGCTGCTGATGTTCGTGTCGCTCGGCGAACTGTTCAACATGACGCCCAAAGGCATCATGGCGATCTGGATCGCGCATGTGACCTTCACGCTGGCCTTCGTCACTGTGGTCGTGTCATCGCGGCTTGCCGAGTTGGATAGGTCGCTGGAAGAAGCCGCCATGGACCTGGGTGCCAACCGGATCAAGGTGTTCTTTCTGATCACGCTGCCGATCATCGCGCCAGCGCTGGTGTCGGGCTGGCTGCTGGCGTTCACGCTGTCGCTGGATGATGTGGTGATCGCCAGCTTCGTCGCCGGTCCCAGTTCCACCACGTTGCCGATGAAGGTGTTTTCGTCGGTGCGGCTGGGCCTGAGCCCCAAGATCAACGCATTGGCCACGCTGATGATCGCGGCGGTGTCGATCGCCGCGTTCTTGGCATGGTGGTTGATGTACCGCGAAGAAAAGCGGCGTCAGCGTGATGTGCAGATGGCGTTGCAGGAGAATGGGTGAGGGTGGAGCGGGGAACAGGGAACAGGGAACAGGGAATGAAAGAATGTTGTCGCCGAAGGTATACGTACCTCCGGCGACAGAGATAGATCATTCCCCGTTCCCCACAACCCGCTAACGCCACAATGGTCAAAATATCTCGCATCCCACCGAAGCCTCCCCGCCATGACCGTCGACATCATCAATCCCGCCAACGGCAAGATTGAACATCGCCAGGAACTGATGAACGCGGCAGCCGTGGAAGCGGTATTGGCCGGGGCCCAGAAGGCTTTTCTTGCGTGGTCATCCCGGCCGCTGGCCGAACGCGGCGAGTTGCTGCGCCGGGTAGGCGCGGAGCTGCGGCGGCGCAAGGACGACTTCCAACGCACCATGACCGCCGAGATGGGCAAGCTGCGCAAAGAGGCGCTGGGTGAAGTGGAGAAATGTGCCGGCGCCTGCGACTACTACGCTGATCATGCCGCCGATTATCTGCGCGACCAGTCCATCGCAACCGATGGCAGCAAGAGCTACGTGCGCTACGAACCGCTGGGCTGCGTGCTGGCGGTGATGCCGTGGAACTTCCCGATCTGGCAGGTGTTCCGCTTCCTGGCGCCTGCGCTGATGGCCGGTAATGTCGCCGTGCTGAAACATGCCAGCAACGTGCCGCGCTGCGCCGATCTCATTGCTGAATCGTTGGCGGCGGCCGGCATTCCGCCAGGCGTGTTCGGTGTGCTGCATATCGATAACGATCAGGCTGCGGAAGTGATTCGCGATCCGCGCATTGTCGCGGTGACGCTAACCGGCAGTGAGCGTGCAGGGCGTTCGGTGGCTTCCAATGCAGGCCAGCAGTTGAAGAAGTGCGTGATGGAGCTGGGCGGCAGCGATGCGTTCGTGGTGTTGGACGATGCCGATCTGGAAAAGACCGTGGCCGGTGCGGTGGCATCGCGTTTCGCCAACGCGGGGCAAACCTGCATCGCCGCCAAGCGCTTCATCGTGGTCGACGCGATCGCGGAGGAATTCGTGAAGCGGTTTGTTGACGCGTCGTCCAAACTGACGTTGGGCGATCCACAGCAGGATTCCACCACGTTGGCGCCACTGGCGCGGCAAGACCTGCGCGACGGTCTGCACAAACAGGTGCAGGCCAGCATCGCCAAAGGTGCCAAACCGTTGTTGGGCTGCGTACCGGACGGATCGTATGCGGGCTACCCGGCATCGATTCTCGATAACGTCCGGCCCGGCATGCCGGCCTACGAGGAAGAACTGTTCGGGCCTGTTGCCAGCATCCTGCGTGTGCGCGACGAGGAAGAGGCGATACGCGTTGCCAATGACACCACATTCGGTTTGGGTGGCAGTGTGTGGACGGACGACCCCGAACGCGGCGATAGGGTCGCGCGTCAGCTGCAAGTGGGCGCGGCCTTCGTCAACGCTATCGTGCGCAGCGACGTGCGGCTGCCGTTCGGCGGCACCAAGCGCTCAGGCTTTGGTCGGGAGCTGGCCGACCACGGCATTCATGAGTTCATGAACATCAAGTCGGTCTATGTGGCTTGATGTGCTATCGGACGGACGAACCACAAATCCGAACCGATAAATCAATGTAGGAGCGGCGTCCCGCCGCGAGCTCTTCCTGTCAGATTGCCATAGAAGCAAAGAGCGATGGAAACTGCCTGTTCGCCATCTGGACGCGCTGCGGCGCGTTCTTTTATCGCGACACTGTGCCGCTATCGGGGCGCGCTCGCGGCGAGACGCCGCTCCTACACAGCCGCTTCGAGCGACCCTGGTCCATCATTGGAACAGATGGTTACGTTGGTCATCATTCCGTCGGAGGCGGGGCGGTGCCATCTTGTAGCGGTCACAAAGGAGCCGCCATGAACATTGCTACCCAAACCAGTCCTGCCCGCGTCCTGCGCAAAGTGCGCGGCCGCGCCGCTTCCGATGGTGCCGGCGTCAAACTGACCCGCGTGATCGGCGGTCCGGACCTGCCCGATCTGGATCCGTTCCTGCTGCTGGATGAGTTCGGCACCGATCGTGCTGAAGACTATCTGGCAGGCTTCCCCGATCACCCGCATCGTGGCTTCGAAACCGTCACGTATATGTTGGACGGCCGCATGCGTCATCGCGACAACCACGGCAACGAAGGTCTGCTGACGCCGGGTTCGGTGCAGTGGATGACGGCCGGCCGCGGCTTGGTGCATTCGGAAATGCCCGAGCAGGAATCCGGCCGCATGCGGGGCTTCCAGCTGTGGGTGAATCTGCCCGCGCGCGAGAAGATGACTGATCCCAAATATCAGGAGTTCGCGCCGGATCGCATTCCCGTCGCGACACCTGCCCAGGGCGTCAGCGTGAAGGTGATTGCCGGCGCAGTGGGCGAAGTGGTCGGCCCCATCGTGCAGCCCGCCACCGATCCGCTGTACCTGGACATCGCGTTGGAAGCGGGGCGTGACTGGCGTTATCTGTTGCCGGAAGACCACAACGTCTTCACCTATGCGTTTGAAGGCGCCGTAACTGTGGGCGAAGGTGATGACGCCCGGCCGCTGGAGACGCACGAACTCGCGGTACTGGGAGGTGGAAACGAACTGCACCTGCGTGCCGGTAACCAACCCGCGCGACTGATCCTGGTCGCCGGTCGGCCGCTACGCGAACCGGTCATGCGACACGGTCCATTTGTGATGAACACCAAGCAGGAACTGATGCAGGCCTTCGTCGATTTCCAGGAGGGGCGTTTCTAGATATCGGCATTGGCATATGTAGGAGTGGCGTCCCGCCGGTAGGAGCGAATCGTACGAATCAACGCCCCGCAGAGAGCAAAATCGCGCTGGTCTCGTTGACATCCAATTGCTGTGCCAGCGATTGCAGCGAACCTAGTTCTTCGGCGGACCCGGCATTGATCCAAACCTGGGCGTAGTGATTCTTGGCTAGCTTGATTACCGTGATACGGCGCGATTCCGCATCGGGAAAGTTGCGGCCGGCGAGGTCCGGGCGGTACCAGTACAGTTCTTTGCCGGAAAACATGCCTTCCTCGGCGCGTAGCGGACGGGTGAGGCTGATGTCAGGGTCCTTCGTCGTCAGCATGACGTTCAACACCTGGCGCCCGTCTTGCGTCACGGCTTTGCAGGCGATGAATTCGCGATCTACCCGCTGCTCCCATTGCAGGTCGGAGTTGGCGGGTAAAGCGGGACATTGAAACGACTGTTGCGCCAGCGCGGTGGCGGGCAATAACAACAAACCTAGGACGAGAGCGGTCTTCATACGGGGGTCCCCCTTGAGCGATGTCGCAATGCGCGGCGAATGTTGTGGCATCAATTGGATCGCCGTGGCGGGCCTTCGTGCTGGCCGGACCTCTTTATCCCCATGGTTCCCACGGCTTCCACTGCCAGCTTCCCCGCTGGCAGGTAGAACGACCATAGCCCAACCGATGGGCTATTGACAACCTTAGGAGAATGCCGTGCCCGCAGCTGGCGTGGCTATAGAGCGGAGCAAGCTCCGCTCTACGAAAAGCGCGGCTATTCGCTAGCGCCTGCCGTTGCGACAGCCTCGTTGCCATCGGCTCGGTGGCATAGCGGGGCGCAGCTGCACCCGCGGGCCGGCGGAAGGTCAAGTCTCGTCGCGGCCCAGCCAGCCGTACAGCATGCCGCCGATCAGGCCGCCCAGGATGGGCGCCAGCCAGAACAGCCACAGCTGGCTCAATGCGCCGGAGCCGGCAAACAACGCCACACCGGTGGAACGGGCGGGATTTACCGAGGTGTTGGTCACCGGGATGCTGATCAGGTGGATCAAGGTCAGCGCAAGACCAATCGCGATCGGCGCAAACCCCGCCGGTGCGCGCTTGTGGGTAGCGCCCATGATGACGACCAGGAAGAACGCGGTCAGCACCACTTCCGTCAGAAAGCCCGCGGCGACCGAATAGCCGCCGGGTGATAGCGCGCCGTAGCCGTTGCTGGCGAACGCGCCGGCAGCGGCGGGGTCGATGGCGAAACCCGCGGTGCCCTTAGCGATCTGCAACAGGATGAACCCTGCCGCGATGCCGCCGATGACCTGTGCCACCACATAAGGCAGTAACTGTTTGGCCGGGAAACGCCCGCCCGCCCAGAGACCAAAGCTGACCGCTGGATTGAAATGGCCGCCAGAAATATGGCCGAAGGCATA
The DNA here is from genome assembly GCF_040948865.1 of Pseudoxanthomonas sp. UTMC 1351. Classification (NCBI taxonomy): domain Bacteria; kingdom Pseudomonadati; phylum Pseudomonadota; class Gammaproteobacteria; order Lysobacterales; family Lysobacteraceae; genus Pseudoxanthomonas; species Pseudoxanthomonas sp. UTMC 1351. The sequence goes on along the minus strand of NZ_JAVGJT010000004.1, from coordinate 132,255 downwards.
CGCGCCGGTCAGCACGGTAAGGCCGAACGCCAACGATACCCCCAGCAAGCCGATACCCAGCGGGTTGCCATCTCCACCGAAATTGGCCGCCAACACCGCGCTGCCGCACCCACCCAGTACCAGCCAAAACGTACCCAGGAACTCTGCCGCCAGCTTCTTGCCAAGATTCATCGGAATCTCCTTGTATGTTGACCAAGCCGTCGGTCGACGGCGCAGGCACCATAGCCACCTGAAGGAGTGGGGGCAAGTAGGAGAGCGGCGTCTCCTCGTGTAGGAGCGGCGTCCCCGCCGCGAGCTCTTTCTGTCAGATCAGAGGAAGCCGAAGCAAAAGCTCGCGGCGAGACGCCGCTCCTACCAGACACGGCTACATCAACGCTCCGGCAACGGAATGAATTCTGTTTCGCCGGGTATCTGCCCGAAACGGCCTTCGAGCCAATCCTGCTTGGCCTGTTCGATGCGTTCCTTGGAGCTCGACACAAAATTCCACCACATATGACGCGGCGCATCCAAAGGTTCGCCACCCAGCAGCATCGCCTTGAGCGGCGTCTTGGCACGCAGCACCGAGCGGACGCCGCGATCCAGCACGACCAGATGCTTTTCCGGAATGTCGGCGCCGTCCAGCTGAGCATCGCCTTCCAACACATACAAGGCGCGCTCGATGGCGGTGTCGTCGATGGCCAACTCCGCATCAGCGTCCAGATCGATGGCGACATTGAAGGTGTCGGCGAATACCCGCACCGGCGACTCCTCGCCAAAGGCGCGGCCTGCGATGACGCGTACGAAGGCGCCGTCGCGACGCCACTGCGGCAAGGTTGCTGCCGCATGGTGGTGGAACTCGGGTGCGACCTCTTCGTCCGTCTTGGGCAGCGCCACCCACGTCTGCATGCCATGCACGGCGTGGCCCTGGCCGCGTTCGCCGACGGGAGTGCGTTCTGAGTGGGCAATGCCGCGGCCGGCGGTCATCCAGTTGACGTCGCCTGGCACGATCACCTGTTCCGAACCCAGTGTGTCCTTGTGGTTGATGGCGCCCGCCCAGAGGAACGTCACCGTCGCCAGGCCGATATGCGGATGCGGCCGTACGTCGATACCGCGGCCAGGTTCGAATATCGCCGGGCCCATGTGATCGACGAACACGAACGGCCCCACACTGCGTGCTTGCAGGCTGGGCACGGCGCGGCGCACTTCAAAGCCGCCGCCAAGGTCATGGACGCGGGGGGTAATGAGAGTAGTCATGGGTCCTCCTGTGTGGTTCGCAGGATCGCATGGCTTAGGCGAAAGTCTGTCGTCGTTGCGGAAACGGTCCGTTGCGCGATGGGCTGGGATGGGAATGGGGGAATGGGGGAATGGGGGAGTAGGGAGTAGGGAATAGGGAATAGGGAATAGGGAATCAAGAGCAAGAGCGAAAGTGTAAGCGGACCTTTTGCTCTGCCTCCCCCTTTCTAAAGGGGGATCGAGGGGGATTTGCTTTTGCTTTTCCGGCACGCGTTAAAGAACAACAACACCTGCGGCGCGCGGAAACTGTCCGCCGCGTTCAACGATCCCAGCAAAAGCATTGGCCGGCCAGAACGATGGCTTGTCAGCACTCGGGCAAAATCGCTCTAGAGCAGCCTGATCAAAGCAATCCGTTAGATGCCGGGGGCGTCGGAATGCTCACTTCGCCACGCCGCGATGCCAAGCGGTCGGCCAACCGCGTGGGTTCCGGCAGCCGGTAGCCAGCCAGGAAGCGCAGCACCAACGCCGCGGAGGTTTCCATGGATACGCGGTGTCCGGGTGACACGATCAGCGGATTGCAGCGCCGTTTGCTGCGCAGGGCCCAGCCGATTTGTTCACCGCGGTGCAGCAGCGGACTGCGATCGCCCGGTTGTGGGCCGGGTTCTTCGTAGTTTCCGCACAAGGCTTTTTTTGCGACGCCTATGGTGGGAAGTCCGGTGACCACGCCGAAGTGAGCGGCGATACCCAGCCGGCGTGGATGGGCGATGCCTTGGCCATCCACGAAGACCAGATCGGGCATGCGCGTCAGCATCGTTTTCGCTTCCATCAAGGCCGGCAATTCCCGGAAGCTCAGCAGCCCAGGCACGTACGGCATCGGCGTGGAAACACGGACGATATGCGCCTCGACCGGCTGAAGCGTATGTGCATTCAGCAGCACCACGGCCGCGCGGGCGCGGGTGCCTTCGTCCTCGAAGCCGACATCGAAGCCTGCAAGGAGATGCGGCTCGGGGAAGTCGTCCCGCAACAAAACGCGCTGCGCGAGTTCGGCTTGCAAGGTGCGGGCCGCCGCTACGCTGCCGTCCCAGTCGCCGAATAGGTCTGATCGCATCGTGTCATTCATGCGGATAAGGTTAACGCCGGAATGTTTGCATGGTGTGCATGCGCAGGAGCATTCAGGCATGACGTCATGACCCGCCATTCGGCTGTTGAAGAGCTCCTCAGCAGCGCTACTGGTCAACGCGGCTCCTGGTACAGGCGCTGGGTCCCGGCGTACGCCGGGATGACGGGAATGTTTGATGACGAGTCATTCGGCTGTTGAAGAGCGATTCGAAGTGAGTACTCGATACGAATCGCCCGGCGCGTCGCACGGATGTTCATTGCGGGTCAGGCGGTGGTGGGTCATGGCGAACTCGCAGAAAACGCGCGAAACGCGGAAGCCCCTTGGACGTAAGCCCGTTGTAGCGGTAGGTGACCATGCTGCCAATGGCTGGCGGTTCGGCTCGTTGGACATCGGTGAAACCAGTGCCCAGGCGAAATCGCCTGCCATCCGACAACTCGACCAGCAGCGCGCCCATCATGCCCACGTATTTACCTTTGCCTGGCGCATGACCGACTACGCGGGCTTCGGCATCCTGAAAAGGTTTGTACTTGAGCAGACTGCCGCTGCGGCCGGCCGAGTAGCGTGCGCTTCGATGATGCAGCATCAGCCCCTCGCCACCGGCGGCGACGACTTCGTTGAGCCGTGCATCGAGTTTTTCTGCATCGTCGAAGCGGGATTGTGCGACGGGTTGCAGCCATGCCACACCTACCGCGGACAGCAGCGTTCGCATCCGCATGACACGCGCTTCGAATGCGCCGCCATGATCAGGTAGATCGAACACCATGAAGCGCACCTGGCGCCACGCCGCATCGTCCGGCTGAATTGAACGCACCAACGCACTGACTTCATCGAAGCGGCCGCGTCCCATCCAGAGCTCGCCATCCATTGCCACGTTCGGCCACTTGGCCGTGAACCAGGCTGGCGGCGAGACACGTTGACCACCGCGAGTCCACAACTGCCGGCCGTCCCAGCGGCCGCGCACGCCGTCCAGCTTCTCGCTCACCCAATAGCTGGAAACGTCGCTGCCACCGCTGTAGTCGGTGGCGAGCATCAGCCGAGGTGGTGCATTCTCGCCAGCCGAGAGTGCGGGTGGCGCAAGACAGGCCAGCAGCAGAATGAACGTGCGAAGAAAAGACATTTTTGACTCCTCCTTGAGTGTGCATCGAATGCGCAATAGCGCCGAGTTCCGATGGTGTCCGTCAGCATCGTCCGATGCCGGTGCAGCTTACTTTCAGTGCGCGGTGAACTGGTCTGAGAGGAGTGTCAGAGTTTCCCGATTTTCTTGTGAGCGTTTGGAGCGAACAAACTGTGTCGCGTGTGCACCTGTGTGGCAAATGGTGATTCGGGGAAGAGCTCGCGGCGGGACGCCGCTCCTACAAGAGCGTGCGTGGCAGCGTTAGATCGCGCCCGGTGGAAAAACTCTGGCTTAGTATTCGCTCTGCGTCAGTCGGGCGACACCATCGGCACCGATGTCCACGCGGTACAGGCGATTGTACTGGCTGTCCGATATCGGTTCGACGTTCTGTCCCGACAAGGCGCCCACGATTTCTGGCACGGTGTTGCTGTGGCCGACGATCAACACCGCGCCTTGGCGGTGCTGCCGCAGCCATTGCGCGGCTAATTCCGCGATAGTGCCTTTCGAGAAGTAATGCGTCACCGGCACACGATGCTGATCCGCAGCGGGCTGGGCGGTCTGCTGAGTACGGCGGAACTCGGTGGCGTAGACAGCGGTGATGGGTTCATCGGCCAGCAACGTCGCTAATCTGCCGGCGCGCTCACGCCCCGTAGCCGTGAGCGTGGGATCTTCGGGGTCGTCGTTGGCTTTCTCGGCGTGGCGCACGACGATGAAGCTGACTTCATTGCCACCGCTGCCGGGATGGGACGGTGGCGCCGACGCGCATCCCGCCAACACGGCCAGGCTAGCCAGCAGAAAGCAGCAATGCAGGAGAGCGTGTTTATGGGGCATGGCGACCGTCCAGGATGAAGAGATGAGCGTTCGCTATCCCTGAAGCGCCTTCTTTACCATGCTTGCGAAGGCTTGCGGTTGTTCCAGCATGATCATGTGGCCGGTGCCGGGGATGACGGTGATGCTGTTGGCCTGGCGCAATGCCCAATCCTGCACGTCCCAGCCGGGCCGGGAACGTTCGCCCGCCAGCAAATGGACGCGATGACGCGAAAAGACATCGCGTAGCTTGGGCAAATAGCCGGGCGAACCGGTTTCTTCGACAACCGAGCGCGCCATCGCACGCACGGTTGACGCAGGCTGTTGCGCGAGATAGCGGGATGCGACTTCAGCCAGTAGCGGTTCCGCCGACACTCCGGCACGCGCCAGCCACGCAGCGGGGTCCGTGCGGAAACCTTCCAGCATCGCTTCGGCTTGCTCCTGGGACATGCCTGCTACCGACGCGGACCAGAAGGCGTCCTTCAGCGTGAAGTTGCCCTCGACGCTAACCAGATCCACGACCCGCTCCGGATGAGCATGCGCGAACAGCGCGGCAATGGCGCCACCGACGGAATGTCCCACCAGATGCACCGGCTCATCGCCAAAGTTCTGCCGTAGAACCCGATCCAGGTGGGCGACCTGCGCCGGCAAGCTCACCTCATGCGCAGGCACATTCTTCAGATCGCCGTAGCCCAGCAGATCGGGCGCCAGTGTCTTTGTCGGTTCGAAGTGAATCGACAGGTCGGGCACCTGCAAGGTGCCTATCAATCCGTGCACGAAAACAATGGGCGTAGAAGCGGACATCAGTAAGACCCAAGACTTAGGAATGAGAAGGACAGCACGGCTCAGGCCGCCGGCCGCAACGTGGTCAGCAGACCCTTGGCCGCGTTGAAACGGTCGGGCGCTTCCGGCAACGGCACCTTGATGCGCAGTTTGTCGGGACCATCCATGACGTACAACTTGGGCTGCTTCTGGATCATCTGGATGACCGCCATCGGGTCGATGTTGGGCTTGGCGTCGAACACGATGCGGCCGCCGTTCTCGCCCAGCTCCAGCTTGCGGATGCCAAGTGCGGTGGCGGTGAGTTTCAGTTCCGCTGTAGCGAACAAATACTTCGCCGGGTCCGGCAATATCCCGAAGCGATCGATCATCTCCACTTGCAGGTCGCGCAGCTCATCTATGTCACGCGCGCTGCTGATGCGCTTGTACAGCGTCAGGCGCGTATGCACGTCCGGCAGGTAGTCGTCCGGGATCAACGACGGCACATGCAGTTCCACTTCGGCGCCACGATGCTCGTAACCCAGGTCTACATCCGGCAGGTGGCCCTGCTTGATCGAACGCACCGCGCGCTCCAGCAGTTCGGTGTACAGGCTGAAGCCGACCTCGGCCATCTGGCCGCTCTGATCTTCGCCCAACAGTTCGCCGGCGCCACGGATTTCCAGGTCGTGAGTGGCCAGGGTAAAGCCCGCACCCAGTTCGTCCATGGCGGCGATGGCTTCCAGGCGGCGCTCGGCATCGGCGGTCATGCTGCGCTTTTCAGGCACCACCAGATACGCATACGAACGGTGGTGCGAACGGCCGACGCGGCCGCGCAACTGATGCAACTGCGCCAGGCCGAAGCGATCGGCGCGGTTGATGACGATGGTATTGGCGTTGGGAATGTCGATGCCGGATTCGATGATCGTCGTGCACAGCAACACGTTGAAGCGCTGCTTCTGGAAATCCAGCATGACCTGTTCCAGCTCGCGTTCCGGCATCTGTCCGTGGGCCACGCCGATGCGTGCTTCCGGCACCAGTTCAGAGAGATCGCGCTGCATGCGGCCGATGCTTTCCACATCGTTGTGCAGGAAATACACCTGCCCGCCGCGCGCCAGTTCGCGCTGGAAGGACTCGCGCAGCAACGCCGGGTCCCATGGTGTAATGAACGTCTGCACCGCCATGCGGTTGGCCGGCGGCGTGGCGATGATGGACAGGTCGCGCAGGCCCGCCATGGCCATGTTCAAGGTGCGCGGAATAGGCGTGGCGGTGAGCGTCAGCAGGTGGACGTTGGCGCGCAGCGCCTTCAGCGCTTCCTTCTGGCGCACGCCGAAGCGCTGCTCTTCGTCCACGATCACCAGCCCCAGGTCCTTGAACTTCACATCGGGCTGCAACAGGCGGTGTGTGCCGACGATGACATCGATCTTGCCTTCCGCCAATTTTTCCAGCTCGGCCTTGATCTCCTTGGCAGTCTTGAAGCGCGACAGAACCTCCACGCGCAATGGCCAATCGGCGAAGCGGTCGCGGAAATTGCGGTAATGCTGTTCGGCCAGCAGCGTGGTCGGCACCAGCACCGCGACCTGCTTGCCACCGCTGGCAGCAGCGAAAGCGGCACGCACGGCGACTTCGGTCTTGCCGAAGCCCACGTCGCCGCAGACCACGCGATCCATCGGCTGGCTGCTGCCAAGATCGCGGATCACCGATTCGATGGCGTGATGCTGGTCCGGTGTTTCTTCGAACGGAAAGCTGGCGGCGAAGGGTTCGTACATCGCGCGGTCCAGCGGCAGCGCCAGTCCGGCACGGGCTTGCCTGCGTGCCTGGATTTCCAGCAGTTCGGCGGCTACATCGCGTACCTTTTCTGCGGCCCGTTTCTTTGCTTTGGTCCAGGCCTCGCCGCCCAGCGAATGCAGCGGCGCGGTTTCCACCGATGCGCCGGAATAGCGGCTGATCAGGTGCAGTTGTGCGACCGGGACATACAGGCGATCGCCCTTGGCGTACTCGATCTCCAAATATTCGCCGGGCGTGCCGCCGGCCTCCAGCACCACCAGTCCGCGATAACGACCAACACCATGGTCCTCATGCACGATGGGTGCGCCTTCACTCAATTCGCCCAGGTCGCGGATGATCGCTTCGGGCTCGCGCCCAGTGCGCTTGCGTCGGTGCGTCTGCGTGGCGCGCTCGGGGAAAAGCTGGCGCTCGGTGAGTACCGCGATGCGCGGTTCGTCCAACGCGAAGCCGTCTTCCAGTGGTGCGACGGCGATGGCGAAGCGTGGAAGCGCGATAGCAGCTAAACCGTCGTTCCCGCGGTCTTCAACAGCCGAATGGCTGGTCAGTCGAGAATCCAGTGACTTCGTCTTGGCTTCTTTGCCGCGGTCAGAGGCAAAAGTCGCTGGATCCCCGCCTACGCGGGGATGACGATCTGATAGAAAAGCGGTAAAGCTTCCGGCGACTTCCGGCTGTAGTTCCGCCGCCTGCAACACCTCCAGCAATGCCTCGCGGCGGCCGGCCGAATCGGCGGCAATCAATACGCGTCCCGGGTAATGCGCCAGGAAGGACTTCAAGGCTTCGCCTGGCGCGGCATCCTTGGCGGCAATCGGTAGTGGCGGCATGGGTTGTTCGCCCAATGCCTGCGCTTCGGCATGGCGCGGGTGGTCGGGTCCGCAGACTTCGATACGTGGTTTCTGATTCAGTCGTTCGCGCAAGGTATCCGGCGGCAGGTACAACTCTTCCGGTGGCAATAGCGGGCGTTCGATGTCATGGCGGCGCTGCTCGTAGCGATTCTGGGTCTGTGCCCAGAACGCATCGGCGGAGCCATGGGCGCCGTCCGCCAGCAGCGGCAGCACTTTCTCGCCCAGATAATCGAACAAGCTGGCGGTCTGCTCGAAGAACAGCGGCAGGTAGTACTCCACGCCCGCAGGCGCCAGGCCGGATTTCAAGTCCTGGTACAACGAACTACGGCGTGTATCCACGTCGAAGCGTTCGCGCAGCGTGCCCAGGGCGCGTTCAATCGCGTTTTCGTCCAGCGGAACCTCGCGGCCGGGCAACATTCGCACCGCATCGGTCTTCTCCAGCGAGCGCTGGGATTCGGGATCGAACGCACGGATGGAATCGATGCTGTCGTCCAGCAGTTCGATCCGCAGCGGCGCGTCGGCGCCCATCGGATAGACATCCAGCAATCCGCCGCGCACCGCGAAATCGCCAGGATCCAGCACCTGCGGCACGTGCCGGTAGCTGGCCGCTTCCAGACGTCGCTTCTCCGCATCGAAATCCAACGTCTGGCCCACGCGGTAATCGAAGCTGCCGCCTATCACGTAGCGCAATGGCGGCAAACGCTGCATCAGCGTTTGCACGGGCACCACCACGATGCCGCGCTTCAGTGTGGGCAAGTGGTGCAGGGCGGCCAAGCGCTGCGACACGATGTCGGGGTGTGGGCTGAAGCGGTCGTACGGCAGGGTCTCCCAATCCGGGAACGGCAGCACCGGCAAGTCGCCGCGCGTGCCCAATAGCGTGTGCAGGTCGGCTTCCAGCTGATGCGCGCCCTGGGTATCGCGAGCAACGGCCAACAAAGGCCCGTCATGCGCTTCGGCGGCCTGGGCAAGGAACCACGCCAGGGCGGTCGGAGACGCCGGCGCGCGCCACCAGGCACGCAGCTGGCCGCTCTTGGGCAGCAGGGGAAGGGAAGAACGCAGGGATTTGGAATCGGCAGGCATCGGCACACAAAACGGCAGCAGCGCCGGACGCGGTCGCGCCCAGCGCAAAAAGGGAGCTTAGTTTAGCTGGTCGCTGTGCCAGTCCATGTCAGCAGAGTTCAGCACAGGTCGCGTGGGGCCCGCCTTCTTGGGTGGTTGCGATGTAGGTCCGGGCTACGCCCCCAGACGTTCTCAGGCCCCTCACGTCTCGGCGGTGACCGGATCGATCACCGAGGTCACTTGGGATACGCGGTTGGCCGGGAAACCACCCTGGCGGGCATGCTCGCGGATCGTCGCCTCGTCCGGTGCGATGTAGACGCAGTAGACCTTGTCGCCAGTGACGTAGCTCTGTAGCCACTGGATCTGTGGCCCCATGCCGTCCAACACGGCGCACGATTTCTGCGAAATGGCCTTGAGTTCACTTGTCGTCAATTGGCCGGCGCCGGGGATATCGCGCTCTATGACATATCTGGGCATGGATTATTCCTTGTATGGGCCTGTGGCCCGGTTTCATGGCTGGCATCGAGCACGAGATTCAGAATAGTCGTGCGCACTGTTTTGGAATGAGGAGGTGCCTGCCGTAAGCCTCCTGCGAAGGCAGGGCGGCCGGTGGCGGAGCGGGCAAGCGCAACGCATAGGGATACGTGAGCATCGCGAGCACGGCACGCGGGCCGCTGCCGAGCGCAGCAGGATCGTGGGCAGATTCGTAAGATGCAACGCGGTGCGGGCCCCTGGCCGGCCACGAGCGGCCCGGCTCAGACGGCGGCTATGGTGAAAGAATCGGTTGGGCTAGTCGTCGCCAAGGTTCAGTACGACCCGCACCAATCCAGGCGTGTCGTGTTCCCGCACCCGGTGGAATCCCAGCGATTCGGCCAACTGCAGCATGGGCTGGTTGCTGTCCAGCACGTCGCCGTACAGGTGTTCCAGCTTCTTGGATTTGGCCCATTTGACCAGCCGGCGCATCAGGTGCCGGCCCAAGCCCTGGCCGGCGATGAAATGGCTGACCAAGATGGCGAATTCCGCATCGCGGCTACGGGAGGTGACCGATGCGCGAGCGACCGCGCCTACCAGGGCTTCGCCAGGGGGAAGCGGTTCCGCGGCGACCAGCGCGAATTCGGTCTGTGGGTCCGGGTGGCTGAGCCGGTGCGCCATTTCCGGGGTCAGTTCCGTCAAGGCGTACAAGAACCGCTGGCGGATCTCTTCCGGCTCCAGCAGCGAGAACGCGCCCTGGATGGGGCCAGCGTCCTCCGGGCGGATCGGGCGGATCAACAGCTCCCGGCCGCTGGGGAGGCGGAAGCGTTCGTGCCAGGGTGGGAGTCTTTTCGGCGCAGTCATATGGTTTTGGATACTCCCATGGTCCCCGTGAAAGATTGTTCTAGCCCGCTGCACGACGATTGGCATCTGCTTGCTAGACTCACCGGCATTCACAGAAAGGGAGCATTCCATGGCAGGCGGCGGCGATTCTACGCGGGCGATTCTTTTTGCGCTGGGTGCGAACTTTGCGATTGCGGTTGCCAAAGGCGTGGCGGCCTTCGTGACCGGTTCCAGCGCCATGCTGGCGGAGACCGTGCACTCGCTGGCCGATTGCGGCAACCAGCTGTTGTTGCTGTTGGGCTTGCGGCAGGCAACGCGGCCTCCTTCGCCGGACCATCCGCTGGGCTACGGCCGCGCCATCTACTTCTGGTCGTTCCTGGTCGCGGTCATGCTCTTCAGCGTCGGCGGCATGTTTTCGATCTATGAAGGCGTGCACAAGTTTCAGAGCCCGGAACCATTGAACCAATGGTGGTGGGCGGCGGGCGTGCTGGTTTTCGCCATTGCGGCCGAGGCAGTATCGATGCGCGCCTGCATGCAGGAGGTGAACAAAGCACGCGGCGAACGTTCGCTGTGGCGCTGGTTTCGCGACAGCCGCCAGGCCGAGCTGGTGGTGATTTTCGGTGAGGATCTGGCTGCGCTGCTGGGCCTGGTGTTCGCGTTGATGGCGGTGCTGCTGTCGGTGATCACCGGCAATCCCATTTGGGATGCGGTGGGCACGATAGTGATCGGGGCGTTGTTGATCGTCGTCGCGGTGATGGTGGCGATCGAAGTCAAAGCCCTGCTGATAGGGCAGAGCGCGGACCCGATACTGGGAACGCAAATCAGCCAGTGGCTGGGTGGACGCCCGGAGATCAGCAAGCTGATCCATGTCATCACCATGCAGATGGGCAACGATGTGGTGGTCTCGGTGCAGGCGGTGATGAGGGAAACCGTCAGCGCGCAGGCGTTGCTGAGCGACATCGACCGGGTTGAAGCTGAGCTCAAGCAGCAATTTCCGGTGGTTCGTTGGAGCTTTTTCGAGCCTGATCGGGAAGGGGAACCGGGTGCTGCTGCGCCGGTGTAGAGAGCGAGTTTCTCGTCCGAATCGGCGAGGCGATGCAAGGCTAATGACGTAGAACGGCCCTTGCTCGGCTCTACAAAAGCGCGGATGAATTCCTTGTGGGAGCGACGTAAGTCGCGACGTTGATGTTTCCGGTCGCGACTTACGTCGCTCCCACAGTATGGCTATGTCCGCGCTGCCACATGGCAGATTGACCATCAATATAGGATCTCGGCTCCCCGCCGCTTGACCCGTGGCGACGTCCGGGTTTTAATGAGAATGATTTTCATATGCTGTTGGGAATGGATCGCCTTTAGCCGCTAGGCAGTTCCCCGACGCATGGGCCGTCGAGGAGGGGCGGCGGGAATCTTTCTCCATCTTCTAATGAAGAATTCCCAATAAAGACCGATGAAAAATAACGAAAAGTCCCCTATCAATCTCCGCCCTTTCCTTTTTCGTACTGCACCACTGGCGTTTGCTCTGCAGATGGCGCTGGCCGCGCCACTGGCGGCGGCTGAAAGCGCCGATGCCGATCGGGCCACCGAGCTGGCGCCGGTTGAGGTGGTCGGCGCCCGTATCGATGACGTTGAGGGCGGCCGGGTCGGTGCCAAGGTCGAGGCGCCGCTGCGTGAGATCCCGCAATCCGTCAGCGTGGTCACGCGCGAGCAGATCGAACAGCGCGGCGCCACCACGGTCGAACAGGCGCTGCGTTATACCGCCGGCATCAGCCTGCCGTACGGCTTCGATGCGCGGTACGACTGGATGGACATCCGTGGCTTCAGCGCGGTCAACGATATGTTCCGCGATGGTCTGCGCCAGCAGGGTGGTACTTTCAGTGCGCCACGGCTGGATCCCTACGCTTTGGAGCGGATCGAAGTGCTTAAAGGGCCGGCGGGCGTGATGTACGGCGCCGGCAGTCCCGGTGGGCTGATCAATCAGGTCAGCAAGCGCGCAACGGGAGAACAGGTCAATGAAGTGGGCGTCAGCTATGGCAGCTTTGACCGGGTCAGCTTGCGCACCGATTTTGGCGGCGCGCTGGGCGACGCATGGCGCTATCGCGTGGTTGCGTTAGGCAGCGACGCCGATGATCAAGTCGACTTCACCGAAAACCGCCGATGGCTGCTGATGCCGTCGCTGGCATGGAGCAACGAATCGACCTCGCTCGATCTGCAAGCCACTTGGCAGAAGGACGACGGTCGCTACAACTTCTCCTTCCAGCCGGGGCCCGGTGTCCGTGATCTGCTAGGCCTGGACTACGACGTGCCGCGCGACCGCTATCTGGGCGAACCGGGCTTCGACCGTTTCGACCGTGAATACGCCACTTTCGGCTACACGTTCGAGCACCGTTTCAATGAGACGTGGTTGTTTCGCCAGAACGCCCGTTACAACCGCACCGAACTGGACTACGGGACGATCGGCATCGTGGGCTTCAACCCGGCGCAACCAACCGAAGTCACCCGTTACGTCCTGCTGCGCGATGAACTGTCGCGCGGCACCGTCATCGACACATCGCTGCAGGCCAGCTTCGGTCGCGGCCGTGTGCGTCATACGGTGCTGGCCGGCATCGACGTGCAGCGCATCGAGAATGACGAGTACGGCGTATATACCGGCGGCAATGATCCTGTGACGGGTCTGCCTTATGTGGCCAACCTCGATCTGGTGAATCCGATCTACGGCAATCCGGTGACGGTGCCGCCTGGTGCGCGCATGGTGACCGACGGGCGGCAGGTCGGCCTGTATTTGCAGGACCACATCAAATTCGATGATCGCTGGGTGCTGCTGCTGGGCGGCCGCTACGACGAGGCGCGGCAGAAGATAGAAGGCACGACGTCCACTACCGATTATGCGTTCAGTGGCCGCGCCGGATTGGTGTATCTGGCCGAAGATGGCTTCGCGCCGTATCTGAGCTACAGCGAGAGTTTTTCGCCGCTTTACAGCAGCGGCTTCAAGCCCGAAACCGGGAGCCAGGTGGAACTGGGTGTGCGTTGGCAGCCGATCGGCAGTTCAGTGCTGATCAGCGGCGCGCTGTTCGATCTCCGCCGCGAGAACATGGTGGTGACCGATCCCGCCAATCCCATGCAGCAGGTCCAGGTCGGCGAGAGCCGTTCGCGAGGTGCCGAGGCGGAGATCAATACGGAGATTGCCGCCAACACGCGCGTGACGGCCGCCTACACCTATCTCGACACGGAAGTGCTCAACAACGGTGGACTGATCGATGAAGGCTCGCAGCTGCCGCGTGTGCCGGAGCATTCGGCATCGTTGTTCCTCGACTACACGCTGCCGGCCGGGCCGGCGTCGGGACTGCAACTGGGAGCGGGCGTGCGTTACGTCGGTGAGACGCTCTATACCGGAGGCTCGCTGATGAATCCAGCCGAACGGGTACAGGTCCGCACCGGCGCCTACACGCTGGTGGATGCTTCAGTGCGCTATCCGTGGCGCAACTGGCAGTTCGCGCTGACGGCCAGCAACCTGTTCGATCGCGAATATTCGATAAGCTGCGACAGCAATGTCTGTTATGGCGGCTACGCACGCAGCGTGAACCTTTCGGCCAACTACCGCTGGTAAGCGTGTAAGCCCACTCAGGAGAACATCATGCGGACCGCCACCCATCCCGATCATCCCGATTTAGGCCCGGCAGCGAAATCCCAACCACGCGGTACAACTCGTTGGGGCGTCGCCTCGCGTGTGCTGGCAGCGCTGTTTGGCGGCTACTTCGTCGCCTGGGGTAGCACGGCGTTCTTGACGTTGGTACTGCCGATGTCGCGGGTCGACCGCGTGGTCACCGCCAGCCTGTTGTGCTTCGCGGTGTGGTGCGCGGCAGTGGTGTATGCGTTCGCCGCTCGTAGCGCGTGGCGCGCGTGGTGGGTGCTGCTCGCGGTAGGCGGCGTGCTCAATACAGTCGCTTATCTGTTCGCCGAACAAGCAGCGCGGATCTGAGGGCGCCAGCATGAAGAACAGCTTCACTCAAAGCATGGCGTGGCTGCACACCTGGTCGGGCCTGATCATCGGCTGGCTGCTGTTCGTGATCTTCGTCGGCGGCACCATCGCCTGCTTCGACGCAGAACTGGATCGTTGGACCCGGCCCGGCGTGCCGGCGCTGGTGGCGGCCGACGCGAATATGGACAAGGTGATGCAGCGGTTGGAACGCGAAGATCCTTCGGCACACGTGTGGTACTTGTACATGCCGAATCCGCGCTATCCGGCGATCAAGGCGGGCGGCTGGGATGTCGGCCGCGAATTCACAACGCACAGTTATGACCCTCGTAGCGGCGAGAAACTGCCCGACAGTGCCGGCGGGGAGTTCTTCTTCACGCTGCACTACAACCTGCACGCCGGAACCATCGGCATGTACCTGGTTGGCTTGGCCGGGATGATGATGCTGGTGGCGATCGTCAGCGGCGTGATCATCCACCGGCGCATCTTCAAGGACTTCTTTACCTTCCGTCCGCGCGCCGGTGGTCAGCGCGCATGGCTGGACGGGCACAACATCACTGGCGTATTGGGCCTACCGTTTCATCTGATGATCGCTTACACCGGCGTGGCGATCTTCGTGTCGTCTTACATGTTGGCCGGCGTGCATCTGGTCTACAAAAGCGACATGGAGGCCTTCTTCGACGAGTTGGCGCCGCATCCGCATCGCGAAGAAATGCACAAGCCAATTCCGCAGCGTGCACCGCTGGCGCCGATGCTGGCCGATGCGCGCGAGCGTCTTGGCGGCGAGCCCTGGCTGGTTTCGGTAGAGCACCCTGACGACGCCTCCACCGTGGTCAGCATTGGACTGGATCACTCACGCCATGTCGCCTGGAACCATCGCACCGCTTACTACGACGGCGTTACCGGGGAGTTCATGGCGCAGGGACCGAAGCCTGGCGCCGCGTACCACACGTATCAGTTCCTCGGCGGACTGCACATGGCACAGTTCGGCAGTAGCAGCCTGTACCGCTGGCTGTACTTCCTGCTGGGCCTGGCGGGTTGCGTGATGCTGGCCAGCGGCTTGCAGGTGTGGCTGGAGAAACGCGAGAAGCGCGTGGCTGAAGCCGGTGCACTGTCCGGCTACGGGATGGTACGTGTGCTCAATCTTGGTGTGGTAGCCGGCATGCCGCTTGCCGTTGCCGCAATGCTATGGGCCAACCGCTTGATCCCGATGCAACTGGCCGGGCGAAAGAGCTGGGAAATCTACGCGTTCTGTGCAGTTTGGATTCTGGCGGCAGCGTGGGCGGTGCTGCGGGTGCGCACGCCGGCGCGTGCCTGGCGCGAACTGTTCGCGGTGACTGCGCTGCTGTTGTGTGGGCTACCGCTGTTGAACCTGATCACCACCTCCGACCGCCATCTGGGCGTGACGTTGGCGAATGGCGATTGGGTCATGGCATCGGTGGATCTGACCGTACTGGCGTTGGGTGTGTTGTTCGGACTGATGGCTTGGCGTGTCGGCCGTGCCAAGGCGCCTGCCCGCCAGCGTACGGCGGGGCTGCGTACCGCGGAGGAAGCGCGATGAATGCGGTGACGCCGAGTTTGATTTTCGCGCTGGCGCTTGTCTTGTGTTACGCCGGCTGGTGCCTGCTTTGCCTGGGCATGGAACGGCATCACCGCGAGTTCTTCGGCGTCGCGCCTTCGGCAACGCGGCGGCGGAAGCTGCGTGTCGGCGGCTGGTTTGCGCTGATGCTCGCATTCGCGATCAGCGTGTATGCCATCGGTTGGGAGTTCGGGCCGGTGCTTTGGGCCTGCGCACTGATGCTGGCGGCGTTGGTGTGGGCGCTGCTGCTGCCATTCGCCATGCGATGGGCGGTGCGGTTGGCGTGGCTGGCACCAATCGTGGTGGTAGCTATAGCTTTTGTGGGAGCGACGTGAGTCGCGACCGGGAAAATTAAAGCTCTTAGACACGGATTAACGCGGATAGACACGGATGAAAAGCTTATTTGCTTTATCCGATTTTTCCGTGTTGATTCGTGTCTAAAGCCTATGGCTGGTTTCCGGTCGCGACTCACGTCGCTCCCACAGGAGAGGCATTTACAAGGAGATCTTTAGCCTTTATCGCGATCTGATAGGAAGAGCTCGCGGCGGGACGCCGCTCCTACCTATTCTTTTTTTAGCCACTCCAAGCGTGTGGATGCCCGGGCTTCGCCCAGTACACGTTTCAGCATCGGCAAAGCCGGAGCGAGTGTCTGGTCGAACTGCCACGGCGAGTTGAGGATCAGCATGCCGCTGCCGTTGAGGCGCAGCGGGGAATCATCGGGGCGGATCTGCAGTTCCGCCAGCAATGCCGACCGGGCGGGCAGCGCTTCGGCTTTGCGGAAGAAATGCATCAGGCTGCGGCGCAGTTTGATGGGATACCAGACGGCATAGACCGCGTTCGGCCAGCGTGCCATCGCTTCGCGCAGGGTGGCGATGATCTGCGGGTACTCGGCGTCTTGAACCTCGTAGGGCGGATCGATCAGCACCAGCCCGCGGGCGAACTTGGTTTCGCCGATCTTGGGCGGCAGCAGCGCCTTGATGGCGGCATACCCGTCGCGCGCGTGCACGGCCACTTTGGCGTCGTGAGCGAACAGTTCCTTCAGTGCCTGTGCTTCTTCTTCCTGCAATTCACAGGCTGCTAGCCGATCTTGCTCGCGCAGTGCCTGCGCCACCAGCAGGGGGGAGCCGGGATAAGCGACCATCGCCCCGACCGGGTTGATGGCCTGCACGGCACGCAGGTAGCGCTCCAGCACTTCGGGTGCTTTCGGCTCGCCCATCAGCTTCAGGACGCCGGCATCGGCTTCGGCCGTCTTGCGGCTCTCCACTGCGCTCAGCAGGTAGCGCCCGCGCCCGGCATGGGTGTCCAGCACGAAGAACGGCGAATCCTTGCGCTTCAGCGCGTCGATCAGCGCCAGCAGTACGGTGTGTTTGAGGACGTCGGCATGATTGCCGGCATGGAAGGCGTGGCGATAGTTCATGGCGTCAGTCTACGCGGTCAGTCTTCATGGCGGCTCCCGGGCGGCTTCTTCGCGGAAGCAGAACTGTGGAGCTGGCAGGCCGCGGCCTCGCTTTTCAACCACTCCCGCACACGCAACAACGCAGGATCCTCATCACGGCTGGTTGGCCAAACCAGATGCGAGTCGAACCCGCGCAGTACCGGACCGGGCAACGCCTGTAGCGTTCCGTTGTTAAGTTCATCCACCACCAGCACGCGATTGGCCAGCACCACGCCTTGTCCGGCGATCGCAGCCTGGATGGCGTGCGCTTCGTCAGAGAAATGCAGCAGACGCATCCCTTTGGGCATCGCCAATCCGGCCTCGCGGAACCAGCGTGGCCAGTCCGGTGTTTGCTCATCCTGCAAGCGCCAGTCGTAGGTCAGGATGGAAGTACGTGCCAGTTGCGCAGGTTCCAGCGGTCCCAGCCACGGGCTGGCGACGGCAAGAAATTCGTTGGGCAGCAGATATTCCGAACTCATGCCCGGGTACTGGCCGCTGCCGTAGCGCACCGCCAGATCCGCGCGGTGGTTGTGCAGGTCGGCCGGTTCATCGGAAGCATGCAGATGCAGGTCGATCTCAGCGCCGGTTGCCGCAAAGCCAGACAGGTGCGGTACCAGCCAGCGCGCCGCGAATCCTCGCGTGACGGATAGCGTGACGACAGGGCGCGCTAGTCCCGGTCGTAAGCTATCCAGCGTCTGCGCGATATCGTCCAGCGCGCCGCGCATCACGGGGAACAAGGTTTCGCCTGCGCGCGTGAGCTGCACTGCGCGGGATTGCCGCTTGAACAGCGATACGCCCAGGCGTTCCTCCAGTGTGCGGATCTGGTGGCTGACCGCGGTGGGCGTGATGGCCAGTTCGTCGGCTGCGCGCCGGAAGCTCAGGTAGCGTGCGGCGGCCTCGAACACCCGCAGAGAGCCGAGCGGCGGCAGTTGTCGTCCAAGGCGAGTCTGCTTAAGGTGAATTTTTTTCATGTTATGGCAAAGAAATCATCGCTTTTCTTGGTTTTTATGGCTTGGAATCATGGCTTCAACGGGATCTGTTCATCCCAGCCACTCCAATCATAGGTGAGATATGTTCAGGATTCTGCATTTGGATGCCAGTGCACGCCCGGGTCGTTCCGACCAGCAAGCCCATGGCTCGCACACGCGCAGGCTCAGTGCGCGCTTCGTCGAACGGTGGCACGCATTGCGGCCGGAGGACACGGTGACCCATCGCGATATCGGCGCTTCGCCTCCTTCGCCCGTCACGGGTGCGTGGATCCACGCGGCGTTCACGTCGCCGGAACAGCGAGAACCCTGGATGCAGGAGGTGCTGGCGGAAAGCGACCGGCTGGTGGATGAGTTGGCGGCCAGCGATCTCATCGTCGCTGGAGTGCCCATGTACAACTTCGGCATGCCCGCGCCGTTCAAGGCCTACCTAGATAACGTGGTCCGGGTAGGGCGCACGTTCGGATTCGATCGCAGCCGCTCGGGTGAACCCTACTGGCCCATGCTGGCGGGGCAGGGCAAACGCCTGATCATTGTCAGTGCGCGTGGCGATTTCGGTTATGGGCCGGGCCAGCGACTGGCGCACGCCAACCATGTGGAAAGTGGCGTCGCCACGCCATTGCAATACCTGGGGATCGATTTCGCCGCCAGTGTGGCGGTGGAATACGACGAATTCGGCGACGAGCGCCTGGCACAGTCGTTGCAGCACGCCGAAGCCGAAGTGGATCGTTGGGTGGAGGTGTTGGCCGACGAGGTGACCACGGCTCCAGCATGCGCCTGAGGAACGGCGCGCACATGGCCTGTCGGCGCCATTGCCCTATATCCTGCGCACCATGCCGACGATCCTGGTTGCCGAAGACGAACCCGCCATCGCCGACGCAGTGCTGTATGCGCTGCGCAGCGAGGGTCTGAGTGCCGAGCACTGCCTGCTGGGGCGCGACGTGGAGCCACGGCTGCGTGCCGGCGGTGTGGACTTGGTGGTGCTGGACGTGGGGTTGCCGGATGTCAGCGGTTTCGATGTCTGCCGCCAATTGCGTGGCTTCAGCGATGTGCCGGTGATCTTCCTGACCGCACGCAACGACGAGATTGACCGGGTGTTGGGATTGGAACTGGGCGCCGATGACTACATGGCCAAGCCATTCTCGCCGCGCGAATTGGTCGCGCGGGTGCGCGCACGACTGCGTCGCACTCATGCTGTAATCGAGGCGAAGGACTGGGCGGTGCAAGGCGATTTCGCCATCGATCATGAAGGCCACCGCATCCGTTTCCGCGGGCAGGTGCTGGAGTTGACCCGCTACGAATACGCGCTGCTGGCCGCACTGCTGCAACGGCCCGGCGCGATTCTCAGCCGTACGCAACTGATGGACCGCGGCTGGGACAGCGACGCCGACAGCACCGACCGCACCGTCGATACGCACATCAAGACATTGCGGAACAAACTGCGCGCCGCCGGCGCCGATCCCGACCCGATCCGCACGCACCGCGGTATCGGCTATGCGATAGAGGTTTAGAGGGTGTTATGGACTTTGGGATGAGATGCGTTGTCCGCCAGCGCCGTTGCAGCAAGACGCCTGGCGCCGTCCTTGGGTGGTGCCCAAGGCAAGCCGGGCAACGCGGCTGCGGCGGCGCTGGCGGACAACCCTTCGGGAAGGCCACTGTTGCGGCGCCATGCCGCGTTGCACGCCTTGACCAGGCGGCCGGCCTGCCCGGCGGCGTGCGCCTTGCCTGGCACCGCAACAGCGGCCTTCGCACTCACCCCAAAGTTCATAACACCCTCTAATGCGCCTAGGCCTGCGGTTGTTCCTGGGTTTTTTCCTGATCGTGGGGTTGGCGGCATTCTTCGTGATGCGCGTCTTCGTCAACGAGGTAAAGCCGGGCGTGCGCCAGGCGATGGAATCGACGCTGGTTGACGCGGCCAATGTGCTGGCAGTGATGGCGGCCGATGATATGAAGGCGGGCCGCATCGCCGACGGCGAATTCGCCCAGCGCATCAATGAAGCCAACCTTCGCGATCTGAACGCGCAAGTGTGGCGCTTTCCCAAGCGTCATCTGGACTATCGCGTGACCGTCACCGATACGCGGGGCGTCGTGGTCTACGACTCGCAAGGCCGCGATATCGGTCGCGACAATTCACGCTGGAACGATGTTTATCGCACCTTGCGCGGCGAGTACGGCGCGCGATCCAGCCCGGAGACGCCCGACGACACGACCCGCACCGTCATGCACGTCGCAGCGCCGATCCGCGACGGCGACAGGTTGATCGGGGTGCTGACGGTCGCCCAGCCCAACCGCACCATCGATCCTTTCATCGCCGCCAGCCAGCGCGCCATCATGCGACAAGGTGGGTGGTTGATTGGCTTGTCGGCCTTGATCGGCGCGTTGATCACGTGGTGGCTGGTGCGTGGTATCCAACGCTTGAATCGATACGCGCAGGCGGTCAGCGCCGGGCAACCCGCCCGCCCGCCGCCGCCACGCCGTGACGAGATCGGCGACCTGGGCCGCGCTGTCGAGGAAATGCGCCGAAAGCTGGAAGGCAAGGCGTACGTCGAGCAATACGTGCAGTCGCTGACCCACGAGATGAAGAGCCCGCTGGCCGCGATTCGTGGCGCGGCTGAACTGTTGCAGGAACCGCTTCCTGAAGAAGATCGCAAGCGCTTCGCCCACAACATCCAGACCCAGCAACAACGGCTGACCGAAACCATCGACAAGCTGTTGGCACTGGCCGAAGTGGAACAGCACGGTTGGCTGCAGAAGCATGAACCGGTCAACGTGGCGTCGTTGCTGGCGGAAGCCGGGGAGGGCGTGTCGGCCAAACTGGCCGCGGCAGGCCTGGCTTTATCGGTGAACGTCGAAGATCCGCAAGCGGTCGTCCAAGGCGATCCGTATCTGTTGCGTCAGTCGCTATCCAACTTACTGGACAACGCCATTGCATTCTCGCCTCCCGGCGGGAAGATATTCCTGTCCAGCGAGGTCGACAACGGCATGCTGGAGATCCGGGTGACCGACCAGGGCCCGGGTATCCCCGACTACGCCTACGACCGGGTGTTCGAACGCTTCTACTCCTTGTCGCGACCGGGTGGTGAGCCACGCAGTTCTGGGCTGGGCCTGCCGTTCGTAGCCGAAGTCGCGCGGCTGCATGGCGGCGAAAGCGATCTGTGCAATCTGGAGCTAGGCGGGGCGATGGCGACGCTGCGGTTGCCGGTGGTTTAGGCGAATCCCTTTATTTGTCCCTGTGGGAGCGACGGCTTTCAACAGCCGAATGGCTGGTCAAGTCGCGACCGGAAGTCTAAAAGCTCTTGGACACGGATCAACGCAGATGAACACGGATAAAAAGCTTTCAATACTTTATTCGCTTTTTTTGTGTTGATCCGTGTCTAAAGCTTTTGATTGTTCTTCCGGTCGCGACTTGACCAGCCATTCGGCTGTTGAAAGCCGTCGTTCCCACAAGGATAGATCCAGATAGGTGCAGGAAAGCTACACCCTGCGCTTCACACAGACTTCAAACTCGGCTCAAACCGCCACCACATGGCACCGGCAAGCTTCGCCTCGTATTCAACCGGGGCGAAATCCATGAAGTCATTACGTTTGTTGTTGCGTTTCCTCACCATCGGCGGCCTGGTGCTGCTGTTGCTGATTCCCTTGATGATGATCCGGGGCACTATCAATGACCGCGAACGCTATCGGGCGCAAGCGGTGGAACGAGTATCCCAAAGCATGGCAGGCCCGCAGCAATTGGTGGGGCCGCTGCGTGTCGTGCCATGGAAGGCGACGCGCAAAGTCAATGTAACCAATGCCAGCGGCCAGCCTGAAGTGCGTGATGAAGTAACCGAAGGCTATATCTATCAGACACCCAAGCGTCTGAGCATTGAGGGAGGGCTCAAGCCTGACAAGCGCAGGATAGGACTGTACGACGTGCGCGTGTTCCAGTTGAAGGCGAACGTCAAAGCCGATTTTGATGAACTGCCCATCACCGAAGTCTCCGACCGCATCTACGGTGAGCCTTACGTTGTCCTGGGCGTTGCCGATGTGCGCGGTTTCGTCGGTACGCCCACATTGAAAATAGATGGAAGACCGTTGGCATTGGAGTCGGGTACGGGCGTGATGGCCGACCGGATGGCAGGTATGCACGCAATTCTGCCGAAGAGCGAGCTTGCGTTGCCTTCAAGCCGGCTGGAGATGGACTTGACGCTGGCCGGTACGCAATCCCTGGGCATCGCGCCGCTGGGCGACAGTAACCATATTTCGCTGCATTCGGCTTGGCCGCATCCCTTGTTCGGGGGGCGTTTCCTGCCCAACGATCGCAAGATTGGCGCGGACGGTTTCAGCGCCAGTTGGGAAATATCATCGCTGGCCAGTGCTGCACAAAGTCAGTTGGCCACAAGTAGCGGCAAGCTGACCCGTCGCGATTCCAGCGCCTACGCTCAAACGATTTCGTCGTCCGATGAAGGCAGCAGCAGCGGCGCTCTGGACAGCGTCGACATCAGCTTGGTGGATCCTGTCGATGTGTATACCCAGGCCGACCGCGCCAGCAAGTACGGCATCCTGTTCGTGGTGCTGACGTTCGTCGGCTTCGCGTTGTTCGAGCTCATAAAGCGACTGCCGATCCACCCACTGCAGTATCTGCTGGTGGGACTGGCGTTAGCGATCTTCTTCCTGCTGCTGCTCAGCCTGTCCGAGCACATCGACTTCTGGAAGGCTTACCTGATCTCGGCGGTCGCCTGTATCGGCCTGCAGTTCGTCTATCTATCCGGCGTATTGAAGAGCTGGCTGCGCGCGGCGGGCTTCGCCACCATGCTCACCGCTTTGTACGGCGTGCTCTACGGCTTGCTGGTTTCGGAAGACAACGCGTTGCTGATGGGTTCGTTGATGCTGTTCGGCATCCTGGCGGTGATCATGTGGGTAACTCGCAAGATCGACTGGTATGACCTGAGTGCTTCATTGCGCTGAGTGGCACGAAGCGTGAATAGTGCGATGCTCGACCTCTTCACCTTGCACCGGCGCGCAATCAAAGTGCTGCCGCCGGCCATCCAGACGTCCGAGGTAGTCGCGGAGGACGACCCCCGCAGTCTGTCGAAGCTGCTGTTCCCGTTGCGTCGCAGATCCAGCGGTGCGGTGGTCTATCGGCTGACCGAAGAAGCCGTGTCGGCAATGGCGAATGATCCGTTGGTTTATCTCAAGGATGCGGTCCAGGCCAGGGAAGGCCTCAGCCGCCGGTGCGCTCCATTTGCGTACCGCGACTGGCGAAAAGCGTGGCTACCCGCCGGATGGGCAAGCGCCTGGATGCCGAAGGTCGCGGCGCCGATCCCCGGTGCCGTGGAGGCTTATTTCACCGCGAAGACCGACGGAAAGGCGTTGTTGGTCGTGGTTCCCACGCAACGCCTTGCGTTCTATATCTGGTGCGATTGAACGGGCAGGTGCGTGCCGCATCGGCACGCACCGCAACCTCGCCCCGGCCGATGGCGTGCGGTAGAGTTCAAGGATGAATTCTCCGCACACTATCGGCCTTTTTCGCGGGCCGGATATCCTGCCGTATCTCAAAGACGTGGCGCGTCTACGCGCGGAGGTGTTCCGCGATTGGCCGTATCTGTACCAAGGCGATGAAGGTTCCGAGCGGGAGTATTTGGCTCCGTACGCCAACTCGGCCGACAGCCTGTTCGTCCTTGCCACGGTGGGTGATCGCGTGATCGGCGCTTCCACCGCATTGCCGTTGATCGACGATACCGAAGCGTTCCAGAAGCCTTTCGCGCATGCGGGTATTGCTGCGGAGGAAGTGTTCTATTTCGGCGAATCGGTGCTGCTACCGCAATACCATGGCCGCGGAATCGGTCACGCGTTCTTCGATCATCGCGAAGCGCATGCGCGCGCCTTGGGACGATTCCGCTGGACCGCCTTCTGCGCGGTGGATCGCGATGAAGCGGATCCTCGCCGTCCGGCTGATTACCGTTCCAATCACGATTTCTGGCACAAACGCGGCTACGCGCGTCGCGAGGGTATGACCATGCAGTTGCCTTGGGCCGAGATAGGGCAGGGCGAGATAGTTCACCGGTTGACGTTCTGGTTGCGGCCGTTGGAGGCGAAGCCATGAAAATTGCGGTGGCGAAGTATCCGGTGAGCGCGCCTGCGACGTTCGTTGATTTCGCGGAGAAGCAAGCTCGCCTGCTGGCCGAAGCGGCCGCACAGGACGCCGGTATTGCGGTATTGCCTGAGTATTTGTCGCTGGAGCTGGGCGCGACCTTCGAGGTTTCCGTACGCGGTGATCTGTTGGCCTCGCTGGCCGCGACCCAGGCTTATCACGCCGACTGGTTGGCTCTGTTCTCGCGATTGGCCCGCGGAACCCGGATGCATGTGGTCGCCGGGACCTTCCTGCTGGCGACGGCGCACGGGCGCTATCGCAATCGTAGCTATTGGTTCACGCCGTCTGGTGCGCATGGGTGGCAGGACAAGCTGCAACTGACCGGCTTTGAAAAATCCACTGCAGTGATCGAAGGCGGCGATGAGTTGAACGTCTTCGAAGCCGGCAACGTCCGCACCGGAATTGCGGTGTGCTACGACGGCGAATTTCCGTTGCCGGTGCGTGCGCAGTACGAAGCAGGCGCGCGGTTGCTGCTGGTGCCAAGCTGCACGGATACGGAAGCCGGCGCCACCCGCGTGCGCGTCGGCTGCCTGGCGCGCGCGCTGGAAAACCGGATGTTCGTTGCCCAGTCGGTCACCGCCGGAGAGGCGCCCTGGAGTCCGGCGCTGGACGTCAATACCGGCGAAGCGGCGATCTTCGCGCCGATGGATGCGGGCTTTCCCGCTGAAGGCGTGCTGGCGCAGACGCAAGGCGACCAGGTGTGGGCCATCGCCGATCTCGACTTCGGCGCGCTGGAGGCAAGCCGCGTCAATGCGCAGGTGGCGAATGATCGTGATTGGATGGGGCAGCTGGCGCCGGCGATAGCGCGTGCGCGGGTGAAACCGCTGTAAAGGACGTTGTAGAGATTTTTTTCACTGTGGGAGCGACGTAAGTCGCGACCGTAGATTCCGGTCGCGACTTACGTCGCTCCCACAAGGAAAGATTCCCTGGTAATCAGCTATGCAAACAAGCTGACACCCGGCACCAGCCACAGCGAGATACCGGCCAGCGCTGAGCCGATACCCGTGGCAGCCAACACATCGCTCGGATAGTGCAAACCCAGCACGACGCGCGATATCGCCACGCAGGCGGCGAAGGGGATTAATATCGCCGCCAGCACCGGATAATGCGCCAGCGCGACGATGGTGAAGGCAACGGCATGCAGCGTGTGCCCGGAAGGAAAGCTGAACTCGTCCAGCGGTGCGATCCAGGCGCGGATGCGCACGTCCGAGGCGAATGGGCGCGGACGCTTGGTCCAGCGCTTCAGTAGCTTGTACAACGTCAACGCGATGACACCTGTCGCGGCCAGATGTGCGGAAGCGGCCAGGCCGTCCATGCCATCGGCGACGATCAATGCACCCATCAACACGTACCAGAACACACCGTCGCCCAAGCGGCTGACGATGGAAAAGAATCGGCGCAGGCCGCTCCATTCGCCCCAGCGATTGGCGCGCAGGCACCAACCTCTGTCTTGACCTGACATGTTCTGGCCCAGCATGTTTCGGCTCGATAGAGCGTTACGCGGCGGCAGCGGATGCATGGCTTCTCCTCTGGACGAGTTCCATCAGCAGGTCGTCAAAATCGGCTGCCACCTGTTCCGGGCGTAGCGACTGCATGGCGTCGCTGGCGGCCAGGCCCATGGAGCGGCGCAAGGCAGGCGCACCGGCAAGATTGACGGCGGCATGGATGAAATCCTCGTCGTTCTCGACGGCGGCGCCATGCACGGCATCGTGCAGGTGTTCCTTGGCCGCGCCGTAGTTGAACGCCACCGTCGGCACACCGCTGGCCATCGCTTCCAGCGTCACGTTGCCGAAGGTTTCGCTGTGGCTGGGAAACAGGAACAGATCGCCACTGGCGAAGTGACGGGCCAGCGCTTCACCGCGCTGCACACCGCAGAACACGAAATCCGGGTTCTCCCGTGCCAGCTTTTCCCGCATCGGGCCATCGCCTACCCAAACGAAACGTGCGGTGGGGTGGCGAGCCTGTATCTCGCGGAAGCTGCGCACTGCCAGTTCCAGATTCTTCTCCGCGGCAATGCGGCCTACGTAGATGGCGACAAGGCCGTCGTCGCTCATGCCCCAGGCGGTACGCAACGTGCTGTCGCGCTTGCGCGGGCTGAACTGAGTCGTGTCCACCGCGCGAGCCAGGCGCATCACGCGGTGGAAACCGCTTTGCTCCAGGAATTCCGCCAGTTCTCGCGTCGGCACCAGCGTGGCATCGGCACCGTTATGGAACCTGCGCATCCAGCGCAATGCGGTCTGTTGCAGGAACGCTGCGCCATAGTCGCGCATGTATTCGTCGAAGCGGGTGTGGAAGCCCGTTGCCACGGGAATACCCAGCTTCCGCGCCGCTCGCAATGCCGACCAACCCAAGGGACCTTCGGTGGCGACGTAGACGGCATCGGGCGGCGATTGGCTCCAATGCCGTAGCAACTTGCGAGTGGCGGGCAGGCCGAACTTCAATCCCGGATAGCGCGGCAAACTGGCACCGCGTACCAGCAATGCCTCGGCCCCGGCTGCATCGTTGTCCTGACGGGGACGGACCACAGAAACCTCATGCCCGCGGGAACGCAGGCCAGTCTCCAGTCCCTGCACGGTCAAGGCTACGCCGTTGACCTCGGGCGGATACGTTTCGGTAACGATGGTAAACCGCATACGCAACTCCACGTTTTGCGTATGCTGCGACCGCGCCATGAAGCTGTTGTTGCATTTGGATGACGCGCAGATGACACGCGTGGCCAGAACATGCCCAAGTGGGCCGCACCAAGTTGGAACTGGGGCCTACAGTCGCTCCCACGGGATGGCTATGTCGGCACTGCCACCATGACGGGTTGGCAGTCAGCATAGGATCTCAATCAAGGCACGCGATGGCCGCGCGCAGCGGCGAACAATGCGTACCACTGCTCGCGACTCACCTCGATCGTGTCGCCTGCACAGCTGGCGATGAGCCGTTCGGGATGAGTGGTGCCCACGATGGGTTGAATGCCGGCCGGATGCCGCAACAGCCAAGCCAGCAGGATCGCTTCCATTTCAACGCCATGCGTCTGCGCCAGTTGGAGGGCCAACTCGGCGGTGGTGCGTAGCGTTTCATCCATGGATTCCAGCGGCGCCGCCAAACGGCCTGACGCCAGCGGCGACCAGGCTTGCACGAGAATGTCGTGCTGCCGGCAATAATCCAATGTGCCGCTAGCCAAATAAGGTGCGCCGGCCTGGTTGGCCATGAGGCCTTCGTCGATCAGCACGTGATGCAGCAGGCTCAGTTCCACCTGGTTGATGATCAGCGGCTGGCGGACGTGACGTTGTAGCAGCGCGATCTGCGCGCCGGTATGGTTGCTGACGCCGAAGTGACGTACTTTGCCAGCCCCGTGCAATGCGTCGAACGCTTGCGCCACTTCTTCCGGTTGCCCCAGCGGGTCCGGCCGGTGCAACAGCAGGATATCCAGATAGTCGGTGCCCAGGCGCTGCAGGCTGGCTTCCACCGAAGCGACAATGTGGGCATGGCTGAAGTCGTAGCGCTGCGGCGCACCGGGGTCCGGATCGCCGGCCAGGCGGATGCCGCATTTGGATTGCAGCACCATCTGCCCACGCAGGTTGGGACGCTGCCGCAGAACTTCGCCGAACAGGCGCTCCGACTTGCCGCGTGCATAGATATCAGCGTGGTCGAACAGATTGATGCCCTGCGCCAGCGCCGTGTCGATCATGGCGTGGGTGCGCGAGCGTTCCCCGGCGGTCAGTGGTGCTTCGTCCCAGGCACGGCTGAGGTGCATGCACCCGTACCCGATGCGTGAAATTTCCAGTTCGCTACGGGGAATACGGTACGTCTTCATCATGCGATGTAAGGCTTGAACGCCAAGCCCAGTCCCTGCATGTCCTCCGCTTCGCCGATCAGGTCCGAACGCAGCAGCGGCCGTGACTCAAGCCAACGCTTGCCGACGATCAGCTCCAGTTTTTCGCCGTCGGCGCTCAGCTCCAGCTTCGGAATGAACTCGTTGTCGTGGGCGCGGTGCAGCAATACGGCCAGCCTCAACAGTGCCGCCTTGCGTTTGGCGCTGACCAGCAAGCGGTCGGGTATGGATTCAAAGGCATTCTTGGAGATATTGCGGCGATGGGTGCGGACCAGTACAGCCAGTACTTGCTGTTCCTGTCGTGAGAAGCCGGCAATATCCGAGTGCTCCAGCACATAGGCGCCGTGCGCGTGGTATTGGCTGTGGGCAATGGCCAGGCCGGTTTCATGCAGGCGCGCCGCCCAGCCCAGCATGCGCGCGTCGTCGTCTTCCAAGGACCAGGGCTTCGCCACCTGTTCGAACAGGCGCAGCGCCGTGGCTTCGACGCGGGCGGCTTGGATTTCGTCGATGCCGTAGCGATGGATCAGCGCCGCCACCGACAGATCGCGCGGATCGTTTTCGCTGCCGCGGCCCAGCATGTCGTACAGGATGCCTTCGCGCATGGCCGCCTTGCTGACCATCAAACGCTGCAGCCCCAAGGTTTCGAACGCAGCTTCCAGCACCAGGACGCCACCGGCGATGATGGGGCGGCGGTCATTGGAAAGCCCGGGTAGATCGATATCTTCGATGCGCTGCGCTTCCAGCAGGCGGTCGCGCACATGCGGCAGTGCCTCGGCGGTGACCGAGCCTTTGGTCAGCTTCATGGCGGCGCAGATTTCGCCGATGGCCTTGTTGGTACCGGAGGAGCCGATGGCTTCCTGCCAGCCCAGGTTGCGGTAAAGACCGGCGAATTGTTGGAATTCGGCGCCGATCTCGGTCAATGCATCCTTCCAGCGCTTCTTCGACAGTTTGCCGCCGGGAAAGAACCGGCGCGTGCTGGCGATACAGCCGGCCTGCAGGCTTTCGCGTTCCAGCGTTTCCATGCCGCGGCCGATGATGAATTCCGTGGAGCCGCCACCAATGTCCATCACCAGGCGCAGTTGCCCTGGCTTGGGTGGCTGCGCATGTGCCACGCCCAAGTAGATCAAGCGCGCTTCTTCGCGTCCGGAAACGACTTCGATGGGTTTGCCCAATGCAGCTTCGGCGGGAACCAGGAAGCTCTGCGGCGCGGAGAGCTGGCGGACGGTGTTGGTGGCCAGAGCGCGGACGCGCGCGGCGGGAATGTCGCGTATGCGCTGGCCGAAACGGGCCAGGCAGTCCAATGCGCGCTGGCGGGCTTCATCGGAGATGCCGCCTTTGCCATCCAGGCCGTCGGCCATGCGTACGGTTTCCCGTAGCCGGTCGACCACCCGCAATTGCCCCAGGGTGTATCGCGCGACCACCATGTGGAAACTATTGGAGCCCAGGTCTATCGCAGCGATTTGATCGCCGTCCTGCAATGGCGGCGAAGCGGAGGAGGATAGGGGCGGCATGTGAGAAGTTTAGCGGTTGTCGGCCGCGGGCGCTGCTACTCGGTCAATGATTCGGAAGTTGTCTTTTGCAGGGCAATTTTCCGTAGGAGCGGCGTCCCGCCGCGAGCTCTTCGCTTCTATCGCGACCTGACGGAAAAAGCTCGCGGCGGGGCGCCGCTCCGCGCCTCGATAGCTGTTCAGCGTCCGAGACTAGAAGCGCGCCGCGGCGCGTGGGGATGGCGAACCGCCGGGCTATTGTTCTTGGGACACAGGTCGCGACTTATATCGCTCCTACACCTTCGACAACAGCGTTGCCTGCGCAGAATAGGGCGCCTCGCCTTCAGCCGGCACCAGCTTGCGGTATTCGCCGTCCGAAGTGAGCTCCCAGGCGTTCTGATTGTCGGCCAGGTAGTTCTGCAAGCCGTCTTCCAACACCTGTCGCGCCAACTCGCGATTGAGAATGGGGAAGCAAGTCTCGACCCGATGCAGCAGATTGCGTTCCAGCCAGTCGGCGCTGGCGCAGTACAGTTCCGGATTACCGTTGTTGCCAAACCAGTAGATGCGGCTGTGTTCCAGGAACCGCCCGACGATCGAGCGCACACGGATGTTGTCGGAAACGCCGGGAACCCCCGGGCGCAACGTGCATGCACCGCGTACGATCAGATCGATCTGCACACCGGCTTGCGACGCGGCATACAGGGCGCGCATCACGCGAGGTTCGTTCAATGCATTGACCTTGGCGATGATGCGCGCCGGCTTGCCGGCTTGCGCCAGGCTTGCCTCGCGTTCGATCTTCTTGATCAGTCCGGGGTGTAGCGTGAACGGTGATTGCAGCAGGCGCTTGAGCTTGGTGGCCGGCGCAAGCCCGGACAATTGCTGGAACAGCTGGTGTACGTCGTTGCCGATGTCTGGATCAGCGGTGATCAGGCCCAGGTCGGTGTAAACGCGGGCGGTGCCGCTGTGATAGTTGCCGGTCCCCAGGTGCACGTAGCGGCGCAGCTTCTTGCCCTCGCGTCGCACGATGAGCAGCATCTTGGCGTGCGTCTTGTAGCCCACCACGCCGTACACCACCTGCACGCCAGCCTCTTGCAGGCGATCGGCGACGCCCAGGTTGGCGTCTTCGTCGAAACGCGCCCGTAGCTCGACTACCACGGTGACATCCTTGCCATTGCGCGCGGCCAACACCAGCGCCTCGACGATGGCCGAGTCCTTGCCGGTGCGGTAGAGCGTTTGCTTGATCGCCAGCACCTGCGGGTCGATGGCCGCCTGCTTGATCAGTTCCAGCACCGGCGTGAACGCATCGAACGGGTGGTGGAGCAATATGTCGCCTTCGGCGGCTTTCTCGAAAATGGTATCCATGTCGCGCAGGGTGCGCGGAGTGAAGACCGGATATTTCAGTTCCGGTCGCTGTACCAGGTCGTAGACCTGGATGACACGATTGAGGTTGACCGGTCCATCGATGGGATACACCGCATTTTCTGGCAGTTCGAAATTCTGCAGCAGCGTGCGCACGATAGGCTTGGGACAATCGTGCGCGATCTCCAGCCGTACGGCGGGCCGGTAGCCGCGGCCGACCAGCTCGTCGCGCAACGCCAGCGCCAGATTCTCCACTTCTTCTTCGTCCACCACCAGCTCGGAATTCCGGGTGACGCGGAACTGATAGGAGCCTTTGACTTCCATGCCGGGGAACAGATCGTCGACGAATGCCGACAGCACCGACGACAACAGTACGAAATCGTGTTCGCCGCCGGATACCCGCTGCGGCAAATGGATGATGCGCGACAGAGAACGCGGTGCGCGAACGATGGCCAAGTGACCAGCGCGTCCGAACGCATCCTTGCCCTTCAGCACCACCACGATGTTGAGCGATTTGTTGAGGATCTTCGGGAACGGATGTGCCGGGTCCAGCCCCAACGGCGACAGCACCGGCATGATCTCGTTGCGGAAATACGCGCGCAGCCAGCGGGTCTGGCGCGGGCTCCAGCGGCCGCGGCCAAACACACGCACGCCGGCTTCGTTCAATGCCGGCCTCAACACGTCGTTCCAGCATTTGTATTGCGCGTCCACCAGTTCGGCGGCGCGGTCGTGAATCTTGTTCAACACGACGACCGGGCTCATGCCGTCGGCACCCGGCGGCAAGCCGAAGTCCTGCGCGTGGCGCACCGTGGCCGCGCGTATCTCGAAGAATTCGTCCAGGTTGGTGCAGGAGATGCACAGGAAGCGCAGTCGCTCCAGCACCGGCACCTGCGGATCCAGCGCTTGCGCGAGTACCCGGAAATTGAAGTCCAATTGCGACAGCTCGCGGTTGAGATACAGGGATGGGTCGCGCAGGGCGTCGTCGTCGCTCAGGTTGTCCGGCGACGTGTCGATGGCAGCATTCATGCGGTCTGACTGTCCGGCAGGGAAAAGTGGGGTGTATCGTTGCGGGGGTGCACGCGTTGCGGGCCGAAGTGCACCGAGAACGTGCTGCCGTGGCCGACTTCGCTTTCGATTTCCAGTCGCGCCTGGTGCAGATTCAAGACGTGCTTGACGATGGACAGGCCCAAACCCGTGCCGCCGCTTTCGCGTGAGCGGCTGGTGGAGACACGATAAAAGCGTTCGGTAATGCGCGGCAAGTGCGAAGCGGGGATACCATAGCCGGTATCACGTACGCTGAGCGCCGCGCCTTCGCCCTCACGTACGAAGCGCACGGTGATGGTGCCGCCCACCGGGGTGTAGCGCACCGCATTGCTGACCAGGTTTGAGAACGCGCTGTGCAGTTCCTTATTGGAGCCCCAGAGGTCAACGCCCGCTTCGTCCTGCACGACGATGGTGTGGCGCTTGTGGCTGAGCGCCTCGGCTTCGCGCCGCAGGGTCGCGAGCATGGGGGCCATCGCCACGCTTTCGTCCGGCAGGCTGTCTTGCGCTTCCAGTCGCGACAACGTCAACAGATCTTCGACCAGCTGGGTCATTCGTTGCGACTGTTTCTGCATTTCGGCCAGCATCGGCGCCCATTCGGGGAATTCCTCCGGCTCCAGCATGTCGAGATAGCCGTGCACCACTGTCAGTGGAGTGCGCAACTCGTGCGAGACATTGGCGACGAAATCACGGCGCATCTGTTCCAGGCGCAACATCTTGCTGACATCACGCGCGACCAGCAGCCAGTACTGGTCCGAGTAGGGAATCAGCCGCAGGTTGAGGCGCACATTGGGATCGACGGGCGATCCGGCATCCAGCATCGGTTCGGCATTGCGGCCGGCCGCCAGCCAGTGCGACATCGGCAGCGGCTGCATGCGGTCACCGACGGGCGCGCCGATGTCGTTCGGATACTGCAGCCCCAACAGTGAGGTGGCCGCCTTGTTGAACCATTGCACGCGCTGGCTATTGCGATCCACCACCACGACCGCGTCTGGCAGGGCGGCCGCCGCGGCACGATAGGCGCGCAGGATGTCCAGCAGCCGGCGCTTGCGCGCACGCATTTCCGCCTGGCTACGGTGCAGCAGGCGGTCCAGTTCGTTCCAGACACCGGTGCCCTGGACGGGCGCCAGCCGCTCCCGCGCCGTCAGGCGCAGCAACAATTTGCGCAGCCGCCAGTAGTGCCAAGCCACCACGCCCAGCGCCGCAAGCGTCACCACCGGCCAAACGTGACCCAGCAGCAATCCGACGATCACCGCCAAGGTCAGCACCGCGGCGAGTTCGCCAAGCGTCTTCAACCAGGCAGATCGGATGTAATGGGGCATGGATTGGATTGTGGCAGATGTGTGTGACAGGGGATGTGGGGAAGCAAAGCAGTGGCGCTGACGCTGACGCTGACGAGTCCGATAGCCTCCCTTGAAAGCGCTTCTCAACAGCCGAGTGGCGGGTCAAATGGGGGCGGGCGTCCGCGTAGCGCGCGATGGGGGATCTGCTTCTGCTCCAAAGTCAAAAGCAAATCCCCCTTATTGATCCCCCTTTCATGCTTTTAACAGCCGAATGGCGGGTCAAGGGGGAGGTAAACGCTGCAGCTTTCGGCTCTGCGCAACCATCTACACCGACGCTGAGAACCGGTAGCCCGAGCCGCGCACGGTCTGCACCATGTTTTCCAAGCCATGCGGTTCAAGAGTCTTGCGTAGGCGGCGGATGTGCACGTCGACGGTGCGTTCTTCGACGTAGACGCTGCCGCCCCAGACGTGGTCCAGCAGCTGGGTGCGGCTGTAGACGCGTTCCGGATGGGTCATGAAGAAATGCAGCAGGCGGTATTCGGTGGGACCGATCGGCACCGGCGTGTCGCCTGCGAACACGCGGTGAGCCGCGCCGTCGATGCGCAAGGGACCCACGGCAACGCTGCCGTCTTCGTCGTCTTCGCGCGAGCGGCGCATCACCGCCCGGATACGGGCCAGCAATTCCCGCGCCGAGAAGGGTTTGACCACGTAGTCGTCCACGCCGGCTTCCAACCCGCCGACGCGGTCGTTCTCTTCGCCGCGTGCGGTCAGCATGATGATCGGAATGTCGCGCGTCATGGCGTCCTTGCGCCAGCGCCGGGCAAGCTCCAGTCCACTAGTGCCGGGCAGCATCCAGTCCAGCAGGATCAGGTCCGGTACCCGGTCGGCGATTGCGTTCTGCGCCTCGCGGGCATCGCCGGCATGTACCGGTTCGTACTCACCCTTGCGCAGGGCAAAGGCGACCATTTCGCGGATGGCGGGTTCATCGTCAACGATCAGGATGTGCTTCTGCACGAGGATACCGTTGGCTCAGGGGGATTCACGCCAGTAGACGACAATTTTATGACGAATACATGACATGCCGCCGAGCTGTCATGAATGGCTGGTTTCCCGGGCGGGCTTCGGCCAGCGGGCCGGCTGCTGGTTACCGTCTCACGACCCGAGGAAACCAGGAGCTATTCCTGAGCCGACGCAGCATTGTGGCCGCTCAGCGCCGGTTGACGTCGGGGTCGCGGATACCCTGGCGGCGCAGTTCCAGCACTTGCGGGGTGATAACCGCGATGCGCGCATCGACACGTGCCCGGGCGTAATAGTCCAGATCGTCCCGGCGCTTGAGCGTTTGCAGCTGGATCAAAGCCTGTTCCGGCCGACCGTTAAGGAAAGCGGCCTCGGCATAAGCCTCGCCAGCGCGAGCGGTGTCGCCGGCCAGTTCGTTGGCGCGGCCGAACTGCTGCTGGAAGGTGGGATCTTCCGCCGACCGGCCCAGCAGGGGCCGCAACACCGCTTGCGCGCGCTGTCCGGCTTCGCGGCCGCCTTGCTCATTCAGCACCTTGGCGAAGGTCAGCGCGACCGCCCGATTGGTAGGCATCTGCTTCAGCAAAGCGGAGAACCGCTGATTGGCCGCCGCCGTTTTACCGCTGCGGGATTCGGCTTCGCCCATGGCCATTTGCAGCCATAGATTGTCGGGATGCTTGTCCAGCAGCGCAGATAGTTCGGCGTTGGCGGTCTTCAACTCACCACCCTGCAGGTGGGCGATAGCCAGGCCATAGGCTTGCGCATCGGTCAGCTTGCCGGTGTCCCGGCGGATGGTTTCGTATTCGCGTATCGCGGCTACCTGCGTGGGAGCACTAAGCACCCGTAGCCGTTCCCGTGCCCAGTCGAACTGTCCCGTGCCGCCGCGGCTGAAGGATTGCGAGGAAATAGTGACGGCGACCGGCAGCAGCGGATTGTCGCTGAGCATGTCGGGTAGCACGATCGTGTTGGGGTTGTAGGTTTCTACCCGCTTTCCGCCTGGAACCGTGGTGACCAGGGGAATATTGTCCTTGCGCAGCTGCTCGGCCCGTTGCTGAGCCTCGCTGATACGGGTGGTGGTGACCGGGTGGGTCATCAGATAGTCGGGGGTACGGTCACGGTCGCTGCCACGGTTGCTGCGGGTGGCCTGCGCCATTCGCGCGAAAAAGCCGGCCATGGCGTCCACGTCGTAGCCGGCGCGGGCAAGGGTGCGGATGCCCACGCGATCCGCTTCGGATTCGTTGGAACGGGTGTAATCGATCTGGCGCTGCTGCATCAGGCCCATCGCCGAGGCGATGGCGGCTTGCGAGGCATCGCCGCTGGAATTGCCGCCGGCCGCCTGCGCCAGCACGATGGCACCCAGCATGCCGAGCAGGATCGGGATCTGGTCGCGCTGGGCGCGCTCCGCGCCGCGCAGAACGTGCTGCTGCGTGACGTGGGCGATTTCGTGCGACAGCACCGCGGCGACTTCGTCCTCTCGCTGGGCCGTCAATACCAGGCCCGCATTCATCCCGATATAGCCGCCCAGCGTGGCGAAGGCGTTGATCTGACGGTCCTTCATCATGAAGAACGTGAACGGCTGCTGCGGGTTGTCGCTGTCCGCTGCCAGCTGATTGCCCATGGTTTGCAGCCAATCCGTGATCAGCGGGTCTTCCAGCAGATAGCCGTAGTTGCGTAGTTCGCGCAGCAGCATGCCGCCGTATTCCGCCTGCTTGGCTGGCGTCAGCAGTTCGCCCGCTGAGGAACCGATGTCCGGCAGCCGGGAATCCTGGGGCGACGCCAAAGGCGCAGCGACAGCCAGAGTCAATGCGGTGACGAGCAGCAAGGGACGCAAGGGGTAACTCCGTAACAGACGGTTGCTAACAGCATCAATCAGAATGACGCGCGGTTGAGTCTGGGGCGTGAATATGTCGTTAATTGCCAGCCCGTTGGCTGGTGGCCGTTAACCAACGGCCACCACCAGGCAACTCACCCGATGCAATCATTAATCAGACCTTGCCCGGTCCGGATTGTTCCGCTGCCGTGGCTGGAAACTCGCCATCCCGTCACCCATATTGGCCTCAGACAAGATTGCGCCCGGAGAATTCCCTTGAGCGACACCCGCGACAACTCCCCTATCGATGCCCCAAAACCGGAGATCACGCTTTACACCACAGCTATCTGTCCGTACTGCGTGGCGGCCAAGAATTTCCTCAAAAGCAAAGGGCAATCCTGGACAGAAGTCCGAGTGGACCTGGATCCCGCGGAACGTCAGAAGATGATGGCGCTGGCCAAACGCACCAGCGTGCCGCAGATATTCATTGGTGACACGCATGTGGGTGGCTATGACGACATGGTCGCGCTGCACCGCGCCGGTAAGCTCGAGCCATTGCTGTCGGCAGGCCGCTCCGCATGAGCGCCGATCAGAAAGGTAACGAGCAAACGGGCAGCGAACCGCTGGGCAATGCTGGCGAACAGGATCGCGTGCGCCAGTTCACCGAATTCCGCCAACGCATGAACCAGCGGATCCTGGCCGAACCCAACCAAGTGGTGCGCCGGTTCTTCGCCCTGGACACGCAGACTTACCAAGCTGGCGCACTGGACGTAAAGACCAAGGAATTGCTTGGTCTGGTGGCGTCAATGGTGCTGCGCTGCGACGACTGCATCAGCTACCACGTGGCCCAATGCAAGGAAGTCGGCGTCACCCGCGAGGAATTCTTCGAAACCTTCTCGGTGGGATTGGTGGTGGGGGGTTCCATCGTCATTCCGCACCTGCGCAGGGCAGTGGATTTTTTGGACCGGTTGGAAGCTGGCGGGGCGGATAGTCCTGAAGCGCACGAGCATGGGTGATTGTGTGCAGAAGCGGGAACGGGGAACGGGGAACAGGGAATGATGCATCGCCGCAGTTGATGTTCTCTGTCTTTAGCCAAATTCAGGAATGCCAATTCGATATTGTTCGTAGCGCCAAGGCTGTTTTCCTATCGAAGGTCCATGGGCATTCGGACCGCACGGCAATGCATTCCCTGTTCCCCGTTCCCTGTTCCCGGCTCCCCATTAAGGCATAATTGCCGCACTTATCCCTTTTGCGTCGCCTCCGGTCCCGCCGGCGTGCGCCCCCTGTTCGGAACTCAAGCAATGACCCAGACAATTACGGTCATCCGCGGCGATGGTATTGGCCCGGAGATCATGGACGCCACCTTGTATGTGCTGGATGCGATGAAGGTCGGCCTGACCTACGAAGAAGCCGACGCCGGCCTGGTGGCGTTGGAGAAGCACGGCGACCTGCTGCCGCAGGCGACGCTGGATTCGATCCGTAAGAACAAGATCGCCTTGAAGAGCCCGCTGACCACGCCGGTGGGCGAAGGCTTCAGCTCCATCAACGTGGCGATGCGCCGGCACTTCGACCTGTACGCCAACGTTCGTCCAGCCAAGTCGTTCCCCAACACGAAATCGCGTTTTCCATCGGGCGTGGACGTCATCACCGTCCGTGAGAACACCGAAGGCGCGTATATCGGCGAGGGCCAGTCGATTTCCGAGGACGGCGAGACTGCGCTGCTGACGCAGAAGATCACCCGCAAGGGCTCCGAGCGCATTGTCCGCTACGCGTTCGAACTGGCCCGCAAGACCGGCCGCAAGAAGATCACCGTGGTCCACAAGGCCAACATTTTGAAGACCACTTCGGGCCTGTTCCTGAAGGTGGCGCGCGAAGTGGCCGCGCTGTATCCGGATATCGAGTGCAACGAGATGATCGTGGACAACACCTGCATGCAGCTGGTGATGCGTCCGGAGCAGTTCGACATCATCGTCACCACCAATCTGTTCGGCGACATCATTTCCGATCTGTGCGCCGGTCTGGTGGGCGGCCTGGGTTTGGCCCCGGGCGCGAACATCGGCATTGATGCCGCGATCTTCGAAGCCGTGCATGGTTCGGCTCCGGACATCGCCGGCAAGGGCATCGCCAATCCGTGCGCGTTGTTGTTGGGCGCGGCGCAAATGCTGGACCACATCGGCCAGCCGGAAAAGGCCGAGCGACTGCGCGCGGCCATCATCGCCACGCTGGAAGCCAAGGATTCGTTGACCCCTGACCTGGGCGGGCAGGGCAACACCATGTCCTTCGCCAAGGCGATCGCCAGCCGGGTTTGACACCCTTCAGCGATGATCTCCACGAACGGGACGCCTAGCGTCCCGTTTTTGTTGGCGTGCGTCCTATTCGCAGGGGTTGGTGCGATCGCCAATAGCCCGCAGAATCGCGGAGCTTCCCCAATCAGGCCCCGTCGATGACTGTCCGCCCCAGCGCCACCGCGCTGACTCCAATCCTGCTGTTCCTGTTGCTGTTTTTCGGCGCGGGCTTGTATTTCACTCTGCAGGGCGAGCCGATGGGCTTCTATCAACTGCGCGCGCCGGTGGCAATTCTGCCGGCGCTAGCACTGGGCGCTTGGCTGGCCAGGCGCCGAGGTGTCGCGCCCATGCGAACGTTGCTGTCGGGAATGGGCGACAACAACATCATGTTGATGTGCCTGATTTTCCTGCTGGCAGGAGGCTTCGCTACGGTCACCAAGGCGATCGGTGCGGTGGATGCAGTCGTGGCCTTGGGCTTAGGGGCACTGCCCAGCGGGCTGATCTTGCCGGGGTTGTTCCTGGTGGCCGCCTTCGTCTCGCTGTCCATCGGCACTTCGATGGGAACGCTGGCCGCGGTAGTGCCCATCGCACTAGGCATTTCGGATGCCGCAGGATTGGACCGCGCGCTGGTCATCGGCGCGGTGATGGGCGGTGCCATGTTCGGCGACAACCTGTCCATCATCTCCGACACCACGATCGCCGCCACCCGCAGCCAGGGTGCGGAGATGCGCGACAAATTCCGCGAGAACTTCAAGATCGCCGTTCCCGCCGCACTGGTGACGGTAGCGATGCTGGCGTTCCTGGGTGATGCAGCACCGGTAACGGCACCGAATGCGGCTTCCCCTTGGTTGGTGTTGCCCTACTTGATAGTGCTGGGACTGGCGTTGACCGGGTTGGACGTGGTGCTGGTGCTGGGCATTGGCTTGGTGGTGTCCGGCGTATTCGGCTTGATGCTCAGCAGTGAATACGATCTGGTCACTTTCAGTGGCGATATCTACACCGGTTTCGAAAGCATGTTGGAAGTGACCCTGGTATCGATCCTGATAGGCGGCCTGGGTGCGTTGATGAAGGCCGCCGGTGGCATGGATTGGCTGGCGCAGACGATTGCCCGGTTTGCGAGAGGTCATACCGGGCGTCGCTCTGGTGAGTTCAGCATCGCCGCGCTGGCGGCAGGCACTGATGCGTTGAGCGCCAACAACACGGTCGCCATTCTGATCTCCGGTAGCTTGGCGAAGGACATCGCCGAACGGCATGGCATCACGCCACGTCGTTCGGCCAGTGTCCTGGATATCTTTGCCTGCGTAGTACAAGGCGTCCTGCCGTACGGTGCACAGATATTGCTGGCGTCCTCGTTGGCAGCGGTATCGCCGTTAGTCTTGGCAGGCAACGTCCACTACTGCTGGTTGTTGGCGCTGGTGGCGATAGGTTTCATGCTGTGGCCAGCGCGGGGCAAGCGGATACGCTTGGGTGAGCAGGGGGAGTCTGCGCCGCAACTGTGAGTGTTGCTGACGGGTTTGGCGCCGATCGCCTTCACTGCCAACGCGCGAAGCCAGTCGACGCATCGGTTCGGGCTTTGAAACAAAACGGGGCGCCAAGGCGCCCCGTTTTTCTTGATGCGCCAACCGAATCAGTTGCGCGATTGCAGCTTGGACAGCAGGCGCAGGAACTCGATGTACAACCACACCAGCGTGACCATCAAACCAAACGCGCCGTACCACTCCATGTACTTGGGTGCGCCTTGTTCAACGCCGCTTTCGATGAAATCGAAATCCAGCACTAGGTTTAGTGCGGCAATCACCACGACAAACAAGCTGAAGGCGATGCCGATAAGGCCGGATTCGTGGATCAGTGGGATTTGGATATTGAAGAAGCCCAATACGATCGTGGCCAGATAAACCAGCGCGATACCGCCGGTAGCCGCGACCACACCCAATTTGAAGTTCTCGGTGGCCTTGATCAGACCGCTGCGGTAGGCAAACAGTAGTGCGAACAGGGTGCCGAAGGTGAGCAGGACGGCCTGGAATACGATGCCTTCGAAGCGCAATTCATACATCGCCGAAATCGAGCCCAGGAAGAAGCCTTCGACTAGCGCATACAGCGGCGCGGTAACCGGTGCCCAGGTCTTCTTGAATACGGTAACCATGGCCAGGATGAAGCCGCCGATGGCACCACCCAAGGCATAACCCATAAGTCCCGGTGCAACGGCAGGCAGGCCGTCCGGTCCGGTGACGATGGATTGGCTCCAGGCGAATGCAGCCGTCAGCACGCTCAGCAGCAGCAGGATGCCGGTTTTATTGACGGTGCCGTTCAGCGTCATCGCACCGGCGTCGCGCGAGACGACGGTGCCGCTGCCCAGATCGAGGAAGGTGGATTCTTTTAGTGCTGGATTGCCGCTGCGTATCATGGTGCCCTCATTGTGGATTCGGACGTCGGTCCCTGAACAAGAGGATATCTTACGCCGACAATCGCACGCGGCGTTTGACAGCGAGCCCGCAGGTTCCGACAATACGCGGCCTTGTGGTGCCGCTGGTGCCACGCCGGGACCCTCGTCGGGGTATAGCGCAGTCTGGTAGCGCATCTGCTTTGGGAGCAGAGGGTCGGGGGTTCGAATCCCTCTACCCCGACCAGTCTGGCCAGGCTGGTTTGCCGGGTGGGGCGGAATGCGACAATCCGGTGCGACGGAGTGAAATGCGCCCGTAGCTCAACCGGATAGAGCACCGGCCTTCTAAGCCGGCGGTTACAGGTTCGAGTCCTGTCGGGCGCGCCACACCGGACCGGCAGGATTGATGTAGTGTTTGCGACATATGGTGGATGTAGCTCAGTTGGTTAGAGCACCGGATTGTGATTCCGGGGGTCGCGGGTTCAAATCCCGTCTTCCACCCCATTGATTTCAAAACCTCGCCGCGGCTAGGTTTGTAACAAGACAAGATAAACGCGTAGAATACGCGACCGGTTTTCAGGGCTGTTAGCTCAGTTGGTAGAGCAGTTGACTCTTAATCAATAGGTCGAAGGTTCGAATCCTTCACAGCCCACCAAATCAAAAAACGCCCGGCAACCCGGGCGTTTTTTATTGCCGGATGCGGGACGACGGCAGGCCGGGTTAGAATGCGCGGCACCTGCGAAAGTGGCGGAATTGGTAGACGCACTGGATTTAGGTTCCAGCGGGTAACCCCCGTGCGGGTTCGAGTCCCGCCTTTCGCACCAGGCCTCGCCAAACCCAACGCGGCAGGGTAATGAGCGCGCCCTAGCGCGATGCGATGCCAGGCAACCGGCTGTTTCGCGACCCTGCCGAGACCGCGCCCTAGCGCGAGGCGATGCCAAGCAACCGGCTTTTTCGCGAACCCTGCCGAAGCCGCGCCGTAGCGCGAGGCGATGCTAGGCGATCAGCTTTTCCAAACCCTGCCGAATCGCACCCTGGCGCGAGACAAGCGTCATCGCTTTATTCCCGGACCGGCGGCAAGCACTCCACTGTTCGAATCGGTTAAGCGCGGCCGCACTCGTTCAGCCCAGGCCGCCCATGCCTGGGCCCTGGCGAGCCCGCTCACCCTTCGAGTCGCGGCAGCCTACTCCAAACGCTGGCAGCCAAGCCCAGAATCAGCCAAACTATCCCGTTCCGCCGGCCTGGGCGCCTTGTCCCTGCCTGCGAACCAGATCATCAACATATGCCGTGGCACAGACCAGGGCGGTAGGAGTCAGTGAGTATGCAAGTTTCGGTCGAATCGATCGGCAATCTCGAACGTCGCATGAGTTTCAGCCTGCCGGCTGATCGCCTGGACACGCATATTGGTGGTCGCCTGCGCGAGCTCGCGCGGACCGCGCGCATCAAAGGCTTTCGTCCGGGCAAAGTGCCGACCAAGGTCATCGAACAGCGCTACGGCGAGCAAGTGCGCGCCGAGGCCCTGGATGGTCTGCTGCGCGAAACCTTCAATTCGGCCGTGCGCGAACAAGCGCTGCAATTGGCCGGCAGCCCACGCATCGAGAAAGCCGGCGACAGCGAACTGGAATTCGTCGCCACTTTTGAGGTAGTGCCTGATTTCGGCGATATCGACGTGGCCGCGCTCAAGGTTGTCCGCCACACCGCGGAAGTGACCGATGCCGACATCGACCAGATGGTCGAGAACCTGCGCCTGCAGCGCCGTACCTTCCAGACCGTCGAGCGTGGCGCGAAGGAAGGCGATCGCGTGGCGCTGGAAACCTGGTCGCAGGCGGGCGATGAACGCTTGCCGGCCGAAGGCAGTGAGAAGGGTGCCACGCTGATCGGCTCGGGCGTGATGTTCGGCACCATCGAACAGGCATTGATTGGCTTGGCCAAGGGCGAAGAAAAGACGGTCGACGTGGATTTCCCGGCCGATTGGCGCGTCCCCCAGTTGGCGGGCCGTCAAGTCCAGGTCCATCTGAAGGTCACGGAAGTCTCCGAGCCCGTACTGCCGGAAGTGGACAAGGATTTCATCCGCAGCTTCGGCGTGAAGAGCGGTGATCCGGAGCAGTTCCGCGCCGATATCCGCGCCAACCTGGAGCGCGAGCTGAAAGGCGCCCTGATGACCCGCCTGCGCCGCGAAGTAGGTGAGCAGCTGATCGTTGCCTATTCGCACATTGATATGCCGCCGCGTTTGGTCGAAAATGAAGCGCGTTCGATGGTGCAGCAAGCCGCCGAGCAGGCGCAACGCAACGGCCAGCAGGTGCAAATTCCTGAAAACGCCCACGAAGGGTTCAAGGATGCCGCCCGCAAGCGCGTGCTGGTGGGCTTGCTGGTCGGTGAAGTGGCCCGCCGCAACCAGTTGCGCCTGGACCCCAAGCGCCTGAACGAAACGCTTCGCCTGATTGCGTCCACCTACGAAGAACCGGAACAGGTCATTGAGTTGTACCGCAACGACCCCCAACTGATGAATGGTCTGCAGAGCCGTGTGATGGAAGAGCAGGTGATCGATTGGATCGCCGAGCGCGCCCAGCACACGGAGCAGGCCCTCAGTTTCCAGGAAGCCATCCGGAACTAAGCGGTCCCGGACCCTAATGGTCCGGCCCGACTCCGGTCAGGCTATTCTTGGCCGGACTCCACGAACGTAGGCGCGATAAACCAATGAGCATTCCAACTAGAGCCCTGAACCTGGTGCCGATGGTGGTCGAACAGACCAGCCGCGGCGAGCGCGCCTACGACATCTATTCGCGCCTGTTGAAAGAGCGAGTGATCTTTCTGGTGGGTGGCGTCGACGACCATGTCGCCAACGTCATCGTGGCGCAGATGTTGTTCCTGGAAGCGGAAAACCCCGAAAAGGACATCAGCTTCTACATCAACTCGCCCGGTGGCGTGGTCACGGCCGGCATGGCCATCTACGACACCATGCAGTACATCAAACCGGACGTCAGCACCATCTGCGTCGGCCAAGCTGCGAGCATGGGCGCGTTGTTGCTGGCTGCAGGCGCCAAGGGCAAGCGTTATGCACTGCCTAACTCCCGCGTCATGATCCATCAGCCGCTGGGCGGCTTCCAAGGCCAAGCGACGGACATCGATATTCACGCTCGTGAAATCCTGACCCTGCGCTCCCGCCTGAATGAAATCCTGGCCAAGCACACGGGGCAGGCACTGGAAACCATCGAGCGCGACACTGAGCGCGACAATTTCAAGAGCGCTGCCGACGCCCAGACCTACGGGCTGGTCGATTCAGTGCTGGAACGCCGACCTGACGAATCCATCCAGTCGGCGTAATGCCGAGACGCGGGACCATTTCCCGCGTTTTTCCTCCCATTCCACGCCCCGGCGACAACGCTGGAGCGTGTGCTATTCTGCGACCGAAAGCCCGTTTGGCGGGCAGGGTGACCGAGTAACCGAAGCATGAGCGAAGACCGTCAGGGCCGTTCCGGCGACAGCAACAAAATCCTGTATTGCTCGTTCTGCGGCAAAAGCCAGCATGAAGTCCGCAAGCTGATTGCGGGCCCGAGCGTATTCATCTGCGATGAATGCGTCGAGCTGTGCAACGACATCATCCGCGAGGAACTCGAGGAGAAGGCGCAGTCTGCCCGCAGCCATCTGCCCAAGCCACGCGAAATCCTGGAAGTACTGGACCAATACGTGATCGGCCA
Source organism: Pseudoxanthomonas sp. UTMC 1351 (assembly GCF_040948865.1). Classification (NCBI taxonomy): domain Bacteria; kingdom Pseudomonadati; phylum Pseudomonadota; class Gammaproteobacteria; order Lysobacterales; family Lysobacteraceae; genus Pseudoxanthomonas; species Pseudoxanthomonas sp. UTMC 1351. The sequence continues at coordinate 87,957 of NZ_JAVGJT010000004.1, read as the reverse complement.
GCAGCGCGCCAAGCGCACGCTCGCCGTGGCCGTATACAATCATTACAAGCGCATCGAGAGCCGCAGCAAGAACGACGAAGTCGAACTGGCCAAGTCCAACATCCTGCTGGCCGGCCCGACCGGCTCTGGCAAGACGCTGCTGGCCGAAACGCTGGCCCGCTTGCTCAACGTGCCGTTCACCATTGCCGATGCGACCACGTTGACCGAAGCCGGTTATGTGGGCGAGGACGTCGAGAACATCATCCAGAAGCTGCTGCAGAAGTGCGACTACGACGTCGACAAAGCGCAGCAGGGCATTGTCTATATCGATGAAATCGACAAGATTTCGCGCAAAAGCGAGAACCCGTCCATCACTCGCGACGTGTCGGGCGAAGGTGTGCAGCAAGCGCTACTGAAGCTGATCGAAGGTACGGTGGCCAGCGTGCCGCCGCAGGGCGGGCGCAAGCACCCGCAGCAGGAATTCCTGCAGGTGGACACCAAGAACATTCTGTTCATCTGTGGCGGTGCATTCGCTGGCTTGGACAAGATCATCCAGCAACGTTCCACCGAGGCCAGCGGCATCGGCTTTGGCGCCAAGGTGAAGAGCTCCGAGCGCAAGACGGAAATGGGCAAGGTGTTGTCGGAAGTCGAGCCGGAAGATCTGATCAAGTTCGGCCTGATTCCCGAGTTCGTTGGCCGCCTGCCCGTCGTCGCCACGCTGGAAGAACTGGACGAGGCCGCGCTGGTCAAGATCCTGACCGAGCCGAAGAACGCCATCACCAAGCAGTTCAAGAAGCTGTTCGACATGGAAGGCGTGGAACTGGAGTTCCGGCCGGACGCGTTGTCCGCGATCGCCCGCAAGGCGCTCAAGCGCAAGACCGGCGCACGTGGCCTGCGCACCATCGTGGAATCCGTGCTGCTGGACACCATGTACGACCTGCCGTCGCTTGAGAACGTCGGCAAGGTGGTAGTGGACGAATCGGTTATCGAGCACAAATCCGAGCCTTATCTGATCTATCAGAACCCGCCGGCACCCAAGGTCGCCGCCGCGGAGTGATGAGGCTGGGCAGCGAGTTTCGTAAAGAACTTGTTGGCCGTTCCTCACAGATTCTCAAATCTGTAAATCTCTGAGTTTCAAAGGCTTTCAGGATTCCTCTTGCATCCATCTCCCAATGGCCCCATAACGGGGCCATTAGCGTTTTCTGCCGTCCGAATTCCACAATCGCTGGAGCCCCCCATGCCCCGCCGTCCTCAACCCGAAACTCTCGACCTGCCGGTCCTGCCACTACGCGACGTCGTGGTATTCCCGCACATGGTCATTCCCTTGTTTGTGGGGCGCGACAAATCGATGCGTGCGCTGGAACAAGCCATGGAAGCGGACAAGCGCATCCTGTTGCTGGCGCAGAAGTCGGCCGAGACCGACGATCCCGCCGCCGCGGATCTGTACACCATCGGCACGCTGGCCCAGGTGCTGCAGTTGCTGAAGCTGCCAGACGGCACTATCAAAGTGCTGGTGGAAGGCACTGCGCGCGTGCAGGTGACCAACGTGGCCGAGCGTGATGGCTCGCTGTACGGCCAAGGCCAGGAAATCGAATCCAGCGACACCCGTGAACCGCGCGAGATCGAAGCGGTGGCGCGCTCGCTGATGAGCCTGTTTGAGCAATACGTAAAGACCAACCGCAAGTTGCCGCCGGAACTGTTGCAGACGCTGAGCGGTATCGACGAACCCAGCCGTCTGGCCGACACCATCGCCGCGCACCTGGGTGTACGCCTGAGCGACAAGCAGCGGCTGCTGGAAACCATCGAGGTTGGCGAGCGCCTGGAACTGCTGGTGGGTTTTGTCGACGGCGAGATCGACGTACAGCAGCTGGAGAAGCGCATCCGCGGCCGCGTCAAGTCGCAGATGGAGAAGAGCCAGCGCGAGTACTACCTCAACGAACAGATGAAGGCCATCCAGAAGGAGCTGGGTGAGTTGGACGAGGCCCCCAACGAGTTGGAGGATCTGGCACGCAAGATCGCCGAGGCGGGCATGCCGAAGCCCGTGGAGACCAAGGCCAAGAACGAACTCAACAAGCTTAAGCAGATGTCACCGATGTCCGCAGAGGCCGCCGTGGTGCGCAACTACCTGGATTGGCTATTGGGCGTGCCGTGGAAGAAGCGCACCAAAGTGCGCAAGGACCTCAAAGTTGCCCAGGACACGCTGGACAATGATCACTACGGCCTGGAGAAGGTCAAGGAACGCATTCTCGAGTACCTGGCAGTGCAGTCTCGGGTCAAGCAGATGAAGGGCCCAATCCTTTGCCTGGTCGGACCGCCAGGCGTGGGTAAGACGTCGCTTGGCCAGAGCATCGCCAAGGCGACCAACCGCAAGTTCGTGCGCATGTCGTTGGGCGGCGTTCGTGACGAGGCGGAAATCCGCGGACACCGCCGTACGTACGTGGGTTCGATGCCCGGGCGCATCGTGCAGAACCTCAACAAGACCGGCAGCAAGAATCCGCTGTTCGTACTTGATGAGATCGACAAGATGTCGATGGATTTCCGCGGCGATCCTTCTTCGGCCTTGCTGGAAGTGCTGGATCCCGAGCAGAACCATTCGTTCAACGATCACTATCTGGAAGTCGATCTCGACCTGTCCGAAGTGATGTTTGTGGCGACATCGAATTCGCTGAACATTCCGGGTCCGCTGCTTGACCGCATGGAAGTCATCCGCATTCCAGGTTACACGGAAGATGAGAAGCTCAACATCGCCCAGCGCTATCTGGTGCCGAAGCAGTTGAAGGCCAACGGACTGAAGCCGGAGGAATTGAAGATTTCCGAAGGCGCTGTCCGCGATATCGTCCGTTATTACACGCGCGAATCCGGTGTGCGTAACCTGGAGCGCGAGCTCGCCAAGATCTGCCGCAAGGTGGTGAGAGAGATCGCGTTGGCGGGTCCGAAGCCCGCCAAAAAGAAGGGCGCCAAAACTCCCGTGGTGCAGGTCACCTCCAAGAATCTCGACAAGTATTCCGGCGTCCGTCGATTCGACTACGGTCGCGCTGAGGAGCAGAACGAAATCGGACTGGTCACCGGTCTGGCCTGGACCGAAGTAGGCGGCGATCTGCTGCAGATCGAAGTCGCGCTGGTGCCGGGCAAAGGAGGCGTCACGCTCACCGGCCAGCTGGGTGACGTGATGAAGGAGTCCGCGTCGGCGGCGTTGTCGGTCGTGCGTGCCCGCACGGAGCGCCTCGGCATTGAGTTGGATTTCCTGCAGAAGCACGACGTGCACTTGCATGTGCCCGAAGGCGCGACGCCCAAAGATGGCCCCAGTGCCGGCATCGCCATGGCGACCGCGCTCGTTTCCACATTGACCAAGAATCCGGTGCACGCCAATGTGGCGATGACCGGTGAGATCACCTTGCGCGGACGCGTGCTGCCCATCGGCGGGTTGAAGGAGAAGCTGCTGGCCGCGCTGCGCGGAGGCATTACCACGGTGATCATCCCGGAGGAAAATCGCAAGGACTTGGCGGATATCCCTGCCAACGTCACCGAGGGAATGAAGATTGTGCCGGTGCGTTGGATCGATGAAGTTCTGGACTTGGCGTTGGAGCGGCCGATCTCTCCAACCGCACCGGCAACGGCAGCCGGCAGCGCGAAGGAGCACTCTTTGCCGGAGTCGGGTACAGCATCTCAACAACTAGACGTCAAGCATTGATCGCTAGGTGGACGCCACACAAGCAAAAGCCGCAAAACCCGCGCCGTTATTAGGTTTTCGGCTTGCGTGCGATTTTCGCCGCTGGTATAACGGCGTCACCCCGAAGGCGCTTCGCACTGCGCGCGCGCCTACGGCAAAATCGACCGGATCCTCGTACGACCGTAACGCTCGGCAGGATCCGGTTATACATTCCGCGGATATTCCGCAACGGGAGTTTCTAAATGAATAAATCCGAATTGATCGATGCTGTCGCCGACGAAGCCGAAGTTTCCAAAGCCGAAGCTGGCCGTGCTGTCGACGCCGTCATCTCCAGCATCACCAAAGCCCTCAAGAAGGGTGACAGCGTGACGCTGGTGGGCTTCGGCACTTTCCAGGTTCGCGAGCGTGCTGCGCGCACCGGCCGCAACCCCAAGACGGGCGACACGATCAAGATTGATGCGTCGAAGAACCCCGCGTTCAAGGCTGGCAAAGCCCTGAAGGATGCCGTAAACTAATTAGCTCGCCGCCGATGCCCTGGTGTCGGCCAAGCACCCGGGTGCTTAGCTCAGCGGTAGAGCGTCTCCCTTACACGGAGAGGGTCGGGGGTTCGAAACCCTCAGCACCCACCATCTTAGGGTGGTGCACGGTTAAAAAAGTCCTCGGCAGCTATAGCCGAAACGACCGGGATAATCGTACAATGTTCGTCTTAGCGCGGAGTGGTAGTTCAGTCGGTTAGAATGCTGGCCTGTCACGCCGGAGGTCGCGGGTTCGAGTCCCGTCCACTCCGCCAGTTATCTCAAAAAGCCCGCGAAAGCGGGCTTTTTGCGTGGGCGGTTAATGCCAAACGTCGCCGCACCGGCGGAACGACCGGGCGGGCAAGGACCTAAGAAGCGCGGTAAACTGCACGGCTTAACGAAATCAGGCTGCGTGCACCGATGCTGCAAAAACTCCGCGATAAGACCACTGGCTGGATCGCCACCCTCATCCTGGGCTTGTTGATCGTTCCTTTCGCATTCGTTGGCGTGAACGAATACATGACCGGTGGTGCGGCCAATGATGTCGCCACGGTAAAGGCGCCGCCGAAGTGGTGGGAATCGGCACCGCAGTGGTGGCCGGTATCGCTACTGTGGGAAAGCGAAGAAGTCACGACCGATGAGTTCCGCGCTCAGTTCGAGCAAGTGCGTGCGCAGCAGCGCCAGGCCATGGGCGAGAATTTCGATCCGCGCGAATTCGAAAGCAAGGAGAACAAGCTCAAGGTGCTGGAGCAGCTGATCGATCAAAAGGTGCTGGCGCTGGCTTCTCAGCGTGCGGGCATATCGATCAGCGACGCCGCGATACAGAAGGCCATCAGCAGCGAGCCTGCATTCCAGACCGACGGCAAGTTCGACGCACAGCGCTATCAAATGTTGCTGTCGCAGCAAGTGCCCGCTGTGACGCCATTGAAGTTCGAGGAGGAGCAGCGCGAGCGTCTGCGCACGCTGCTGATTCCAGAGGCCATTGGCAGCTCCGATTTCACGACCCAAGGTGAAACCGACCGGTTGTTCAAACTGCTGGGCCAGACGCGAGACGTCACCGTCGCCGTTCTGCCGCTACCTGCAGAAGACACGGCGCCGGTTACCGATGCTGATATCAAAGCCTGGTACGAAGGCCACACCGCGGATTTCAAGCAGCCGGAAAGTGTCGCGCTGGAATACATCGAAATCGACGGCAATGCCTTGCCGGTAGAGACGACTCCGGACGAGGCCGCATTGCGCAAGCGCTACGAAGATGAGAAGGCTCGCTTCATGTCGCCTGAGCAACGTCTAGCGGCGCATATCCTGATTGGTGCGCCAGCGGACGCTGATGCGGCCACCTTGAAAGCAGCCGAAGAGAAAGCTGCGGCGTTGACCGCGCAGGCGAAAGCGGGCGCTGATTTCGCAGCCCTGGCGCGTGCCAACTCCGAAGATCCTGGTTCCAAGGACACCGGCGGCGAGCTGCCTTGGATCGCGCGTGATGGTTCGATGGTCAAACCGTTTGAAGATGCCGTGTTCTCGATGCAAGCGGGTGAAGTAAGCGGCCCGGTGAAAACCGACTACGGCTACCACGTGCTGAAATTGAAGGAGATCAAGCCGGGTGCCGGTCGTTCGTACGAGGAAGTGCGCGGTGAGCTGGCGCGCGAACAGATGGAAACTGCCCGCGAACGTGCCTACAACGACCTGGCTGGCCGGGTCGTGACCGAGACACTGAAGAACCCGACCTCATTGGAATCCGCCGCCAAGGCGGTGGGCCTGCCCGTGCAGAAAGCTGGCCCGGTCTCACGCAACGATCCTGCTGGCATCGCTGCCAATCCGGCGGTACTGCGTGCCGCGTTCTCCGATACCTTGGTGCAGGACGGTACGGTGAGCGATCCCATTGAGCTGGCACCCAACCATAGCGTCGTCATTCGAGTCACGCAGCATACGCCGGAGCAGACTCAGCCTCTCGCCAAAGTGCGCGACGCGGTGATCGCCGCTGTTCGTGCGAACCGTCGCAGCAAGGCGGCGGAAGCCGCTGCCGACGCGTTGATGGCCCGCATTGGCAAAGGCGAAACGCTGCAAAGCATCGCCGCCGCAGAGAGCCTGCAAGTCCACCAGATCCCAGGCATGCAGCGCGGTATGCCGGCACCTACGCCGGAGGTCAACGAAGCGATCTTCGCGGCGCAACGTCCGGCAGAAGGCAAGGTATCGGCGGGCAAGGCCGAACTGCCCGACGGCGCCTATGCGGTCTTCGCCGTCGAAAAGGTTACCGAAGGCGATCTGACGGAACTCCCGGCCGAGCAGCGCGCGATGATGCAGCAGCAGTTGGCGCAACTGGGCGGCAACAGTGCGGTGCAGGCCTACATCGATGCAATGCGCAAGCGCTTCAAGATCGAAATCATGGAAGATCGCCTGTAGTCGGGACTAATACCAGTACCCGTAACCAGAACAAGAAAGCCCGGTTAATGCCGGGCTTTTTTATGTAGAGCTAAATCCACTTGGCTGCTTTTCTTCACAACCGGTATCGTCGATCTTGTGGGAGCGACGTGAGTCGCGACCGGAAACATAAACGTCGCGACTCATGTCGCTCCTACAAGAGACGCGTCTGCGCTTTTGTAGAGCCAGTTCGCTCGGCTGCTTGGCTCTTAGCGTTGCCCCCGTTTATCCAGAAGGGCACTGGAGCAAGGTCCGCGCTCTACGCGCCGCCGGCAAAAGATTCGAGAGCATGAGCAACCGCTAAGGCGCTTCTTCGTCCAGGCTCAGCACCATGCCAGGACGCAACACGCTGTTGGCACTCAGGCCGTTGCGAGTGAGAAGTTGTCTGGTCGGCAGCCCGTAGCGCTTCGCGATGATCCAAGCCGACTCGCCGCGGCGTACCGTGTGCGAACGATGGGTAGAGACGTCTGCGGCTGTAGCAGTGCCCGCGGCCAGCGTGGCTGGGATGACGGCAGCCTCTTTCTTTGCGCTTTCCGTCGGCATGCTTGCTGCGGACATGCTTCCCGGCGTGTTTTCCTGAGGCAGGTCCGCGTGGGCCAGCGCAATGGCTACCGCACCTTCTGGCGCGAGCACGCGCAGGGGCTTATCGCCGCGGCTGAACTTACCTGCCAGCGCTGGGTTCAAACGTTTCAGTAATCCGCTGTCATGGCCCTGGCGGGCAGCCCAGCCTTCCAGAGTGGCGGCGTCCTTCGGCAGGGGATGCGCCGCCAACAATGGCACCGGGCGGTCGAGGCGTTGCAGCCATTCGTCACCATCGTCTGCCTGCTGGAAGATGCACGCCAGCGCGTGCAACTTTTCAACGTAGGCGTAGGTGATGCCGGACAGGCTAGGCAGTTCCGCTGGCTTCGCATTTTGCGCATTCATGCCGGCCCGGCGCATCGACTGCAGTATCCGGTACTCACCGGCGTTGTAAGCCATCACTGCCAGTCGCCAGTCGCCGCCGAACATGCCATGCAGCGTTTTGAGATAGCGCACCGCCGCCTGGGTGGAGTCGACGGGCGACAGGCGCCCGTCATAGCCAGCGCGCATCGGCACGCCATGGTTCTTTGCGGTGGTGCCGATGAGTTGCCAAAGCCCCGCCGGACCGCTGGCACTGCGGGCGCCCGGTTTGTAGCCGCTTTCGACGAAAGGAATCAGGGCGTATTCGGTCGGTAGATGAGCGTCATGCAGCGCATCGACCACATAGCCGAACAGCGGTAGCAGATCGTCGTTGGTTTTCGCCAACTGCCCCGGCGCATGCCCGAACTGCTTCTTCCAGCGACCGCCGGTGGCCGCGGCATCGCAATCGGGATCGGCCAAACCTTCGCGGAACCGCGCATAGATATCCAGGCCGGTGCGTTGACCCGCAAGCGGCACGGTCGCGGGGTCGACAGGTGGTGCAGACGGAATGTCGGGCTGGACGCCGGCACTCAACTCGACCGGGGAAGTGGAGGGTGGCGGCGCCGGCGCGTCGGCTGCGGACAGCTGGCCGCTGGCCAGCAGCAGGCAAGCCAATAGACGGCGCCGTTTCATACGCGGAAGTCATCCTTCCAGCGCCGCAGTTCGGCGAACGTTTCCACCCGGTCCTGCGGCGAGCGGCCCAGGCGATGGGTCACCGCCTCGCGAATGGCAGGCGTATCGACCCGCAGGAATGGGTTGGTACCGACTTCTTGCGCCAATGTGGAAGGAACAGTGGGACGTCCGGAATTGCGCATGGTTTGAGCTTCCTCGGTACGGCGACGCCGGGCGTCGTTGGCGGGATCCACGACGCGTGCGAAGGCCGCGTTGGCCAGGGTGTATTCATGGCCGCAGCACACCGCGGTCTGGCCAGGCAGGGCAGCCAAACGATCCAGCGAGCCGAGCATCTGCGAGGCAGTACCTTCGAACATCCGTCCACAGCCCAGGCTGAATAGCGTATCGCCACAGAACAGGTGCGACTGGCCGTTTCCGCCTCCGCCGAAAAAAGCAATGTGGCTGCGGGTATGCCCTGGTACGGCCAATACCGAAAACCGCCAGTTCTTCAGCGATATCCCGGCGCCGTCGCCAACCCGCTCGGTCGCGTGGGGAATGCGCGTGTCTTCGGGTGCGAACACCGGCAATGTGGGCCATCGTTGGCGCAGATCGTCCACGCCCCCGCAATGGTCGTGATGGTGATGGGTGAGCAGCACGGCCGCCGGCCACAGCCCGTTTTCGGCGGCCGCCAGTACTGGCGCAGCGTCGCCGGGATCCACGATCAGCGCGTCGCCTTCGTCATCTACCAGGGCCCAGATGTAGTTGTCTTCGAACGCAGGAAGGGCTAGCAGACGCATGCTGGGCGTGCTCGCAGGGAACGGGGAAGGACGCTCGGGGGCGGCGTCCTCTACAATTGCGAACATGCCTGCCTTTATGTTCAGCCGTCAACCCGATGCCCTGACGTGGTTCGGGAACGGCCCCGGCGGGCGACTGCTGGCCATTGAGCACCCTTGGGTGGCGGCCGCGTTGAAGGCTCGGGCTCCGCAGCCTTGGCTGTGGCTTGGTCCGGCTGCCCAGGATCTGTCCGTAACCCCCTCACCGCGGGGCGTCCAGCTGCATCGGCAGGCACAGGGCTTTACCGGCAGTGTGCGCTGCGACCTGCCGTTGCCGTTGCCTACCGAAGCCATTGGCGCTGTCGTGCTGCAGCACGCGCTGGAGACCGGACACGATGATCTGCTGGAGGAATGCGCCCGTGTCCTGGAGCCCGGCGGGCGCCTTTGGCTGTTCACCCTGAATCCCTGGAGCCCATACCGTGCCCGCTGGCGCGGTCTGGACCTGATTGTCCACGACGCGGTTGGCTGGCGGGAGCGGCTCCGGGCTGCAGGCCTGCAGCCAGTCGGCCGCGAAATCCACTATATGGGCCCCGTCTGGCGAACCAAAAGCGATGGCACCGGCCGGGCGCCTGGCCATTTGCGCGCCGTTTGCCTGCTGGAAGCTGAAAAACGTGTCGCTGCCCTGATCCCCCCATCGCCGGTCAAACGTCCGTGGCGGACCGATGCCGCGCCCGCATGAAAGAGAAGAATCCCCTGCATGAAGAATCCCCGCATGAAGCCGCACCGCAAGAAGTGCCCCGCATGAAGCAAGTGAGCATCCATACCGACGGTTCCTGCCTCGGCAACCCGGGGCCGGGCGGCTGGGCGGCGCTGCTGCGCTACCAGGACCGCGAACGCGAGCTGGCCGGCGGCGAGGCGCTGACCACCAACAACCGCATGGAACTGATGGCGGCCATCGCCGCGCTTGAGGCATTGACCGAACCGTGCGGCATCGCGCTCTACATCGATTCCCAGTACGTACGCCAAGGCATCACCGAATGGATGCCCAACTGGGTACGCCGGAACTGGAAGACCGCCGCCGGTGAGCCGGTGAAGAATCGCGACCTGTGGGAGCGCTTGTACGCGGCAACACTGCGCCACCAGATCGAATGGCATTGGGTGCGGGGTCACTCAGGCGATCCGGACAATGAGCGGGTGGATGTACTGGCCCGCAACGAAGCACTGAAGTTTCGTGCAGCCGCGGCGGTAGGCTGAATGAAATCGCGCGCGTTGCTGGAAACCGAACGCCTACAACTCCGGGAACTATCGGCGTCTTCCGTCGAAGATGCCGCCTTTATATTGCGGTTGTTGAACGAGCCTTCGTTCCTTCGCAACATCGGCGATCGCGGCGTCCGCAATCTCGACAACGCGCACGACTACGTGGCTAACGGCCCGGCCAGCAGCTATCGCACCCATGGCTACGGCCTGTATCGCGTCGATATCAAGGCCAGCGGCGCCATCGCCGGCCTATGCGGCTTGGTACGGCGCGAAGGCTTGGACCATCCGGACCTGGGCTACGCCTTCCTGCCTGAATTCTGGTCACAGGGATACGCTTTGGAATCGACGCGAGCGGTACTGGCGCACGCCCGCGATTCATTGGCGCTGGACCGCATTTTGGCGATTGTCGATCCGGCCAATACAGATTCCATTCGGCTGTTGCAGAAACTGGGATTCGGGTTTGAGAGAATGGTGCAGCTGTCGGAAGACCACAGCCCCGTGAATTTGTTTGTCCTTGAGCAGTAGAGAGGTAACCCGCCCGCATGCGCCAGATCGTTCTCGATACCGAAACCACCGGCCTGGAGTGGAAGAAGGGCAACCGCGTCGTCGAAATCGGTTGCGTCGAATTGCTGGAACGCCGGCCGACCGGGCGCACTTACCATCAATACCTCAATCCCAAGCGGGAGTTCGAGCAAGGCGCTGCTGAAGTAACCGGCCTGAGCCTGGAGTTCCTGGCCGACAAGCCGCTGTTTGCCGAGGTGGCCGATGAATTCCTGGCGTTCATCGATGGCGCCGAACTCATCATCCACAACGCCGCGTTCGATATCGGTTTCTTGAACTACGAGCTATCGCTGCTGGGCGATCACTACGGCCGCATGCAGGACCGGGTGCGCGTCGAAGATTCGCTGCTGCTGGCGCGGCAGCGCTTTCCGGGCCAACGCAATTCGTTGGACGCGCTGTGCAAGCGTCTGGGGGTGGATAACACCCACCGCCAGTTGCATGGAGCATTGCTCGATGCGCAACTGCTATGCGACGTGTATTTGAACCTGACTGCCGGCCAGAGCGAGATTGGTTTCGGCGGATTGGATGAACCTGGACAGACAACCGTCGTGGTGACCCAAGCGTTCGCCATTGCCGCCGCAGGCCCGCGTCCGCGCGTGCAGCCGTCGGCCGAAGAACTGGCCGCGCACGAAGCGCGATTGGCCAAGCTGCGCAAAAAAGCCGGCGGCACTTGCCTGTGGGACGAACCGGAACCTATCGCCACGGCAGTGGGCATGTAGGAATGAATACTGGGATGCTGGCGCTGTAGGTCGCGAATCCGAATCTGTAGGAGCGCCGTCTCGGCGCGAGCTCTTCGCTTCCGCGATCTGACCGAAAAAGCTCGCGCCGAGACGGCGCTACAGGGAAGGCGGGAAATCAGTGGCAGCGCACCAGGATCGCGGTGACGTTGTCGGAGCCGCCTCCATCCAGAGCCGCGGCCACCAGGGTGTCCACGCACTCCTGCGCGCTGCAGTCGTCGTGACGCAAGGTATCGGCGATGCCACTGTCGTCGACCTCTTCGGTCAGTCCGTCGCTGCATAACAGCAACTGCATGCCGGGCTTCAATTCGCCCGTCATGGTTTCCACGTTCAGGTGATTGGGATCGGTGACCCCCAGGGCCTGCGTAACCACATTGCGGTGCGGGTGCGAACGCGCCTGTTCGCTGGTCAGCGCACCTTGGGCGATGAGTTCCTGCACATAGCTGTGATCCTGGCTGAGCTGGGCCAGCTGGCCGTCGCGCCACAGATAGGCGCGGCTGTCGCCGACCCAGGCCACCTCGAACCGATTGCCCTGTACCCGGGCGGCCACCACGGTCGTGCCCATCGGCAGGGTGTCGTTGCGGCGGCGAGAGGTACGGATGATCTCTTCGTCGGCGATGCGGATGGCTTGCGTCAGCGGCGTGCCTTCGCGGATTTCGCGCACGATGGTCTCGCGCGCAAGCGCGCTGGCCACTTCACCGCAAGCATGCCCTCCCATTCCGTCGGCCACCAGCCACAGCCCCAGCTCGCTGTCGCCGTAGTAGGTGTCCTCGTTCAATTCCCGTCTTAGGCCTACGTGGGTGATATGCCCGAATTCGATCATGGTGCCCTATGGTGTCTGACGGGATTTTCCCTACCCATTCATACGGAATGATCCGGAGGAAACGGACAGCAAGCAAGAAAGCCGGATATCCCTGGGCAGGTGGTGTTCAGCGGATTCAGCCAGGAATCTGCCCGCTCGCTTGTCCGGACGCGGGGCGCCCCGTATCATGCACGGCCCCGGTTCGCGCCGGGAAACCACCCGGAGAGGTGGCAGAGTGGTTGAATGTACCTGACTCGAAATCAGGCATGCGTTTATAGCGCATCGGGGGTTCGAATCCCCCCCTCTCCGCCAGATACGAAAAGGCCCCCTTGCGGGGCTTTTTTTCGTATCTGGCGGAGAGGGGGATTTGGAAGAGAACCCAAGGTTCGACAGAACGGCAGGATTGCCGTTCTGCGCGGCGCAGCCGCCCGAAGGGCGAGGCACAAGGATGTGCCGAGTGACAAACGGCAGGATTGCCGTTCTGCACGACGGAGCCGCCTGAAGGGCGAGGCACAAGGATGTTGTAGGAGCGCCGTCTCGGCGCGAGCTTTTCGCTTCTATCGGGATCTGACAGGAAGAGCTCGCGCCGAGACGGCGCTCCTACGGGTCAGGGCCGCTCCTACGGGTTCTTCGGGGTTGCGGGGTCGGCAAACGAGTACGCCACATTCAGCCGCCTCGGCTAAACTGGCCCGATTCACGTACCGGCGCAGCCTTATGTCAGAAATTCTGGTTCCAGTTTCCTTCGGCGAATTGCTCGACAAGATCGCCATTTTGCAAATCAAGTCCGAGCGCATGAGCGATCCGGCGAAGCTCGCGAATGTGCGCAATGAACTGACCGCATTGGAAAAGACCTGGATGGCGCACCCAGCCGCGGGCGGCAATATCGCGGAACTGCGCGCGCAGCTGAAGGCGGTCAATGAGCGCCTGTGGGTGATCGAAGACGACATCCGTATCAAGGAAAAAGCGCAGGCGTTCGATGAGGGATTCATCCGCCTGGCCCGCAGCGTCTATTTCGAAAACGACGAGCGCGCCCGCATCAAGAAAGACATCAATCTGGCACTGGGTTCCAGCTACGTGGAAGAAAAGTCCTATCAGGACTACAGGGCCGGCGCGGCGTCCTGACACCGGCTGTTTGCGAACTTTTCAATGCTGTCATCCCAGCGAAAGCTGGGATGACGCCGTGAAGGGCTCCGCCATATAGGCACACTGGAGATTCAACGCTGGTCCGGTTCTAAAAGGGGAGATAAAGCAAAAGCCTTGCGCTCCCCGCTTGCAGATAGCGGTTTTCGGCAAGTGTTCTAAACGATGCAAGGCGGCTCTTGGCTGCCGAACCCTGCCGCCAGTTCCCATGTCAGTTGCGCGGCCGGGATTTCCTTGCACCCGGTGACGTTTTGACCCGCCCATAGCGGCGAATAGTCACCACGGCCTTGCGCTTCGGCAGCTTGGCGCAGCGGAGCCGATGCGCTGGTCGCCAAGGGAAATGCAGGTACGTCGCTGCTGATAGGACCCCATGAACGGACCGCATGATTGACGATGCCGCGGGCCGGACGGCCAGTGAAGACATTGGTCAGTGCCGTGTGATGCGCGGCCGGGCTTCGCAGCGCATCCCGGTGGACCTGCCGGGTATCGGCCTCCGGGCACAGCAGGTAGGCAGTACCGATTTGCACTCCCGCGGCGCCCAACGCCATTGCCGCGGCCACGCCCCGCGCGTTGGCGATGCCCCCCGCTGCGATCACCGGCACATCAACCGCTGCCACGATCTGCGGCAACAATGCGAAGGTGCCCATCTGCAGCGTCAAGTCGTCCGACAGGAACGTGCCGCGATGACCGCCTGCTTCCAAACCCTGCGCGATAACGGCATCCACGCCGCGTGCCTGAAGCCAGCGCGCTTCATCGGCCGTGGTAGCGGAACTCAATATCCGGCAACCCCATTCGCGCAGCGGCGCCAGCCAATCGGAAGGCGGCAGTCCGAAATGGAAACTGACCACCGGTGGCTGGAATTCACGTAGAAATTCCGCCATGGCCGCATCGAAAGGATGACGCCCGGGTCCCGCGGATATGGCGGCAGGATCTATGCCCCACGCGCGATAGTCGTCCGCCAAGCGCGAGCGCCACGCCGCTTCACGCACTGGATCGGCGAGCGGCGACGCATGGCAGAAGAAGTTGAGGTTGTAGGGATGTGCGGTCTGCGCGCGTATCGCCGCGATTTCCTCACGCAGGGTCTCTTGCGACAGCATGGCGCACGGCAGTGCGCCCAGCCCGCCGGCAGTGCTGACGGCAATCGCCAAGCGACTACCTTGCACGCCAGCCATCGGCGCTTGCAGAAGAGGAAGTTCTGTTCCCAGTAGCGTTTGCAGCGACATGTGTATTCCGCGGTAATGGCGAAAGAATTATGCGCTCAGCCCGGCCAGCGCCGAGTCAAAAAGGAGCAATCCCCGCTTCCAGATAGCGTGCGCCGCGGGCGCGACGCGGGAAGCTCGACTTCGTTCCGTGGAAGAGCATCGCTACTCCAATGCGCGTTCCGCCGCCCAGACCCGTAGCAGGTGCCTGACCCTGCGTAGCCGTTCGCTGGACGGCAGAGCGGCGCCATGAGCCGCATGCAGCGCTTCGACCGCCTCGAAATCGCGCATGCCAATTGCGCCCAGCTGCGCAATCACCAAGGCCTGCTCCTGCACGTGCACCGGTAATCGTCCGGGCGACTGCAGCACCGCTTCTCCGGCGTCGCGCATCGCGGCCGAGTCCCGGCTGGCTGAGGCTCCGTATAGCAACAACAGTTTCCTCACTTCGTCAGGCTGATTGGGGTGGTTCTCAATCCAGGCCGGTTCTATCCATAGTCCGCGCAAGTCTTCGGCGGGCAGTAGTCCGATGGTCGCCGTTGCGACCGTATAAGCGACTTCGGTCCATAGCGGGACATTTTCGATCACACGCTGCACGGACAACCCGCGCAGGGTTTCCGCTGCCGATGCCAACGACGCATCCAGCTCTTCGTCTCTGGCGCGGTCCACCGTTTCGTTGCGCATGCGCGCGGCCAATGTCGCAGCGCTACGGTGAGCTCGGGTGAAGCGGTGTTCGGGCTGAAGGCTTATTGCACTGCGGGCGGCCGGTGGCGAGCGTTGTCCCAGCATATCCAGCACAGGCAACCCGTTATCGACCAGATTCTGAAAGGCTACGGAGGTGTCGCTACGGAACCGGCTTGCAGGGGCGCGCAAGGCGACCCGCGGATAGAAATCGCTATGCGCTTCCGCACCAAGCCCTCTTACCAGCAGCCTAAGCACATCGTCGTCGCCTATGCGGCGCAAGGCGAGCTCTTGGGCGTTGCCCAAACCTACGCGCGCAAGCTCCCGCTGCAGATCGGGATGCTGCAGCCGTGCGTAGTCAGCGCGATGACGCTTGCCGGCGTAGGCCACCACTACCAGATCCACGTCATGGGCCAGATAGACCTCTGCATTGGGGAACTCCGCCAGCAAGGCAGCCAGAAGAGTAGCCAAAAGCGCATCGTCCATTTCGTAGGTCTGCAGCCATTGCACCAATACCCCGTCATCGGTCAGGTGCGTACGCAGGAATGCATAGAATTCGCGCGTGAACAGGCTGGCTGTGCCACTGACCCAAGGATTGGATGGTTCGGAGACGATGACGTCGTAGCGGCGTTGGCCAGTGGCGAAAAACCGGCGCGCATCATCGAAATGCACGTGCGAACGTGGATCTTCATAAGCCCGGACCACGCGATTTCCGAACAGCTTGGCAGCGGCGTGGATGGCCGGTTCGATCTCCACCGTTTCCACTTTCGCCACCCGAGGACTACCCAGCAACGTGTGGGTGGTCAGACCCGAACCCCAACCAATCACCCCGATGTTCCGCGGCTCCGGATGCACCGCCAGCGGCAGCGCACCCAACATCACCATGGTCAATTCGTCGCCGCGCGGAGGTGTGGCCATATCCAAGGCCATGGCTGCGTCCGATTTGCCGTTGGTGATGATGGCGGCGGAGCGGTGGGCCGGCGAACGCACAATGGCCACCGTGGTGGTTTTGCCGTCGCGCAGGAAAGGCAGCTGGGATTCTTCCGACAAACGCGCGACACCGCTGCGGAACACTCCGCCTGCCTGCTCGCGTGGATCGGGACGCCCCAGTGTCAAGCTGAGTATCAGCACGAACGCCAGCACCAGGGCGGCCGCACCCGCGCGGTGCGGCGGTACTTCCTGTTGCGCGCGGGCCAACAACCAGAAGCCCAGCAGGGCATCGCCCAACGCGGCCAGCAGCACGCCCAGGCGCACGCCAATTAATGGAATCAGCACATGCATCATCAGCATCACGCCGGCGATGGCCCCCAAGGTGTTGGCGGCATACAGCCTGCCGATGCCCGCTTCGCCGCCTCCCGCGCGCAGCCAGGCGACAGTGAACAGCGGCAGCGTCATGCCAGCGAAAAACGCTGCCGGAAACATCACCAGCAGCGCGATGGCGGCGCTGCCCAAGGTGTACAGCAGGTAGCCTGAGTCGCTGCGGGACAGTGCGCCCATGAGCCATTCCATCCAGCCGAAGGCATTGGCGAATGCCACCAGCGAAAGCAGCGCCGCCATTCCCAATGCGATCTGCGCGAATCCCGCCAATCGCACCGCATCATTGACGCGGCCGGCGCGGCGGCGTACCCACAGTCCGCCGAACGCCAATCCCAACAGGAAAGCGGCCAGCATCAGCTCGAAAGCGTGCAGCGTGGTGCCCAGTACCTGATTGAGCAGGCGCACCCAGCCGATTTCGTAGACGAAGGAAAACGCGCTGGACAGGAAAGCCACGGCTGGCAGGCGATGACGGATCCACGTGTTGCCAGTTTGTTCTTGCGGAAAGGTCGGAGGGAGCGTCGTATCGAAGGAGTGCTCTTCAATAGCGTGCTCTTCGATAGCTCGCTCTCCATGGACGCGCTCTCCAAGGACGTGCTCTTCCCGCAGCCCTCGCGACACTCCCCACGCCGCCACTGCCACCAGCAGATTGGCCGCACCAGCAAACCCAAGGGTGCCGGGCATGCCGAATGCAGGCAGCAATAGGAAGGTGGCGACCAGCGCGCCGGCCGCAGCTCCGAGGCTGTTGGCGAAGTAAAGGCCGCCGAGCACGCGTTCTTCTTGCGCGGGCAGCGTGCGTAACCAGCCGACACTCAGCAGAGGAAACGTCGCGCCCAGCAACACGCACGCAGGCAGGATCAGCAGCGTCGCCGACAACCACGGGTACAGACGTCCCCAGAGGCCTTCGCCCAGCAACGGTAGTACGAACTCCTGCGAAACCGAAGAGTAGGCGGAAAACAGCGGATGAAAGCCCAGCCCGAATAAGCCGATGGCGGCCTCAGCGACGGCGTATAGCAGGATCAGCCGACGCCATTGCCGCAGGCCGCGGCTGACCAGCCAAGCGCCCAGGGCCATGCCGCCCATGAAAATCGACAACACCAGGCTTTGCGCAAATGCCGCATGCCCCAGCAGCAGGCCCAGATAGTGGGACCACATCGATTGGTAGATCAGACCGGCGAAGCCCGACGCCACGAATAGCCATAGCAGCGCCGCGCCACGTAGTGGTGGTGCCTTGGTCATCACTCGCGCTCTACTATCGCGGACCGCTACCTTAACAACCGTGCCGTCGCGCGGCCAATTCGGGCGTCAATTCTCCGCAGCGTCGGCAACGAACCGCTCGAAAGCGTCGACAGCGTCCTGAACTGAAACAAGCGCCATCACGTCGTCGAACTCGATCTTGGTCCCCCATTTGAGTTCGCTGGCAGGCTTGCCCAGGAACTTGCGCGCCGCGGCGTCGTATTTGTCCACGCAATAACGCACATCCGAGTAAGGCCCGCTGCGCAACGGATTGCTGGCCGCGTGCAGGCCCAGCACCTTGGCCCCCATGGCATTGGCGATATGCATGGGCCCGGAATCCGGCGTCATGACCAAATCGGCGCGCTCAAGCAAGGCCGGCAGCTGCTTCAAGGTGTCCTTGCCCACCAGATCCAGCGCAGGCGCCTGCATCGCGGCCAGGATGGCATCGGTGGTGCTGCGTTCCAGTTCGCTGCGCCCGCCGCACAGCACCACCCGCCAGCCTCGGCTCGCCGCGTGATCGGCCACCGCGGCATATCGGTCGGGGTACCAGTTGCGACGAACATGGCTGGAACAGGGCGAGATCATCAGCACCGGCGCGCCATCGTCTTCCCACTGTGCCGCTGCCCACTGACGGGCTTCCGCAGGTACCGGCAGATCCCAGACGACCTCGGTCTGGCGCAGGCCCAAGGGCTCGCAAAAGCTGCCGATCGCATCCAGAACATGGATGCCGGGGCGGTCGGGAATGCGTTCGTTGATGAAAAGTCCGTGCAGGTCCTTGGAACGGGAACGGTCGTAGCCGATGCGGCGGCGCGCGGGAACGAAGCCCGACAACACGTTGGCGCGAAACGCTACCTGCATCTGCAGCAGCGCATCGAAGCCCTCCGCCGGCAGATCCCGTCGTAACGCACGCATGCCTGCCAGCCCGGTTTTTTTGTCATAGACGTGAAACACCACGCCTTCCAGCCCTTCAAGCAGCTTGTGCCCGGCTTTGTCGATGATCCAGTGCAATCGGATGTGCGACTGCGGCCAATGCTTCTGCAACGTACGGACCAGCGGTACGACATGGGTAACGTCGCCCAGGGCGGACAGGCGGAGCAGGCAGAAAGAAGAAGGGCTGGTAGGCAAGTTCAGGCCTGTCGAAGCGGGGAAGGGCGCCGGTGCCGGTGCACAAGCGTGAGGAAAGAAGAGGAAGTGTATGTCGATAAGCGATGGGCCACGAGAGCGTAGCGGAACGCGCTGCAGGCGGCTTCCGCTTACGATTTTTTTCATGTATCCGCCGCATGAAAGGGCCTTGCGCTGCGCCGGCAAGCTATCCAAACGGCGCTGACACGCTCTAGACTCGGCGGATGGTCAGCTTCGACGCCTCGGAATCCTTGACGCCGTTCCGCGAAGGCGACGCCTACGGCGCGATTTTATTCGACCGAAAGCATGTGCGGCAGGCCAATCCGGACTGGTTTGTCCCGGAAAAATGGGGCGACCGCGCACAGCCCGTAGACAGCGGCGGGCGAGGCGGCGCCTGGTTCATCGATGCGCCGTCCAATCATTGCGTACTACGGATTTATCGGCGTGGCGGGTTGGCGGCGCGTTTCAGCCGTGATCGCTACCTATGGCGGGGGCCCAACCGCACGCGCAGTTTCGCCGAGTTCCGCCTGACCCGCGCGCTGCTGGAGCGTGGCCTGCCCGTGCCCCGGCCGGTGGCAGCCAGCTACGTACGCGAAGGCATGTTTTATCGCGCGGCGCTGCTGATGGAGCGTCTGCTGGACGTGCGCCCGCTGGCCGACCTGGCTCATTCGCAAGCTGGCGATGCGCCCTGGGAAGCCAGCGGCCGCTTGATCGCGCGCTTTCACCGGGCAGGTCTGGACCATGCCGACCTCAATGCCCACAACATACTGTTCGACCAAAAAGGCCATGGCTGGCTGATCGACTTCGACCGTGGGGCGCTGCGGATTCCCGCCACTCGCTGGCGGGAAGCGAATCTTTCCCGCCTCAAGCGTTCTCTCTTGAAGACACGTGGCGAACGATCGGTGGATGAAGTGAACTACGACTATGCGCGCCTGCGCAAAGCCTACGACGTTGCCTGGGCGCGGGGATTCTGATGTCCTGGCGGTTGCGTTTCCATGGTGTGGGCAATGCGTCGGCGGTCGAATTGGGTTCGGCCATGGCCACGGTGGAGCGCGATGGCGCTCCGTGGCTGACGATCGACTGCGGCGCGGAAGGCCTGACGGCGTACTCAGCGCAATACGGCGAGCTACCTTCGGCATTGTTCGTCACGCATGTGCACCTGGACCATGTGGCGGGATTCGAGCGACTGTTCGTCGGCAGCTATTTCGACCCTGCCCGGCACGGCAAAACCAGGGTGTACGTGCCGGCGCCGGTGGTACCGCTGCTGCACCAGCGAGTGGGCGAATATCCCAACGTCCTGGCTGAAGGCGGCGCCAATTTCTGGGACGCCTTTCAATTGATCCCGGTCGGCAATGCGTTCTGGCACGACGGCATCCGGCTGGAGGTGTTTCCGGTGCGCCATCATTGGCCGGATTCGGCGTTCGGCCTGCGCCTGCGCGGCAGTGTGGTATGGACCGGCGACACCCGGCCCATTCCGGAAATGCTGGCGCGCTACGCCGACGCGGATGAGCTCATCGCGCACGACTGCGCATTGCACGGCAATCCGTCGCATAGCGGCATCGACGACCTGGAACGTGAATACGCCTCCGAACTGCTGCGGCGGTGCGTGCTGTATCACTACGCCAGCGACGCCGACGCTCGGCAACTGGAGGCGCGTGGTCATCGCGTCGCTGGGCCGGGAGAAGTGGTGGCGTTGAACGAACCGGCCATAATGCGGGTCCAAACCGCATGAACACCACTGTGCCGACCCCTGAATTGCCCATCACGCCACGCGATGTCCGGGGGCGTCCGCTTCGCGACCTGCGGCTGTCGGTGATCGAAGCCTGCAACTACCGCTGCGGCTACTGCATGCCGGCCGATCAGGTGCCGGACGATTACGGCCTGGATGCCGCATCACGATTGTCGTTCGACGAGATAGAAGCGCTGGTGAGGGGCTTCGTGCGTGTTGGTGTACGTAAGCTGCGCCTGACCGGTGGTGAGCCGTTGCTGCGCAAGCGCTTGCCCGAGCTGGTGCGGCGCCTGGCTGCCATTGACCAGTTGGAAGACTTGGCGCTGACCACCAATGGTTCGCTGCTCGCCGCGCACGCGCGTCCGCTTCACGATGCCGGCCTGCGCCGGATTACCGTCAGTCTCGACGCTTTGGAGCCGCATGTGTTCGATGTGATGTCGGGCGGACGCGGGCGCGTGGAAGATGTGCTGGCAGGCATCGAGGCCGCCGTGGACGCTGGCTTTCGCCGTCTCAAGATCAATACCGTGATCCAGCGCGGGGTCAATGAGGACCAGGTGCTGCCCCTGGTCGAACACTTCCGCGGCAGCGGGCACGTGCTGCGGTTCATCGAATACATGGACGTAGGCACCTGCAACGGCTGGAAGCGCGAACAGATGGTGTCGTCGGCCGAATTGCGCGACCGCATCGCCGCACGTTGGCCGCTTCGACCGTTGGATGCCAATTATCGAGGCGAGGTGGCCACCCGCTACGGCTTCGAAGATGGCAACGGCGAGATAGGTTTCGTCAGCTCGGTCAGCGAGCCGTTCTGCGGTGATTGCCATCGTGCGCGCGTATCCGCCGATGGCCAGCTGTATACCTGCTTGTTCGCCGCCGCAGGCACCGATCTGCGCGCCGCGCTGACACAGGGCGAAGACGCACTGGTCGCCCGCGTATCGGCGCTGTGGACGCGCCGCGCCGACCGATACAGCGAACTGCGCGACCTGCCATCGGCACGCAACCGCAAGCACGTCGAAATGTTCCTGATTGGCGGGTAAGCTCTACCCAGCTCCCGCCAAGGCGGCGAATCTCCCTTTTTTCGACCCGACTATGGCCGCAGGCAAGAAATCACTGACGCATCTGGACGCCGCTGGAAGGCCCGCCATGGTGGACGTATCCGCAAAGGCAGTCACCGCGCGCGAAGCCCGTGCCGAATGCCGCGTGCGTTTCCCCAAGGACGTGGCGCAGCAATTGCGGAAGAATGGTTTGCGTAGCGTCAAAGGCGGCATTGTGGACACCGCCGTTATCGCCGGCACGATGGCGGTCAAGCGCACGCATGAGCTGATCCCGTTCTGTCATCCGCTGCCTATCGAGGGTTGCCGTATCGCGATCGATTGGGATGGCGAACACTCGCTGCGGATCGAATGCCAGGTCAAGACCACGCACCGTACCGGCGTGGAAATGGAAGCGCTGACCGGTGCCACGGTGGCGGCATTGACGGTTTACGACATGTGCAAGGCACTGTCGCACAGCATTGTGATTGGTCCGGCCAAACTGGCCGGCAAACGCGGGGGCAAGCGCGATTTTGGTGAAACTTCATGACGCGGGTGACGCTGCTTTATTTCGCGAGCCTGCGCGATGCTGCGGGCACGGCGTCGGAAACAATCGAGACCTCCGCGCAGGATCTGTCGATGCTGTACGCGGAGGTGCGTCTGCGGCACAGCATCGCATGGCCAATTGAGCAACTACGCGTGGCAGTCAACGGCGAGTTCGCGCGCTGGAGCGATCCGTTGCCCGATAGCGGCGAGATTGCATTCATCCCACCAGTAAGTGGAGGCTGAGATGACACGCTTTCGATTGGCTGATGCACCGTTCGAGATCGACAGCCTTCGTGCGCGACTGCTCAATGAGCGCGCTGGCGGCTATGCGTCCTTCGAAGGTTGGGTGCGCGACCACAACGATGGCCGCAAAGTCGGTGGCTTGCGTTATGAAGTGTATGTCGCGCTGGCGGAAAGCGAAGGCGAGCGCATCTTGAGCCAAGCCATGGAGCGCTTCGATATCGTGGAAGCCTGTTGCGTGCACCGCATCGGTGACTTGGCCATCGGCGATCTGGCGGTGTGGGTCGGCGTGAGCGCGGGGCATCGCGGCGCGGCCTTCGATGCCTGCCGCTTCATCATCGATGAGGTCAAGGGGAGGGTGCCGATCTGGAAGCACGAACACTATCGCGATGGTGATGCGGGCTGGCTGCATCCGCAGAGCAATGCGCTGCAAGATGGTTGAAAAAGAGGTGGGGGAATGAGGGGCGCTACATTGATGTTGGGGTGGCTGCTTGGGCTGTCGGCAGCGGTTTCGCACGCCTCGGAATTGCTGGTCGCCAACAAATCGGCCGACACGGTGTGGCGCTTGTCGCTGAAGGACGGTCGCAGGGTTGGCGAGTTCCGCACCGGCGATGCGCCGCATGAAATATCGGTGTCGCCGGACGGGCGCACCGCCGTGGTCAGCAACTATGGCGGTATTCGGTCCGGCAATACCTTGTCGGTGCTCGACCTAGCCACCGGCAAACCAAGCCGGCAGATCGATCTCGGCCAGCATGGCGCGCCGCATGGTTTGCGATTCCTGGCGGATGGCCGGCGTGTTGTAGTCACCACCGAAGCGTCCGCACGCTTGCTGGTGGTCGATATCACGGAGGACCGGATCGACAAGGAGATCGATATTGGCGATGGCGTGGGTCATATGGTGGCCTTGTCGCCAGACGAGCGTTTCGCCTATGTGGCCAAGATCGCCAAGGGTGCGGTCAGCCGCGTCGATCTGGTCACGGGCGGGGAAACCCACGAGCGCCCGGCGGGCAAGGGTGCCGAAGGGATCGCGGTGCGCCCGGACGGGCGCGAAGTCTGGGTCACCAATCGCGAGGATGGCACCATCACCGTGCACGACCCCAAGACATTGGCGATTCGCCGCCGCATGAGCAGCCAGGGGTTTCCTATCCGCGTGACGTTTTCAGCAGACGGTCGGATGGCGTTCGTGACCAAAGCCCGATCCGCCATGCTGGAGGTCTTCGACGCCCGCACCAAACTGTCATTGGCCACAGTGGCACTGTCCCGCGAAGACACCGAATACCAGGACACCATGCTGGGCAAAGCGGCGTTGCCAATCGGCGTGATCGTCGCCCCGGACCAACCACGTGCCTACGTGGCCATCAGTGGCGGTGATCGCATTGCGGTGATCGACACCGAGCGCTGGCAAGTGATCGATTATTGGGTGACCGGGCGCGAGCCTGATGCGTTGGCCATTGTGGCGCGCCCGCGCCCTGCGGTCTTGCCCTAGCGATAGCGCGCCTCGCGATAACCCCGATCTGCAGCAACAAGGCCGTCGCAACGGCCGGGGATAACGAATAGCCGCTTGAAGCTGCGTGTCGTAGAGCGGAGCTTGCTCCGCTGCTTTTGCTTTCGATCTCGCGGGTCTTCACGAAGAGCAGCCGAGCAAGCTCGGCTCTACCAGGTTTCGATGCCCGCGCCTCGTGATAATCAGGAGGCGGTAGCAACAAGGCCGTCGCAACGGCCGGCTATAACGAATAGCCGCAGTAGAGCGGAGCTCGCTCCGCTGCTCTTGCTTGGCGGGAAATAGAAGCAGCCGAGCAAGCTCGCCTCTACATAAACCCAAAAAAGGCGGCGGCCCCGCCGGCTGACCTCGGCGCCGCGCCCCGCGGTCTTGCCGTAGCGATAGCAACAATGCCGTCGCAACGGCGGACGATAACGAATCGCCGCTGTAGAGCGGAGCTTGCTCCGCTGCTCCTGCTTGCCGGGAAATAGAAGCAGCCGAAGCTCGGCTCTACCAGGTTTCGATGCCCGCGCCTCGTGATAATCAGGAGGCGGTAGCAACGAGGCCGTCGCAACGGCACGCCATAACGAATAGCCGCTGTAGAGCGGAGCTTGCTCCGCTGCTCTTAATTCGGAGGCGCATTGGACGGGTGCGGATCGAAGAGCAGCCGAGCTCAGCTCTACAGGCTTTGATGTCCCAAAAAGGTGGCGGCCCCGCCGGCTGACCTCGGCGCCCGCATCAGTCGATACCGTTGCTGCCTTCCGGCCCTGGCGGGATTTTCAACCTAGCGTCGCGAGGGGCCGACGGAGCCACCATAGGACTGAATGCGCGTTGCGACGCATCGAAACTACTAATCTGGCGGAGAGAGGGGGATTCACTCGGCATCTTTCGATGCCTCGCCCTGCGGGCGGCTTCGCCGTGCAAACCGGCAAGCCGGTTTGTCGAACCCGGGGGTTCTCACCCCCTCCCGTGCTTCGGCAAAGCTAACAACACGGAACCATCACTACGTTTACTAAACTGGCGGAGAGAGGGGGATTCGAACCCCCGAAGCGCGGTTTAGACGCTTACACACTTTCCAGGCGTGCTCCTTCAACCACTCGGACACCTCTCCGGACCTGCCCGCTGCCTTCCGGCGGCTTTCAGGGCCGCAAATTCTAGCTGTCGCGGGGATTTATTGCGAGTACCTGTTGAATCGCCCGCTTCAATCACGGCCATGCCGCGGCGGACCGCAGGCTCGGCGACCCGCCGTGGCACAATGTCGGAATGTCCTATCTCGTCCTTGCCCGTAAGTGGCGTCCGAAGCGTTTTGCCGAGCTGGTGGGCCAGGAACACGTGGTCCGGGCGCTGACCAATGCGCTGGATAGCGGCCGTGTTCATCATGCGTTCCTGTTCACCGGCACCCGCGGCGTAGGCAAGACCACGATCGCCCGTATCTTCGCCAAGTCGCTGAATTGCGAACATGGCACCAGCGCCGATCCCTGCGGCCAGTGCGCGGCCTGCCTGGATATCGACGCCGGCCGCTATATCGACCTGCTGGAAATCGACGCCGCCTCCAACACCGGTGTCGATGACGTCCGTGAGGTGATCGAAAACGCCCAGTACATGCCGTCGCGCGGCAAGTTCAAGGTCTATCTGATCGACGAAGTGCACATGTTGTCGAAGGCAGCGTTCAACGCGCTGTTGAAAACGCTGGAAGAGCCGCCGGAGCACGTCAAGTTCCTGCTGGCCACCACGGACCCGCAGAAGCTGCCGGTCACCGTGCTATCGCGTTGTTTGCAGTTCAACCTCAAGCGCCTGGACGAGGGCCAGATTTCCGGCCAGATCGCCAAGATACTGAGCGCCGAGCAGATCGAAGCCGACGACAGCGCCATCCGCCAGATCGCCAAGGCCGCCGATGGCAGTCTGCGTGACGGTTTGTCGCTGCTTGATCAGGCCATCGCCTATGCCGGTGGCGCCCTGCGTGAAGACGGCGTGCGCACCATGCTGGGTACGGTAGACCGCACTCAGGTGAACGCCATGCTGGAAGCATTGGCTGATGGCGACGGGGAAACGTTGCTGAAAGTGGTTGCCGCGCTAGCGGAGTTCTCCCCCGACTGGGGTGGCGTGCTGGAGGCTTTGGCCGAGGCGTTGCACCGGATCCAGGTACGCCAACTGGTACCCAGCGCCGTCATTGACGCCGAAGGCATCGATGCCGAGGGTTTTGCTGGCCGGTTACGGCCAGAAGTGGTGCAGCTCTGGTACCAGATGGCCCTGAGCGGCCGCCGCGATCTTCATTTCGCGCCCAGCCAGCGCGCCGGTTTCGAAATGAGCGTATTGCGCATGCTGGCCTTCCGGCCCGCGCAGCCTGGCGAAATGAAAGCCGGCGAAATGAAGACCGAATCCAATATTGCGACCACGGCGGCCAAAAGCGCAGCACCCGCCGCGCCTGTCGCGCGCGCGCCGGCCGAGCCGATTCCGCAACAGATGGCGCGTCACGAAGCGCCATGGTCACCGCCGCCACCGCCACCGCCTGTGCGGAGCGCGGCGCCCTCTGCGCCGGAGCCCGTGGAGTCCGAATCTGCCGCTTCGTTTTCGCCGGGCGACATCGGCATCATCGACGCGGAAACTTGGCTGTATTTCGCCGATAACAGCGGACTGAAAGGCGCGGCGCGGCAGCTGGTGGAGAATGCCGGGTTCGCCGGCTATGAAGCAGGCGTGCTGAGACTTTCGCTGGATGCCGGTTTCGACTATCTGCGTTCCGAGCGCTCAGTGAAGGAATTGACCGATGCTATCGCCCAGCGGTACGGCGCCGCTCCAAAGCTGGTGTTCGTCGCGGCGGTGCCGGCAACCGAGACATTGAAAGAACGCGGGCACCGTCAGCGAAGCGAGCAACAGAACGCGGCCGAGGAAGCGTTCATGAATCACCCGGACGTACAGCGGTTGATTCAGCAGCACGGCGCCAAGGTGGTGCCGGACTCGATCCGTCCTTTCGAAGAATAAGGCCCAGGATTCGCGCCGCTCGGTTGCGTAGCGGCAAGCCCGCCCTCATTCTTTCCCGATCCGCGCGGCACCGGCCGTCGCGGCCCTTTCCGGACACGACAACAGGCCCAAGAGATGCGTGGAAATATCGCCCAACTGATGCAGCAGGCGCAGAAGATGCAGGAAAACCTGCAGCGTGCGCAGGAAGAGCTGGCCAAGCTGGAAGTCACCGGCAACGCCGGCGGCGGCATGGTCAGCGTGACCCTGACCGGCACCAAGGAATGCTGCAAGGTGCGGATCGACCCGTCGGTGCTGTCCGACGCGGAAATGCTGGAAGACCTGATCGCCGCCGCATTCAACGATGCTGCCAACAAGGTCGACGCGGAATCCAAGGCGAAGATGGGTTCGGCCACCGCCGGCATGCCGTTGCCGCCTGGCATGAAGCTGCCGTTCTGACGGCAGTCGCCTTCTTCCGTACTTGGAGAAGTCGCTCGCACTTGAGCTCGTTACCGGGAGTCAGGGTGTCGAAGGCGGATGAGGTAGGACGTGCCGCGGCTGCGCCTGAGACTCCCCGCATGTCCGCATAGGTCGTGCTTCCGCTTCGAACAAGCCCTCCGCCAAGACAACTCCGCCAAAACTATTCTCAGATGAGCGCGTCATTACTCGAACAATTGATCGAATCCCTGCGCGTCCTGCCTGGCGTCGGCCAGAAGACGGCGCAGCGGATGGCCTACCATCTGTTGGAGCGTGAGCGCGAAGGCGGCAAGCGGCTGGCCGGTGCGCTGGAGACGGCGATGGAGAAGATCGGCCATTGCGCGATGTGCCGCGACTTTGCTGAAACCGAGATCTGCGCCACCTGCGCCAGCGCCAGCCGCGACCGTCATCAGCTATGCGCCGTGGAATCGCCCGCGGACCGGTTGGCCATTGAACAGGCTACCGGCTACCGCGGACTGTATTTCGTACTGCAGGGTCGCCTGTCGCCGCTGGATGGTATCGGGCCGCGTGAGCTGGGCCTGGATATGCTCGCCAATCGTCTGGCCGAAGGCGAGATCGCCGAACTGATCATCGCCACCAATCCCACCGTGGAAGGCGAGGCCACGGCGCACTATCTGGCGCAACTGGCCCGCCAGCATGGCGTGCGTCCCAGCCGACTGACGCATGGCGTGCCGCTGGGTGGAGAACTGGAATACGTCGACCGCGGTACGCTGTCGCACGCATTCGGTTCGCGCAGCGAGATGCCTCAATAACTCAGTGCAGGATAATTCCATCATGTCCGACAACGACACACTCTTCGGCAAGATCATCCGCCGCGAAATCCCGGCCAATATCGTCTATGAGGACGATCAGGTGCTGGGCTTCAAGGACATCGCACCGCAGGCGCCGGTGCACGTGCTGTTTGTTCCGAAGAACGAAGCGATTCCCACCCTGGACGATCTGAAACCGCAGCAGGCGGAATTGGTGGGCCGGCTGGTGCTGGCGGCGGCCGAATACGCCCGCCGCGAAGGCCTGGCTGAAGATGGATACCGCGTCGTAATGAATTGCCGGGAACATGGCGGGCAGACGGTCTACCACATCCACTTGCACCTGTTGGCGGGCGCCCACCTGGGCCGGTTTGGTACCCCTCGCTGAAGCGCTCGGTGTCGAGTGGCTACTGGGATCAACCACTCATCTGGTATTGGATTTCCATGATGACGTGAGGAACTCTGAGGTGTTTCTGTTGCTTATTTGAGATCGAGATCCGGAAGCGGATCGCAGATTGCATACGCCACCAGCTTCCCGAAAGATCTGGATAAAAAAAACGCCACTCGATGAGTGGCGTTTTTTTATATATGGAAGCGGTGACCGTTGTTACCAGCCCCACCAACCCCAACGCGAACCCCAGTAAGGGCCCCGACCCCAGTAAGGATCGTAGAAAGGATAGGGACGTACTTCCACTTCACGCACTTCCGGCCATAGATAAACTACATCGGCGGCGACCCGCGGTAGTCGATAGTCGTACTCGCCGATGCGGGCGGTTTCATAGCCGTCGATGCGACCGACGAAAGTGACTTCGCGGCCTTCGGTGAACACGGCCGGGTCGTAGAACCCCGCGCGACAGGCGATGAAGCGGCCGTCGGTGGCGTCAGGTGCGGAGCTCATAGGCCGACCGCTACCCGATAGTGGACGCGATACCAATTGGAAGCAGGTGTTGTTCTGGCCTGGGTTGGTTTCGATGATGCGGCCGCCCCAGCGCACGGATGCGCCAACCTGAGGGTTGGCCACCGCATCCCGCGGATTGACGGGGGTGAAAGCGCCCTGCAGCGGCTTGGGAGCAGTGGCACAGGCAGCCAGTAATGCGGTGACTGCGGCGAGGGTGAGAATGCGAAGCTTCATGACCGGTCTCCAGAGATTCATGGGCGATGCCGGCGCAGTTCTTCGATCAGCGCGCCATGGTCCCCATTGGCGTCAGCGTAGCGCGCGGCGACGAAACGGCGGCTGAGCGAAAACAGCACATTGGCGCCCTGTGGCCGGGTGGCGGCGATCCGGCGCGCCCAGGTCAAAGCGGGCTCGTGTGGCTCGCGTGCCAGCCCTAGCCGGGCATAGCGCGCATTGAGTCCGTGCCAGGCACGCAATAGCGGATCGCGCTCACGCTCGCCGCGTGCCAGCAGCCAGGCCATCCAACCCAGCGCCGATAACGCGAACAGTCCGAACAAAACACCCAAGCCGGCAGTGCCCATGCCGTTCGCACCCACGCGTTGCAGCATCTGCAGCTGCCGGGCGGCATCGAAGCCGAGTACGAAGTCGTTCCAGCCGCGGCGCATCCAGTCGCCGAAGTCCGCCATGCGGACCATTCCGTCCAATCCGCCGGCCGATGCGGCACGATCCTCCAAGGTGTCGTAGATGCGCTCCGGCGCCACCGCCGCCGTGGGATCCACACGCACCCAGCCGCGCTGCGGCATCCAGACCTCCGCCCACGCATGCGCATCCATTCGCCTGACGACCCAGTAGTTGCCGAAAGCGTTGCGATAGCCGCCGACATAACCGGTGACAACACGCGCCGGAATACCGGCGCCACGCATCAGTACGACGAACGCGGAGCTGAAATGTTCGCAGTAGCCCCGCTTCTGATCGAACAGGAATTCATCTACGGCGTGCCGGCCCGGCAGCGGGGTATCCAGCGTGTAGGCGAACTCGGCGCGAACCCACCCCAGCGCGCGGCGAACGATGGCATCGTCGTTATCGCCGGCTTCCCGTCGCCATTGCGCGGCCAGAGCCAGCGTGCGCGGGTTATATCCCGTCGGCAATGTCAGGGCGCGTTGACGCAGCACCTGTTTGAGCCGCGGCTCGAAACTCGTGGGCGGCGCCGATTGCATCCGCCAGCGGGTAAGCGAACTCAACGGGGTAGCGACATACAGCCCGTAGTCGAAAGAAACGTGGACGCCGGCGGGAGTTTCGACGGGCAGATCCAATGCAACCAACTGCCGGCGATCCGTGGGTTCAAGTTCGATCTGGTAGTCCCACCGAAGATCGCCCGTGGTAATCGCCTCGGCCGGAAGATTGCGCATCCAAAGCGGCTGGGTCCAGGTGCGTCCATCGAAATCCCACAACACCGGTCCGCGCCAGTACATTTCTTCGCTCTTCGGTGAGGCGCCGAAAAATTGCGCCCGTAGGGCCGGCGAGTCGTCCGCCATCAAGTCCAGCCATCCGCCCGGGCTCATGCTGTCGCTCAGGCCGGGCCGGCTCAATGCACGCTCGGGAACCCCCCATAGCGGCGATGAGAAGCGCGGAAACAGCCAGAAAGCCGCCAGCATCAGCGGTAGACCGATCACTACCAATTTTCCGACTTGCTCCAGCCTGCGCAGCGGAGACGAGGAAGCGGACAGTACGAACGCTTCGACATCGGCCAGCCGCTGCAGGGTCACCAGGCCCGCCAAGGCACCCAGCAGCGCCAGCACCATCATCAGCGGCCCCTGGTCCAACAGGAAAGCGGCGAATGGCGCGAACATGGCAAAACCCAACAGGCTGCGCGAGTCGCGCAGGCTGAAGGTCTCGGCCGGCTTGATCGCCAGCATCGCCGCCAGCATCGCGCACCCAGTATCGCGGCCGAAGCGCAGTCCCATCACCGACAGCACCGCGGCCAACATGGCCAGCGCCATCAATATGCGCAGCGCCGCCGGTATCGGCTTGCGCCACGACGCAGCGGCGACTGCCAGCGCGGCGGCACCAATTCCTGTTGCCAACGAGGCAGGCAATTGCAGCAGCAGCGCCAACAGGCACAGTCCAGTAGTCGCCAGCGTCCATAGCCGGCTGCCGGTGTCTATCGCCGGGAGAGAAAGATCAGCGGCTTTCGGCATATGGCAACAAAGCGAGTGCGCGCAGACAGAGATGGCGGTGGGCCGTGCCTTGGGCCGGGCCGAGCGTAGGCTGGCCGGGTAGCGTCAGTCGATAGCGGCGGCCTTCGCGCTCGGCCAGATCGACCCAGCGCGCCAGGCGCCGGATGCGCTGTTCGTACGGCACATCGGACAAGCTGCTCCATTCCAGTGCGACTTCTATGCCCAGCGGCTGTTCGTATTCGCGTACCAGCAGGCTATTGCGGCGCGCGGAGGGTTTCCACGCGATGGCCCGTCGCGGGTCGCCGGCCCGATAGGCACGCAGGTGATGGACATCGTCGCCCGCAGGATGCAGCCGCGTCTGCAACCCCTCGCCCTTGCCACTGGGTAGTGGCGGTCCGTGCAATTCCGGTGCTGGATACACCAGCATGGGTGAGGCGGGCCATACCCATGACCAGGCATGCGCCAATCCCAGCGGTTGAGTGGTGGACATGCGGATGCGGCCCAGATCCAACCAACCGCGGTGCTCGGTCGGCAAGGTCAGCATGGCGACGACAGGCTCATTGGCGAACGGCGGCGCGAAGGTCGTTGCCTTCAGTGCTTCCAATCGCAGCCCGCGGCGGAGGCGGCCATCTTGCGCGGACAAGGCGATGTGCAACGACAGTGATGAGCCCGCGGCGACGGGTTCAGCAGACACCGCTTCGATGCGTAGCCCGGACAACTGCAGGTGCGCGGCGATAAGGCTGGCCAAGGCAGTGGCGCCCAGCAGCAAGGCCAGCAGCAGTGCGGGATTGTTGTTGTAGTTCAGCGCACCAAGGGCCATGGTGAACAGCAGCGCCGCGAAGAACAAACCGAATTTGGTCGGCAGCACATAGACCCTTCGCCGGTCCAATCGCACGGGCAGCGCTTCGGCATGACGGGGACGCGCCAGCAGGACGACATGGCTGGCCAATCGTTCGCGCAAGCTGGCGAGCATTGTCGAAACTATCCTCTATGCCGAATGGAGCGACCCGAACGCAGCAACGTTGCCTCAGTCCACCGGAACCGCATGCAAGATGGCTTTGGCCAGCGCTGGCGCCGATGAGGCTTCTGCTTCGGCTACCAGCCGGTGCGCAGCCACGGCGGAGAACAGCGCCTGCACGTCCTCGGGCAGCACGTGGTTGCGGCCCAGCAACAGCGCATAGGCGCGCGCCGCCCGTAGCAATGCGATGCCGGCACGCGGCGACAAGCCTACGCGCGTGCCTGGGTGCTGGCGGCTGCGCACCAGCAAAGCCTGCACATAACTGATCAGCGCATCGCTGGCGCGTACTTCACCGACAGCGTGCCGTAAGGCCAACACATCGTCGGACGAAAGTATCGGCACGGCCTGGGCGATAAGCGTGCGGCGATCGCTGCCGGCCAGCAACGCGCGCTCGGATTCGGCGTTCGGATAACCCAATGCCAATCGCAGCAGGAAGCGATCCAATTGCGAATCCGGCAGGGGATACGTGCCGGAGAGATCGACAGGATTCTGCGTGGCGATTACGAAGAACGGATCAGGCAGCGCATGGGTGGTGCCGTCCAGTGTGACCTGATGTTCGGCCATGGCTTCCAGCAGCGCGCTTTGCGTGCGCGGCGGCGCGCGGTTGATTTCGTCGGCCAGCAAGACGTTGGTGAATACCGGGCCGGGATGGAACTGGAACTCACGCGATTGCGCGTCGTATACGGAGACGCCAAGCACATCCGCCGGCAGCAGGTCGGAGGTGAACTGCACGCGCTGGAATCCTAGTCCCAGCGTGGCCGCCATGGCGTGGGCGAGGGTGGTCTTGCCAAGGCCGGGCAGATCTTCGATCAGCAGATGCCCATCGGACAGCAGCGCCACGAAGGCAAGCCTGACTTCGTGCGCCTTGCCCAGCACCAATGAATTGACCTGTTGTTGCGCGCGCTTCAGTGCGTCCGTCAAGGCTTCGGATAGCATAGGACGAGGGCTTGGAATAGCGGACATCGCGCGTTCGGTCCTTAATTGTGATTCTCCAGGGAAGTGTAGCGGGATGCAGGACGAACGACGCGCAAAACAAGTTTTCCTGGCGCTGTGGGCCGTGACGACTGTGATCAAGGTCGTGATTGCCGCGCGCCTGCCACTGTTTGTGGACGAGGCGTTCTACTGGCAGGAAGGCAGGCACCTGGCCGCGGCGTATTCCGATCTGCCGGGCCTGACGGCATGGATGACCCGGCTGGGTACGGAGATCGGTGGCCAGCATGTGTTGGCCTTGCGGGCTCCTTTCCTGTTGCTTGCCGCGCTAATGCCCTGGCTGGTCGTGCACATCGCCACGCGCTGGTTTGGCGCCGCGGCCGGCTGGCGTGCCGGCAGCATCCTGGTGTTGATGCCGTTGTCGGGCACGCTGGGGCTGATGGCGTTGCCGGATGTGCCGATGGCCTTCGCCACTGTCCTGTGCCTGGATGCGGGCGCACGGTTGTTGCGAGAGGTGGATGCGACTTCTGCGGCGGAGCTGGCACTGGGTTTGGCGATAGGCGCGTTGAGCCATTACCGTTTCCTTGGCGTGATCGGCGTGGGTCTCATCGCGTTGTTGATGTTGCCGGAAGGGCGGCGCCTGTTGCGCGATGCGCGCGTGTGGGTCGCGTTGGCAGTCGGGATTGCGGCGTGGGTTCCTCTGATCGTGTGGAATCTGGAATACGCCGACGCGGGCCTGCGGTTCCAGTTGCTTGATCGCCATCCGTGGTCGTTCCAACCGGTCGGTGGCTGGTTCGTGCTGATTCAAGCGGCCATGGTGACGCCACTGCTGTTCTTCGCCCTGTTGCAGCTGAGCGTGCGCGCGTTTCGTAAAAATGCCGGGATGCCGGCGCAGTGGCGTTACTTCGGCATGCTGGGTGGCGTGTCCACGTTGGGCTTTTTCCTGCTGGGCTTTTTCGCCGACGTGGAACGGGTGAGCTTCCATTGGACGCTGCCGGGTTACCTGGCGCTTATCGTGGCGGTGCCCACGGTATTAGGCGAATGGCCGCGAGTGCTGCGTTGGCTCGCCTGGGGATTGGCGGCGGTCGGTACGACACTGATGCTGGGCTATTACCTGGTGGTGTCGGTACCCGCGTGGCGGGAGGAGTTCGCCGCGGAAAAGTTCTATCCCGCCAATTTTGCGGGCTGGGGCGTACTGGCGCAGGCGGTACGCGCGGAGCGCATCAGACTTCCAGCGGGAACGGGGCTGCTGGCGGACAACTTCAAAGTTGGCGCGGAACTGGGTTTCGCGCTGGGCGATCCCAATATTCCGGTGCTGGACCACCCGCTCAACCGCAAGCACGGGCGTGCGCCGCAGTTGCGCTTGTGGGAACTGGAAAGCGATGGTGGTCGCAGCGGGCCGGTATTGCTGGTCGTGGCGGCTAGCGAAGTTCCATATAAAGACCTGTTGAAGCACTACCACTCGCTGTGCGAGCGGGTCGGGCCCTTGCCCGCGCCTCGGGTGGTCAGCGTCGATCACGGCCGCCAGCGTTTTTTGCTTTTCGCCTTGGGCAAGGAAAAGCAAAAAGGCCCTTGCACGGCGCCTGCGATGGCGTGGTTCGACGTACCTGTAAGCGGCGCGAAGATAGGAAAAGCTTTCACCGCATCCGGGTGGGCATTCAAGGACGGAGTCGGCCTGAAGCGCGTGGAGGTGCTGCTCGACGGCAAGGCCGTTGCGGAGGCCGCGTACGGGCTGCCCAGTCCCGGGACAGCAAGCTTTTGGCGCATTTCAACGGATCCCAACCATCCCAGCGTGGGATTCTCCGCACGGATCGATGCCAGCGCTCTCGCGCCTGGCCGCCACTGGCTGGGTCTGCGGCTACACGGCCTGGATGGCAGTGTAGAGCCGTGGGAAGAGCAGCCGGTCGAGATAGGCGCCAAATGAAAGCCTGTCTGGCGCTTTTCAATTCATCGGCAGCTCATAAAAAAGAGGCCATTGCGCTTTTCGTAGAGCCAAGCTTGCTCGGCTGAGTGTCTCCGGGCAGGAAAAGCAGCGGAGCAAGCCCCGCTCTACGACAAGCGCCTTCAAACGGCCATTCGCTATCGCCTGTCCGTTGCGACGGTCTTATTGCTACGGCAACTCGAAGCCCGCGTCGCGGAGCATGCCGGCGAGAGCAATCAGCGGCAGGCCGACCAAGGCGGTGGGATCACGGGACTCGATGGCCTCGAACAAGACGATGCCCAGCCCTTCCGCCTTGAAGCTGCCGGCGCAGTCGAATGGCTGTTCGGCATCCACGTAGCGTTCGATCTCCGCCTGCGTCAGTGCACGGAACCGCACGGTGGTGGTGTCCAGCGTTTCGAGTGCCTGGTCGCCACGGAGCAGGCAGACGGCAGTGCGGAACTGCACCTGGCGGCCGGACATGGCGGTGAGCTGGGCGATGGCACCAGCCCGGTGGCCGGGCTTGCCCAGCGGCTGGCCATCGAGCTCGGCCGCCTGATCCGCGCCGATCACCCAGCTTCCCGGGTGCTGCGAGGCGATCGCCTCGGCCTTGGCTCGGGCCAGGCGTTGCGTCAGAATGGCGGTTGATTCGCCCGGCAGTGCGGTTTCATTCACATCCGGACGCGCGATATGGAAAGGCAGGCGCAGGCGCTCCAGCAGTTCGCGGCGGTAGCGGGAGGTGGAGGCGAGCAGAAGCGGCATGGAGTGGGCCTGACAGGGCGGGGAAGTCTGCCGGGATTGGGGTCCTGCAGGCAATCCCATCTTTCGTGGTTCTCCAGGTTTGACAGCTCGGCTCGCAGTCCTTAACATTCAGCGGCTTATGTCCGCGAATACGCCCGAGATGTTGGACGCTTGGCGCATGGTCGCGGCACGGCGCAGTTTTGAAGGTCGCCTGCCGTTGTCTGCCATGACGCGCCTGCGAGACCTTCTGGTCGATACCGAGGGCGAAGCGCGTTTCCAGATCGAATTCGATCACGATTCGCTGCAAGTGCCTTACGTGGAGCTGCGGATCGATGCCGAGTTGCCGCTGACCTGTCAGCGCAGCCTGCAGCGTTTCCTGCTTCCCGTCAGTATCGTGCAACGACTGGGCTTGGTGCGTGACGAAGCCGATGAGGCTGCGTTGCCGCCGGAATACGAGGCGTTGCTGGTGCCGGAGGACGGCATGCTGCGCCTGGCGGAGCTGGTGGAGGACGAACTGGTCCTTTCCGTGCCCGTGGTACCGATGTCGCCCGGCTCTGAAGCGGTGGAACGCGAATGGCCGGCGCAGGAAGAAGAATTAGCCAAGGCCAGCCCGTTCGCGGCGCTGTCCTCGCTGAAGAAGAACTAGCCGCTCAGGCGGTCTGGCAAGACGAACCGCAAGGTTCATTACAAGTTTAGAGCTGGAGCAATCCCATGGCTGTGCAGAAATCCCGTGTCACCCCGTCCCGCCGTGGTCAGCGTCGTTCGCATGACGCACTGACCGCCAAGCAGCTGTCCACCGATCCCACCAGCGGTGAGATCCATCTGCGTCACCACGTCACTGCCGATGGTTACTACCGTGGCAAGAAGGTGATCGCCACCAAGACCTCGACGGTTGAAGAAGATTGATTCGCGCGGCGCGCCTTCCGGTGTGCCAGCAACGATCAACCATGATGTTCAGGGCCCCGTAGCGGGCCCACAACGGGGGCGTGCATGAGCGAGCCGGGTTCCAAGGGGCGCATTTTTGCGCGTATCGCTGGCACTGGCAGTTATCTGCCGGAAAAAGTGCTGACCAACGAGGATCTCGCCAAGCTGGTCGATACCAGCGACGAGTGGATCCAGTCCCGTACCGGTATCCGTGAACGCCACATCGCTGCCGCCGGCGAAACCGCCGGCGACCTGGGCTACAACGCCGCCGTGCGCGCGCTGGAAGCCGCGGGCGTGGACGCTTCCGAAATCGACATGATCGTGGTCGGCACCACTACGCCCGACCTGATCTTTCCGTCCACCGCCTGTTTGATCCAGGCGCGCCTGGGCGCTAACGGCTGCGCGGCGATGGACGTCAACGCGGCGTGTTCCGGCTTCCTCTACGCGCTCAGCGTGGCGGATAAATTCATTCGCTGCGGCGACGTCAAGACCGTACTGGTTATCGGCACTGAAACGCTGAGCCGTATCGTCGACTGGACCGAACGCACCACTTGTGTGCTGTTCGGCGATGGCGCGGGCGCCGTCGTACTGAAAGCCGATACCGAGACGGGCATCCTCAGCACTCATCTGCATGCCGATGGCAGCAAGAAGGAATTGCTGTGGAATCCTGTCGGTGTTTCGGCCGGTTTCAAGCCGGACGAACCCAACAGTGGCGCGCGCATCAACATGAAGGGCAATGACGTGTTCAAGTACGCCGTCAAGGCGCTGGACTCGGTTGTCGACGAAACCTTGGAAGCCAACGGCCTGGACAAGCACGACCTGGATTGGCTGATTCCGCACCAAGCCAATCTGCGCATCATCGAAGCCACGGCCAAACGCCTGGACATGTCGATGGACAACGTCATCGTCACCGTGGACCGCCACGGCAATACATCATCCGGCTCGGTGCCGCTGGCGTTGGACGAGGCCGTTCGCTCTGGCCGTGTGCAACGCGGCCAATTGTTGCTGCTGGAAGCCTTTGGCGGCGGCTTCACCTGGGGCTCCGCGCTGGTCCGCTACTGATCCAGACCGGTACCAAGATCGCGGCGAGACGCCGCTCCTACGTCTCGTCGTTGCTCGGCATAGTCGCCATGATTCGATCGAGCTAAACGGAACGTGTTTTGTTCCAATGCAATGAGGCGCCTTTAGTGCCTGAACCGGCTATCGAAACATTGCATGTGTTACGTCGCATGCGAAGCTCCTCACGCGCTCTCCACACCCGATCTGCATACGCCGCAGTACAGACAATCTCACTCATTCGCCCGTATCATCCACGCTCGTTTTTTTGCCGGACAACCGAGTGACCGAACCGTCCTCCACTTCGTCGCAACTGGCCTTCGTTTTCCCGGGGCAAGGTTCCCAGTCGTTGGGAATGTTGGCTGAATTGGCCGAGCTGCATCCGGGTATCCGCGATACGTTCGCCGAAGCTTCCGACGGCGCCGGTGTCGACTTGTGGGCACTGTCGCAAGGCGGCCCGGAAGAGATGCTCAACCGCACCGAATACACGCAGCCGGCGTTGTTGGCAGCGGGCATCGCGGTGTGGCGTTTGTGGATGTCACGGCACGAAGTGCATCCCGTCATGCTGGCCGGGCATAGCCTGGGCGAATACACCGCACTGGTGGCTGCCGGAGCGTTGTCGCTGCGCGAAGGCGCGCATCTGGTTCGTCTGCGCGGTCAACTGATGCAGGAAGCTGCGCCGGAAGGCGTGGGCGCCATGGCCGCGGTCCTGGGCGCGGAAGATGCGCTGGTGACCGAAGTGTGCGCGGAGGCATCGGGTGATCGAGTCGTGGTGCCCGCGAACTACAACTCGCCGGGACAGATCGTGATTGGCGGCGATACCGAAGCGGTGGACCGCGCAATCGCCCTATTGAATGCGCGCGGTGTACGCAAAGTGGTGAAGCTGGCGGTGAGCGTGCCATCGCACACGCCTTTGATGCGCGAAGCCGCCAATCGCCTTACCGAAGTCATGGCAGGCCTGGATTGGCGTGCGCCGGCGCTGCCCGTGGTGCAAAACGTCGATGCGCAGGTGCATGAAGGCGTGGAGGCCATTCGCGATGCACTGGTGCGTCAGCTATACCTGCCGGTGCGCTGGACTGAGTGTGTGCACGCATTGGTGGCGAACGGAGCGACTCGTGTGGCCGAGTGCGGTCCGGGTAAAGTGCTGACCGGCTTGGTCAAGCGCATCGACAAATCCCTGGACGCGCGTCCGTTGGCCACGCCTGGCGACTTCGAAGCCGCAATGAGCGATTGGATACACTGAGCGCCGCGCTCGATTGCGATAGCAACTGAAAAGGAACCCCGAATGACTCAACCATTGACTGGCCTGCTACTACAGGGCGAAGTCGCGCTCGTAACCGGTGCCAGCCGCGGCATCGGCGCCGCCATCGCCGACCTGCTTGCCGCCCAAGGCGCCACCGTCATCGGTACCGCGACGAGCGATAGCGGCGCACAAGCGATCAGCGAAAGAATGTCGGCCGCTGGCGGTCATGGCCGAACCTTGAACGTCACTGACGCCTCGGCAGTGGAAGCGCTGATCGACTCCATCGGCAAGGAGTTCGGGCCGATCTCAATCCTGGTCAACAACGCTGGCATTACGCGCGACAACCTGTTGATGCGGATGAAGGACGAAGACTGGCAGGCCATTCTGGATACCAACCTGACCAGCGTTTACCGCACATCCAAGGCGGTGATGCGCGGCATGATGAAGGCGCGCAAAGGACGCATCATCAATATTGCTTCGGTCGTCGGCGTCACTGGCAATGCCGGGCAAGCCAACTATGCGGCGGCGAAGGCCGGCATCATCGCGTTCTCCAAGTCGCTGGCGAAGGAAATCGGCAGCCGCGGCGTGACGGTCAACGTGGTCGCGCCGGGCTTCATCGCCACCGACATGACCAAGGACCTGCCGGAAGACTCGAAGAAGGCGCTCGTCGAGCAAATCGCACTGGGCCGCCTGGGCGATCCGGCGGACATCGCACACGCCGTGGCATTCCTTGCCAGTCCCGCCGCCAGCTATATCACCGGCGAGACCCTGCATGTGAACGGCGGCATGTACATGCCATGATCACGGATGATGGCGTAAGTAATTGATTCACCGGCGGTTGCGGGCACCTGCCCGTAGCCCCATCTTTCCACTAAACTATTCCCCGTTTACCCAATCTCCGTCTGGAGCGATATCCAATGAGCAGCATCGAAGAACGCGTCAAGAAAATCGTCGTCGAACAACTTGGCGTCAAAGAAGAAGAAGTCACCACCAGTGCATCGTTCGTCGATGACCTCGGCGCGGATTCGCTCGACACCGTCGAGCTGGTGATGGCGCTGGAAGAAGAGTTCGAGTGCGAAATTCCGGACGAAGAGGCCGAAAAGATCACTTCGGTGCAGCAGGCCATCGACTACGTCAAGGCTCACGTCAAGGCGTAAGTTTTGTAGTCCTGCAGAATCGTGTCGGGGCCGCGTATGCGGCCCCGCGCGTATTTGGCGCACATCCGCCCGCGTAGGGCGCAAGAGAGTCTGAGGAGTTTGCTATGAGCCAGCGTCGCGTCGTCGTTACCGGTATGGGTCTGGTGTCGCCCTTGGGCAACGACCTGGCCACCAGTTGGGATGGCATCGTCAATGGACGGTCGGGCATCGGCCCGGTCACCTCCTTCGATGCGTCCGCCTTTACCACGCAGATCGCCGGCGAGATTCGCGATTTCGATCCTGCCACTTTCGTGTCGCCCAAAGACGCGAAGAAAATGGATCCGTTCATCCACTACGGCATCGCGGCTTCCTTCATGGCGCTGGATGATTCCGGGCTGGAAATTACCGAGGCCAATGCCGAGCGCATCGGCGCCATCATCGGCTCGGGTATAGGCGGCATCCACGGCATCGAAGAACAAACCATCAAATTGCACGAAGGCGGCCCGCGCAAGGTGTCGCCGTTCTACGTGCCCAGCACCATCATCAACATGCTGCCGGGCCAGTTGTCCATCCTGAAGGGCATCAAAGGCCCCAGCTTCTCGGTGGTATCGGCGTGCGCCACTTCCAATCATTCCATCGGCGTTGCCATGCGCGCCATCCAGTACGGCGATGCCGATGTGATGATCGCCGGCGGCGCGGAACTGGGTTCTTCGCCGACCTCGATGGCTGGCTTCTGTTCGATGAAGGCCATGTCCACCCGCAACGATGCGCCGACCAAGGCCTCGCGTCCGTGGGACAAGGACCGTGACGGCTTCGTGCTGGGCGACGGCGCCGGCATCCTGGTGCTGGAGGAATACGAACATGCCAAAGCCCGCGGGGCCCGCATCTATGCGGAACTTGCCGGCTTCGGTTCCAGTTCGGATGCACACCACATGACCGCTCCCAGCGAGAACGGTGAAGGCCCCGCGCGCTGCCTGACTTCCGCGTTGAAGGATGCCGGGCTGAACCCGGAGCAGGTGGAATACCTCAATGCGCACGGTACCTCTACGCCGCTGGGCGATTTGGCCGAAACCTTGGCGATGAAACGAGCCCTGGGCGACCACGCCTACAAGATCATGGTCAGCTCCACCAAATCGATGACCGGACACCTGCTGGGAGCGGCCGGCGGCGCGGAAGCCATTTTCTCGGTGTTGGCGATCCATCACGGCATCATCCCGCCGACCATCAACCTGGATGAACCGGGTGAAGGCTGCGATCTGGATTACGTGCCGAATGTGGCGCGCGAGAAAAAGATCGATGTCGCCGTCTCGAATGGCTTTGGTTTCGGCGGCACCAACGGCACGCTGGTGTTCAAGCGCATATAGGGCGGTAAAGAGGTAAGTCGCCCGCTGCGCGGGCTGTGAAGGGTGAAGTGGTGAAGCGGAGTAGATAAGCCACATCCCCGCTTGGCGAACAGCATCGCCGCCGACTTGACCCTTCACAGCCTGCGCAGCGGGCGACTTCACCCTTTGCGTGCATCCATGATCCAAACCCAAGCCCTGCCATCAAACACCGATCTCCTGGCCCTGCACCGGCTGGCACCCGATCGCTATCCGGTATTGCTGGAATCGGTGGCCTCCGGCACGGCGCAAGGACGCTGGGATCTGCTGCTGACGACCGATGGCAGCGGTCTGCGGCTGCACGCCGATGGCATTACTCGTGATCTGCAGGATCAAGCGCAGGACGGCGATTTCCTTGCCGTGCTCGACCGGCATTGGCAGGCACAACGCATACCGCGCGAAGAGCCGCGCTGGCCCTTCCGTGGCGGCTGGGCGTTGCTGCTGGACTATGAATTGGCGCAACAGGTCGAGCCCGTATTGAAGCTGCCGATGGCAGACCGACCGCAACCCATCGCGTTGGCATTGCGTTGTCCGGCAGCGATTCTGCACGACCGCAGCACCGGCGATTGCGTGGCCATTGCCGAGACCGGCTACGACGAAATGCTGGAATGCATCGCCGCGGACCTCTCCGTAGTCGAGCAGTTGCCAGCGCTAGGAGACTGGCGCGTGCCGGCATCGGTGAAAGAAGACGATCCGCAACGCTTCACCGATGGCGTCACGCGGATTCTGGAATACCTGGCGGCCGGCGATATCTTCCAAGTCAATCTTTCGCGTGCCTGGCGCGCGCAGTTCAACGACACGCTGGATCCGGCCGCTCTGTACGCACGATTACGGGAGGCCAATCCAGCGCCTTTCGCAGGCCTGTTCGCTGGATCGGGCTGGGCGGTGGTCAGCTCGTCACCGGAGCGTCTGGTCTCTATCCGCGGCGACGTGGTCGAAACCCGGCCGATCGCTGGCACCCGGCCGCGCTTTCCGGGCGACGATGATGCCGCGCGCATCCGCGAACTGGTCGGCCATCCCAAGGAACGCGCCGAACACGTGATGCTCATCGACCTGGAGCGCAACGACCTGGGCCGTGTATGTGTGCCCGGCAGCGTGGAAGTGGACGAACTGATGACGGTGGAAAGTTACGCCCACGTCCATCACATCGTGAGCAACGTACGCGGGCGTCTGCGGCCGGACGCGACACCGGGCGAGGTGATCCGCGCGACGTTCCCCGGCGGCACCATCACTGGCTGTCCCAAAGTACGGTGCATGCAGATCATCGCCGAGCTTGAGAACGAACCGCGTGGTGCCTACACCGGTGCATTTGGCTGGCTTAACCGCGACGGCGACCTGGACTTGAACATCCTGATCCGCAGCGCCGAAGTGGCCGCCAGCCCGGCCGGGCAAGGCAGCCAGATGGTATTCCGTACCGGCGCCGGCATCGTGGCCGATTCGATCCCCGATAAAGAACTCGAGGAAACCCGCGCCAAGGCGCGCGGCCTGTTGCGGGCGCTGGCCCCATAGGAGCGCCCCACCGGCGCCACCGCCTACAGCCTGAGACAGCGAGCAGGTATCCTGCACGGCCAGTACCGTCCCGCCGAGGAAATCGTGGCTTCAGGTTGCAAGAGCGGTTGCCGCATCATTGTCATTGCCTTCGCTTTACTGCTGGTCGCTGCCATCGGCGCCGGCGTTTGGCTGTGGCGCGACTACCACGGCTTCGCCGACCAGCCGCTGGAAGGCGTGCAAAGCGGCGAGTCGGTAGAGATCGTCAGCGGCGATTCGTTTCCCGCGGTGCTGCGCAAGCTGCGGGAAAAAGGGATCACCCAGGGCCGCAATCTGGATTGGCAGATTCTCGCGCGAGAACTGGACGCCGCCGGCAAGCTGAAGGTGGGCGAGTACGCGCTGGAACCGGGCACCACGCCACGAGATCTGCTGATACGCATGCGCGATGGCAGGATCATCCAGT
Source organism: Pseudoxanthomonas sp. UTMC 1351 (assembly GCF_040948865.1). NCBI lineage: Bacteria > Pseudomonadati > Pseudomonadota > Gammaproteobacteria > Lysobacterales > Lysobacteraceae > Pseudoxanthomonas > Pseudoxanthomonas sp. UTMC 1351. The sequence continues at coordinate 44,418 of NZ_JAVGJT010000004.1, read as the reverse complement.
ACCGCTTCACCATCGTGGAAGGCTGGAACATCCGCCAGCTGCGCGCAGCGCTCAGAGCCGCCACGCCGCTGCAGCACAAGACCACCGATCTGGACGACGCGGCGCTGATGAAAGCCCTGGGCCACGAAGGCCGGCACCCGGAAGGCCGCTTTTTGCCGGAAACCTACGTGTATTCCCGCCGCGACAGCGATCTGAACCTGCTCCAGCGCGCATACGCCGCAATGGAGAAAGCGCTGGCCGCGGCCTGGGCCGCGCGCGACCCGGAGGTGCCGCTCGCTTCGGCGGAAGAAGCCTTGGTGCTGGCGTCGGTCATCGAGAAGGAAACCGGCGTCGCCTCGGAACGCCCACAGATCGCCGGCGTGTTCGCGCGGCGCCTGAAGATCGGCATGCCGCTACAGACCGACCCGACCGTGATCTACGGCATTGGCAGCAGCTACGACGGCAACATCCGCCGGCATCATCTGACCACCGACACGCCCTACAACACCTACACCCGCAAGGGACTGCCGCCTACGCCCATCGCGATGCCCGGCGTGGCCGCGCTGAACGCAGCCGTGAACCCGGAGGATGGCGATGCGCTGTTCTTCGTAGCCGTGGGCGACGGCAGCGGACGGCACATCTTCTCGGCCACGCTGGCCGAACACAACGCCGCCGTCGCACGGTACCTGGTGACACGCCGGCAGACGCTGGACAAGGCGGCGTCGCAATGACCGAAGCACTGTTGAGCCATCCCCGTTTCATCACCCTGGAAGGCGGTGAAGGTGCCGGCAAGACCAGCGCCATTACCGCCATCCGCGAGTTGCTCTCCGCACGCGCGCAAGAAGTCGTACTGACCCGCGAGCCCGGCGGCACGCCGCTGGCAGAACGCATTCGCGAGTTGCTGCTGAATCCGCAAGACGAGACGCTGGTGCCGGAAGCCGAGCTGCTGCTGGTGTTTGCCGCCCGCGCTCAGCATGTCCGGCAAGTGGTGCGTCCGGCATTGCAGCGTGGCGCCTTCGTGGTCAGCGACCGCTTCACCGATTCCAGCTACGCCTATCAAGGCGAGGGGCGTGGGTTGGATGCCGACTGGATTGCCGCGCTGGAACGGCGCGCGGTCGGGCTGAAGCCCGGCCTGACGCTGCTGCTGGACCTGGACGTACGCGAAGGCCGCGCCCGCACCGCCGGCCGGGATCTGTGGCCGGACCGGATCGAGAGCGAGCAGGACGATTTCTTTGAGCGCGTGCGGGCCGGTTTCCGCAGGCGAGCATCCGCCGAACCACAGCGCTTCCGGGTCATCGATGCCAGCCAATCGCCGGCGCAGGTCGCGACGGCGGTTACCGCGGCATTGGCGGACTGGTTGGACGATAACGCGTGAGTGGTCCGCTCAGCCCTTGGCAGCAACGCCTCTACACGCATGCCGCCGCTTCGCTGGACGGCGGCCGGATGGGGCATGGCCTGCTGATTTGCGGTCCCGCCGGTCTGGGTAAACGGGCCGTGGCGGAACGACTGGCGCGGCGCATCCTCAGCCAGCAGCGTGGAGAGGACGGTGAGCCGCGACCCAACGACCGCAGCAGTCAGTTGATCGATGCCGGTACGCACCCCGATCTGCACGTGGTGTCGTTTGGCCCCACCAAGGACGGCAGCAAGCTGCGCACCGAGATCGTCATCGACCAGATCCGCGAGCTATCCCAGAAGCTGTCGCTGACGCCACAGTACGGCTCGGCGCAGGTCGCCATCATCGACCCGGCCGACGCCATCAACCGTTCAGCATGCAATGCCTTGCTGAAGACTTTGGAAGAACCCGCGCCGGGTCGCTATCTGTGGCTAATCAGCGCGCAACCCGCGCGCTTACCGGCGACGATCCGCAGCCGTTGCCAACGGCTGGAATTCCGCCTGCCGCCACGCGAGGAGTCGCTGGCCTGGCTGCAAGGGCAGGGCCATTCAGAAAAATCAGCTGTCGAGGCCCTGGACGCCGCGCGCGGCCACCCTGGGCTGGCCGATGAATGGCTGCGCGAAGACGGGCTGGCCTTGCGCAAGGCCGTGGCCGACGATCTGGCCAAGCTGGAAAAAGGCCAGATTGGCGTAGTGGAAACAGCGCAGCGGTGGGCCAACGACGAACTGGCCGACGCGCGCCTGCGCCACGCCGCCGACCTGGTGCTGGCGCAAGCCGCCACGGCAGGCTTGACCGACGCCGCGCGATTGAACAAGCTGGCCGCCTGGTTCGATGCCGCCAACCGTACCCGCGATCTGCTGCGGACCACCGTACGCGGCGATCTGGCCATGGTGGACTTGTTGTTGGCCTGGGCCGGTGGGGACCGCGCACGTGCCGCCAATACGGCCCGTAACTGACAGGAGAATGGGGCCATGAACGCAACAGCCGGAGCAAGCGGTCGCCAGGGCATCTTGTCGCTGGCGGTCAAAGACAAGACCGCGCTTTACAACGCCTACATGCCGTACATGAAGAACGGCGGCATCTTCGTGCCCACGCCCAAGCGCTATTTCCTGGGCGACGAGGTCTTCCTGCTGCTGACGCTGCCGGACTCCAGCGAGCGCCTGCCGGTCGCGGGCAAAGTGGTGTGGGTAACACCGGTCGGCGCCCAAGGAAACCGCGTCGCAGGCATCGGTGTGCAATTCGCCGATACCAGTGAAGGCGAAGCCGTGAAGAACAAGATCGAGACCCTGCTGGCCGGCACTCTGAACGCCGACAAGCCCACGCACACAATGTAGATCCCGCAATCGCTCTCTGTAGCAGCGATGTGAGTCGCGAAGTTGATGTTTCCCATCGCGATTCCCATTCATTTTGCTCCGGCCAGTCGGCACGGCTCGCGTAGGGTGTTCCAACGCCTGCGGGGTCAAGTCCCCGCGACTCTTCCAGACTCCGTCAAAAGCAGCGGAGCGAACTCCGCTCTACATGAGTTTGCAGCTGAGCCACCGGCCTCTGGAGTCCGTTCGAGTGTAAAATATCGCGTTTTAACCCAGAAGAATGGCGAAAGCTCCTCCACGGACGCCCGTCTCGAGCCCGGTGTTCATTCGCCTGCTTGCTCGCCTCACAGACGTTGACGTACCTCAATCCCATCATGTGCTGTCCGATCGACTAAGCCAGTGGATCGACTGGACGCGTGCCGTCGCCCTGTCCAGAGCACTCGATGGCACGGTGGCTGCGGCGGCCGTCGATGCACCCGGCAGCTTCGACAGTGCGATGGAGGACGAAGTTGTTCGTGGGCGAGTCTCGTTGACGAATGCCATTACCGGCGATCGGGAATTGTCTTCAGCGGAGCGCCGCGGGAATGAACCCGACCGTGTGGAGGAAAGTAGCGCGAATACCGTAGCCGACTACGCGTTCTTTCAGCAGCGATATCTCGCCATGCAACGAGCCATGTTGGCGGCTACCGGCCGGCTGCGGGGCCGTCTTCGCGACATGCTCGTCCAGAAGTCGGCCGACATGGCCCGGCTCGCGGAAGTGGATGCCGTCATGGAGCTGGCGCTGAGCCCGCGCGAGCAGACGTTGTTGGCTGCCGTGCCAAAGTTGCTCGGGGAACACTTCGAGCGTTTGCAGCAGGCCGAGCAAGCATCATTGGCCGATGCATCCCTGTCCGAACGCGCCCCGGCGGTGATGCCGGGTGAATGGCTGCGCGTGTTTCGCCAGGACATGCAGAGCGTATTGCTCGCCGAACTGGATGTTCGTTTTCAACCGATCGAAGGCCTGCTCGCAGCGCTTCGCACTCCATAACTGGACGTCATGTTTAAAAATATTCTTGGTTTCGTTGTATTTCTCGTCGGCTTGATCGCGGTGTGCTGGATCGGTGCGGGCTACCTTGGTTCGAACCCGCTCGCGGCAACCGTCACCGTGGTGATCGGCATCTGCTACTTGGCAGGTGCGCTTGAACTGTATCGCTATCGGCAGGCGACCTCCACGCTGGCGAAAGCCGTTGAGGATGCCGCCTTGGCGCAATCCGACTTGCGCGACTGGCTTGCACGCTTGCATCCCAGCGTGCGCAACGCGGTGCGACTGCGCATCGAAGGTGATCGCGTCGCCTTGCCCGCTCCAGGGTTGACGCCGTACTTGGTCGGTTTGTTGGTGTTGCTGGGTATGCTGGGCACACTCCTGGGCATGATGGCGACCCTCAGTGGTACCGGGTTGGCACTGGAAAGCGCGACGGACCTGGAAGCCATTCGCGGTTCCCTCGCCTCGCCGGTCAAAGGGCTGGCATTCGCGTTTGGTACCTCGATCGCTGGCGTCGCCACATCGGCGATGCTCGGACTGCTTTCCGCCCTATGCAGGCGCGAAAGACTCCAGGCCGTACAGCGGCTGGACGTGGAGATTGCCACCCGTCTGCACACCTACTCGCGGGCGTACCAGCGTGAGGAGGCGTTCAAACTCCAGCAGCGGCAGACGGAGCTGATGCCGGTATTGATCGACCGGCTACAAGCAATGATGGCGACCATCGAGCAACAGACCGCTGCTACGAGCGAACGGCTATTGGTCAGCCAAGAGGATTTCCATACTAAGACGGAAGCCACTTACATGCGGCTCGCTTCCTCGGTGGAGCAGTCGTTGAAGGCTGGCGTTGCCGAAAACGCCCAGGCCTTCAGTACGGCACTGCAACCGGTCATCGAAGCCACAATGGCGGGCGTTGCGCGCGAAGCGGCTTTGATGCATGACGCTGTCACGCATGCCGTGCAGCGACAGCTGGAAGGATTGTCGGCGGGCTTTGAGAAGACATCCATCGCGGCGGCCGATACTTGGAAAGCAGCATTGGCAGAGCAGCGGAGATCGAACGAAGCGCTGACCCAGGATATGCGTCAATCGTTGGAGCATTTCGCCGACACCTTCGACCAGCGCTCGGCCGGTCTGCTGGAAGCCATTTCGGTGCGTTTTGAGGCTGCGACAAGTGGCGCAGCGGACGCATGGAACAATGTGCTGTCGCAGCAAGAGGCGGCCAACGAGAACTTGACCCTTCGCAATCAGCAGGCGCTGGCCGCGACTGCGGCGACCTTCGAAGAGCAAGCGACATCATTAGTCGGCGTTATGCGGCAGTCGCACGCGGACTTGCAGATTCTGCTGGAATCACGGGATCAGCAGCGACTCGCAACGTGGACGGAAACCCTCGGGTCGATGACCGCTGTGTTGAACAGGAATTGGGAGCAACTTGGCGAGGCCGTAGCGAGTCGCCAGCAGGAAATCTGCGACACGCTCGCGCGGACCGCGAACGACATTTCCGCGCAGGCGCAGGCACACGCCAGCGAAACAATCGGCGAGATATCCCGCCTCGCGCAAGTCGCTTCGGAAGCCCCCAAGGCTGCGGCCGAAGTCGTCGCTGAGATACGTCAGAAGCTCTCCGACAGCATGTCGCGCGACACCGCCATGTTGGAGGAACGCAGCCGCTTGCTGGAAACGTTGGAAATCCTCCTGGTTACCGTGAATCAGGCGTCCGCCGAACAACGCGCCGCCATTGACGCGCTGGTCACTACCTCGGCGGATCTGATGGATCGTGTCGGTTCCCGATTCGCGGACCACATCGAAGGTGAAACCGGCAAGCTCGAGGCCGTGGCCGCGCAAGTCACCGGCAGTGCCGTCGAAGTCGCAAGCCTGGGCGAAGCATTCGGTATGTCCGTACAACTGTTCGGTCAATCGACCGACGCACTGACGGAACGCTTGCAGCACATCTCAACCGCGCTGGACACCTCGCTCGCGCGCAGCGATGAACAGCTGGCGTACTACGTGGCGCAGGCCAGGGAAGTCATCGACCTGAGCATGCTGTCGCAAAAGCAGATCATTGAGGAACTGCGTCAGCTCGCCGACCGGCGGGCGCCTGTCGAAGTCGAAACGGCATGAGTGACGAAATCGAGTTCGAAGCGGATTCGGCGGCGCCGGTCTGGACCGCCTTCGGCGACCTGATGTCGGTGCTGCTGGGCGTGTTCGTGCTGATCCTGGTAGGTGTCATTGGCGTCCAGCTGCAACTCTCGAGCCGGCTGGACGAAGAGGTCAAGCAGCGGCAGATCGAAGCGCAACGCCGTAAAACATTGGAGCAAGCACTGGCGGTGCCGTTGGCGGCGGGCCGCGTGACACTGGTCAATGGCCGCATCGGTATTCGCGGTAGCGTGCTGTTCGCTTTGAACTCGGATCAGCTGCAACCCGAAGGACGGGACGTGTTGAAGAGCCTGGCCGGTCCGCTTTCCGAATACTTGAAATCGCGCGATGAAGTTCTGATGGTGAGTGGATTTACCGATGACCGGCCGGTCTTGGATGGCAATCGCCGGTTTGCCGACAACTGGGAATTGTCAGCCGAGCGCGCGTTGACCGTAACTCGCACGCTGATTGCTGAAGGCGTCCCCGCCTCGTCGGTGTTTGCAGCGGCGTTCGGTTCCGAACAGCCGGTGAGTTCCAACGCGGACAACGAAGGACGGGCCAGGAACAGACGCGTGGAGATCGCACCCATCCCGAAGCCGCAGAAGGCGCAGCAAGGCTCATGAGCGGTGACGGTGATAGCCGCGGTAAAAGCGCCCGAGAGGTGCTCGACGCGTGGCGCGAGCAACAGGCCGATCGCTTGGACCCCGTGCGCTTTCGCTTTATCGAGGTACTGGAATCACGTGCGCAGGGCCATGGCGGCGAGGTGCGGCGCATTCTGGACGAGAAGCTGTCCAAGCTGCTCACGTCCTACGCCGGCGCTCTCAAGAAGAAGCCATCCAGCGGTGGAAACGTCGATGACGCAAAGCAACCGCGCGAGGCGACGAGCGGTGCGCTGGGAGATTTACTGAAACATATCGGCGGCCATAGAGCCCCCATGGCGGTGGACAGCGGTGCTGCCGCTACGGAGAGTGCGGAGGGCGGTGCGAATGATCCCGGTCCCTCTTTTTCTACAGAACTTCCCGCACTCCTTGAGTTCAGAAAAATCTGGTCCAAGGTGCGTACTGATGGTCAGCTGAAGCAGTCGCTGGAGCAAGTTCCAACGAATGCCGGCCCGCTCAACTCGGGCGTTCTCGTACACCGCTCAATCATCCTGATGCGTGAGTTGTCGCCGGAATATCTCCAGCACTTCGTCTCGTACGCCGATACCTTGTCATGGATGGAGCAGATGCAAGGTGATGGCGTACTGGCAACCGATGTGTCCCGAGCCGCGGGTAGCAGCAAACAGGTCCGCAACAAGCCTCGCAAGCGCCGCACCTGAGCGCCGTTGCCAGGCACTAATCCGCTGGGATAGGTCCGATTTTTTACCGAATATTTCCCTGTGGGAGTGGTGCTGGCATGCCGGCACCGGTAAGTCGCGACATTGATGCGTCCGGTCGCGACCCATTTCGCTCCAACAGGAATTCATTCCGAAGGGGGTTCAAGGAACGAAATGCGACCGCCCCGGGACATCGTCCAGGCCGACCTGTAATCTAGGTTCAAGTCTTTCCCGGAAGCACATATGCCGAAGATCGGTCGAAGAAATCTCTTCAAGGCGCTCGCTGCAGGCGTGGTCGCCTCGCCGCTGCCGATACTGTCAGCAACAGCGGGTCAAGCCAGCAGCGCGGCAAGCCCACGCTGGGGCAAGGGAATAGAAGGGCAGCGCACTGCTGATCTGGGTGATGGAACTTTCCTCAATCCCATCATTGCCGGGGACCATCCTGATCCCACGATCCTCAAGGATGGCGACGACTACTACATGACGTTTTCGTCGTTCTATTCTTATCCGGGCCTGGTGATCTGGCATTCGACCGACTTGGTCAATTGGGCGCCGATCGGTCCTGCGCTTCGGAAGGAATTGGGCGTGATCTGGGCCGTCGATCTCTGCAAGCACGATGGCCGCTACTTCATTTACCTTCCGGCCAACCCCGACGACAAAGAGTGGTCGATCTACGCGATCTGGGCCGATGACATCCGAGGACCGTGGAGCGAGCCGATCGATCTCGGCATTTCCGGCTGCATAGATCCCGGTCATGTGGTCGGAGAAGATGGAAAGCGATATCTCTTCGTCAACGGCATCCGAAAAATCAGGCTCACCGACGACGGCCTCGCAAAAGATGGAACGCTTGAGCACGCCTACAGTCCCTGGCGCTATCCCGATGACTGGATCGTCGAGAATTTCGCCCCCGAAGGACCGAAGCTGCTCCGGCACGGCGACTGGTTCTATCTGATCACCGCGGTAGGTGGCACCGCGGGACCGGTCACCGGTCACATGGTCATCGCTGCCCGCTCGAAGTCGGTGCAGGGTCCATGGGAACACTGCCCGCACAATCCACTGGTGCGCACGGTTTCCGAGTCTGAGCCATGGTGGTCGCGGGGGCATGCGTCCCTGGTGGAGGGGCCGGCTGGCGACTGGTGGATGGTCTACCACGCTTACGAGAACGGATTCAGGACGCTGGGACGCCAGACGGTGATGGAGCCCATCGAGTGGACGACAGACGGCTGGTTTCGCGCGTTGGGTGGCGATCTGTCCAAGCCGATTCGCAAGCCGGCCAAGGGAACGCCCAGTCCCGCTGGGTTTGCGCTATCGGATAATTTTTCAACCGACAAGTTCGGCATCCAATGGTGTTTCCACGATCCCAAGCCAGACGAAATGACGCGCGTCGAGCGCGCCGCAAAGGGACTGCTGCTGAAAGCGACCGGAACCTCGCCAGTGGATAGCGCGCCGCTGGCCTGCATCGTGCCCGACCGCGCTTATCAGGCAGAGCTGACGTTGCAGCTTTCCGGCGAGTCCGAAGCCGGCCTGCTGCTGTTCTACAACCACAAGGCATTCGTGGGTGTCGGCTTCACGCCGGATACCATCAAGACTTATCAGTACGCGGAAGAGCAGGTATGGGCACGATTGCCACACAGCAGTCGGCGCGTGTGCGTGAGGCTGACCAACGACCGCAACGTCATCACCTATGAGTATTCGTACGACGACGGACGCTCATGGAAACTGCACCCCACCCGCATGGAAGTGTCCGGTGTTCACCACAACGTCTTCGGCGGCTTCCTCAGCCTCAAGATAGGCATCTACAGCGCCGGGAAGGGAGAGGTTCTGCTTAGCGACTTTAACTATCGCGGGATGGACCGATCTGCAAATTTGTAATGACGCTGTTCGATCTGCGCACGCCGTAAAGTTGCACGCAGAGGCGACCAACGCGAATGCCATGTAGGAGCACCGTCCTGGGCGCGAGCTTTTCGCTTTTTATCGCGACCTGACAGGAAGAGCTCGCAGCGGGACGCCGCTCCGCGCCCCGATAACCCCTCAGTGCGTGCGATCAAGAACGCGCCGCAGCGCGTCCGGATGGTGAACAGCAGGCTCCAATTGCTCTTCGCTTCTACGCGACCTGAGGGGAAGAGCTCGCGGCGGGACGCCGCTCCGCGCTCCGATAACCCTTCAGTGCGTGCGATCAAGAGCGCGCCGCAGCGCGTCCGGATGGTGAACAGCAGGCTCCAATTGCTCTTCGCTTCTACTGCGACCTGAGGGGGAAGAGCTCGCGGCGGGACGCCGCTCCTACAACAGCTACGCAACGTCCACGCATGAACGTTCGATGGACCGCAGGTAGGAACGCCGTCCCCGGCGCGAGCTTTTCGCTTTCTACTTCCCTGGTTAAGCGTACTCGGCGTTAGTCCGTCGATTCCCGCAACACAGGCGAATCCCAGCCCGGCCGTGGCGCGAAGCGATCGCCATAACGTCCCTGCAGGGCTTTCAGTTTGCCTAGCAGCGTGTCGGCGCCAGCGCTCTTGATGTATTCGATGGGACCGCCGCGGAATGGGGCGAAGCCGGTGCCGAAGATCACACCGGCATCCAACAGATCTGCATCGCTGACTACGCCATCGTGCAGGCAGGTCACCGCTTCGTTGAGCAGCGGCAGGATCAGGCGGTCTTCGAGGTCGCTGGGTGCTTGGTAGTCCTTCGGCACTTCGGGCTTTACCGGTTTGCCGTTGTCCCACTTGTACAAGCCCTGGCCATCCTTCTTGCCGCGCTTGCCCGGTTCCACGTTGCCAAGCGCGGCAGGCACGGTGAGGCCCAGGAACGGAGCGAGCTCCTGGCCTACGCCAGCGGCCACATCCAAGCCGACGGTGTCTATCAGTTCGATCGGTCCCATCGGCATGCCGAACTTCACCGCGGCCTTGTCGATGACCGCGCCAGGAACACCTTCGGCATACACCGTCGCCGCTTCCAGCATGTACGGGAACAGCACGCGATTGACCAGGAAGCCGGGTGTGCCGGCTACCGGAACCGGCAGCTTGTCGATGGCCTTGCAGAACGCAGCCAAACGTTTTTCCGTTTCCGCAGCCATCGCGTCGTGGCGAATGATTTCCACCAACGGCATCTGTGCCACCGGATTGAAGTAATGGAGGCCGGCGAACTGTGCCGGGCGCTGGATGTGTTCGCGCAGTTCGGTCAGCGGAATCGACGAGGTGTTGGTGGTCAGCAGCGCATCGGCTTTCAAGCGCGGCTCGATGGTTTGGTAGAGCTCGCGCTTGGCGTCGGGATTCTCGATGATCGCTTCGATCACCAGATCGGCATCCGGCACGCCTTCGCCGTTCAAATCGCTCTTCAGTCGCGCGGCGACGGCCGGGCGCTTGGCGTCATCCTTCACGCGTTTTGCGAACAACTCGCCCGCGCGCGACATCGCGCCGTCGATGAAACGCTGTTCGCGGTCCTGCAGCGTCACGTTGAAACCCTTGTACGCGGACCACGCCGCGATGTCGCCGCCCATCACGCCGGCGCCGACGACATGCACGTGCTGTATTCCGTGGTCCTTGCCGCCCAAGCCTTTCAAACGCTCGGTCAGGAAGAAGATGCGAATCAGATTACGTGCGGTAGGCGAGCCGGCCAGCTTGACCACCGCCTTGCGCTCCGCGTCCAATCGCGCCTGGATGCTCTTGCCGCCTGTCCTTTGCCACGTGCCGATCAGCGCATAAGGCGCGGGATAGTGTTCCTTGCGTGCCTTGCGCGCGACCTGCTTGGTCATCTGCGGCGCCAGGATCTGGCGTGCGATCCAGGTATTGCTGATCCAACCCAGGAAGCGCTGATTGACGGGACGTGTGGTGCCGGATTGCGCCAGCGACACGGCGGCGTCGATCAAGACGGCCGGTTCGGCCACTTTGTCCACCAAGCCCATCGCCTTGGCTGCGGACGCGGATACCGTGCGTCCCGTCAGCATCAGGTCCATCGCCGCGGGTGCGCCGATCAGCTTCGGCAAGCGCGCGCTGCCGCCCCAACCGGGAAAAATGCCCAGCTTCACTTCCGGCAGGCCGATGCGGGTGGACGCATCGTTGGAAGCCACGCGATAGCGACAGGCCAGCGAGATTTCGGTACCGCCACCCATGCAGAAACCGTGGATGGCCGCGACCGTGGGGCAGGGTAGTTCGGACAGTTTCTGGAATACGGTCTGGCCACGCCGGATCGCATCGTTGACCGTGCCACGGCGGTCGAACTCCTGGAACTCCTTCAAGTCCGCGCCGGCAATGAAGCCGCTGGACTTGGCCGAACAGATCACCACGCCTTTGGGCGGATCGATCGCCAGGCGTTCGACCACGTCCCCCAGTTCGATCAGCACATCCTGTGAGAACGCGTTGACGCTGGCGCCTTGGCGGTCGAAGCTCAGGATGACGATGCCGTCGCTGCGCAGCTCGGTCTGCCAGTGACTGAATCGCAGCCCATCGAAGTTTGCGGCCATGTAGGCACCATCCGTTCACGTATGGATAAGGCCGCTATCATCCCGAGGTTGTTTAACCCGCGTCAAATCCACATATCGCTGACAGGGTATGACCGGCGGCAGGGGTGATGTTCCTGTTTGGCAGGTTAAATTCTTGATATCACGGCGGTTTCGGATTGCCGCTGAACTTTTTTCCGCTTGTGCGGTCACAGTGCCCGGCTAATGGCCGAGCTGACAGGAGTGCGGCCCGGCATGGCCGAAGTAGATTCAACCCAGGAGTTGGACCTCGAGCTGGTCAAGCGCGTGCAGCGCGGCGACAGCACCGCCTTCGATCTATTGGTACGGAAGTATCAGCATCGGGTGGTGGCGCTGATCGGACGCTACATCCATGACTGGAGCGAGTGCCAGGACGTAGCCCAGGAAACCTTCCTGCGCGCATACCGCGCGTTGGGAAATTTCCGCGGCGACGCCCAGTTCTATACGTGGCTACATCGGATCGCAGTGAATACCGCCAAAAACCATCTCGTTGCCAACAACCGCCGACCGCCGACCGATGATGTCGACGCATCCGATGCCGAGCAATACGACTCCGGCACCCGGTTGCGCGACACGGATACGCCGGAACGCGAACTGATGCGCCAGGAACTGGAGCGCACGGTGATGAAGGCGGTGGAAGCGCTGCCCGAGGAATTACGTACCGCCATCACCCTGCGCGAGGTGGACGGGATGAGCTATGAAGAGATCGCGCAGAAGATGGACTGCCCCATCGGTACGGTGCGTTCGCGCATCTTCCGTGCGCGCGAAGCCATCGACGCCGAACTGCGACCCTTGCTTGATACCGATAGCGCCACCCGTGAGCGTACCCGCCAATGACTGCCAGTTTTGATCTTTCGTCACAGAATTCCGAACCTGACAAGTTCGACACTCATTATCGCTTGCAGTTGTCGTCGATGATGGATGGCGAGTTGTCCCTGGATGAGGCGCGCTTTCTGCTGCGCCGCTTGCGCCACGACGAAGAATTGAACGGCTGCTGGGAACGCTGGCAGCTGTGCGGCGATATCTTGCGCGGGCAAGCGCAAGCGCCGGCCCCCGCCGGTTTCGCTCAGCGCGTCGCTCTGGCCATCGCCGCCGAAACGCAGCAATCCGCAGCCAACCGGGATTCGGCATCGCGTCGTCCGCGGGGTTCGCTGGCCCGCTGGGGCGGCGGAGCGCTGGCAGCATCGGTCGCGTTGGTTGCCTTGTTCATGGCCCGCCAGCAGGGCCCGCAGGACAATAGTCGAACAGAACCACCGGCCGTCGCGGCGCAAACGCCGACCGATGCCAGCCGCGGCATCGCCGTAGATGGTTCCAAACCCGACGCCAAACCTGAGTCCGGCATAGGCGCTGACGTCATGGCGTCGGCGGCAACCGGAGCAGTGGCGGTCGCCAGTGTGCCGCGCCGGCAGGATAGTGCTGCCCGCCGCAGCGCTACGCGCACCCAGCAGGCTGGACGCAATGCGACGCGCGCCACCCGCGAGCCTCAACGCGCGGTGGCTTCCGCCATGCCATCCAGCCTGCCGGCCATCGCCGCGCCTTCGCCAGCGTTGGTGCCGCCTGTCAGCAACCCTTTCTCCAAGGCGCCTGTCGCCAGCCAGCCTGTTGCCAGTATGTCCTCGCCGCAGGCGCGGCCATGGCCACGGGCGGTGCTGCAGCCGTATCCCTCGGCTACCGGTGCGCTCACCGTTGGCCTGCCCAGCGATTCTGCGCAGCAGACTTTCTATCCGTTCGAGCCGCGCCTGCCGGCTATTCCTCCGGTGGCGCCACCAGAGTCCGCGCCGCAGAACTGATAGCGCTCTGCGGCGGATAGCGGTGGCCATTCCTCCCGTGGTCGTCGCTATCCGCATCTCTCTCACATCACGTCTTCGAGGTTCGTATTTCGATGATTTTCAGCGCACGTTTTCCCTTATTGGCCTTGCTGATGCTGACTACGCCGTTGGCGGCATGCGCCCAGCAGAATGAAACCGCCGCTACCGCGGCCAGCGCCGCCCCAGCAGCGATACCTGCCGCTGCCCAGTCCAGCGCACCGCAGCTAGTCACCGGATTGCCGGATTTCACCGGTCTGGTGGAACAGGTCGGTCCGGGCGTGGTGAACGTGGAAGCCACTGCTGGCCGGCGTCAGATCGCATCGCAAGGCACGGACGAAGAAGAAGCCATTCCCGAGATTTTTCGACGCATGCTGCCGCCGGGTTTCCAGATCCCCCGCGGGCCGGGTCCCGGTCCGGACCGGCGCGGTCTGTCGATGGGTTCGGGCTTCGTGATTTCGGCTGATGGCTATGTGCTGACCAATCACCACGTGATCGATGGCGCAGACGAAGTAAAGGTAAAACTGTCGGACCGCCGCGAATACACCGCCAAGGTGGTCGGCAGCGACCAGCAATACGACGTTGCCCTGTTGAAGATCGACGCCAAGAATCTGCCGGTGTTGCGCCTGGGCAATTCGGCGTCATTGAAGCCAGGCCAATGGGTGGTCGCCATCGGTTCGCCGCTGGGCCTGGATCACTCGGTCACCGCCGGTATCGTCAGCGCAACCGGCCGCAGTGCCTCGGCGGAACAACGCTATGTTCCCTTCATCCAGACTGACGTGGCGATCAATCAGGGCAATTCCGGTGGCCCCTTGCTCAACACGCGCGGCGAAGTAGTAGGCATCAATTCGCAGATATTCTCGATGTCCGGCGGCTACATGGGCATCAGCTTCGCGATTCCCATCGATCTGGCGATGAACGCGGTGGATCAGTTGAAGAAGACCGGCCGCGTCAGCCGTGGCCAGTTGGGCGTGATCGTGCAGCCGATCACCAGTGCCGAGGCCAAGGGGTTGGGCCTGCCCGATTCCCGCGGCGCGCTGATCACCCAGGTCCTGGAAGGCAGTCCTGCTGATAAGGCAGGTATCGAAGTGGGCGACGTGATTACCGCCTTCAACGATTCGCCGATCAATCAATCCAGCGATCTGCCGCCATTGGTCGGTTCCCTGACGCCAGGTACCAAAGCCAAGGTCAAGTTGATTCGCGAAGGCAAGCCGCGCGAGGAGACCGTGGTGCTGACAGAACTGGAAGAAGACCAGGCCGCCGCTTCACCGGTTGCGCCGGTTCCAGGGGATGTCCCGTCGCCTTCGGGCACCAATCCGCTGGGCCTCGTGGGACAGGAGCTGGACGCCGCCACTCGCAAGCAGCTCGGTCTGAGGGCGGGCGAGGGCGTGCTGATCGCCCGCGTGAACGGTGCGGCCGCACGTGAGGCGGGCCTGGAGGCTGGCACGGTGGTGCTGCAGGTAGGCCGCGCGCCCGTTGGCAGCCCAGCCGAGTTGAACCGCGAGCTGGCGAGCCTCAAGCCCGGCGACACCGTGATGCTGCTGGTCCGGGACCGTCGCGAAGGCACGCGCTTCCGTGCCGTTACCGTGGATGACGGACAGAAATAACGCCAATCGACGGTAAGTCTCTTCTCCTTGCCTCACACCAACGCCCCGCGCCTAACCACGCGGGGCGTTTGGTTTTGATCAGAACCATCAAGGAGGACCCCGCGCCGTGCGATAATGCCGTGTTTTCCTGACGACGGCCGTGGCCGCCGCCCCACATGTCCTCTGATTCCATGCGGTTCATCCGCAACTTCTCCATCATCGCCCATGTCGATCACGGCAAGTCCACCTTGGCCGATCGCATCATCCAGCTTTGCGGCGGCCTCGAGGCCCGCGAGATGGAGGCGCAGGTGCTCGACTCCAATCCCATCGAGCGTGAGCGCGGCATCACCATCAAGGCTCAGTCCGTATCGTTGCCCTACAAGGCAAAGGACGGTCATACCTACCAGCTGAACTTCATCGACACCCCGGGCCATGTGGACTTCAGCTATGAAGTCTCGCGCTCGTTGGCGGCGTGCGAAGGCGCGTTGCTGGTGGTGGACGCCGCGCAGGGCGTTGAAGCGCAATCAGTGGCCAACTGCTACACGGCGGTCGAGCAGGGCCTGGAAGTGGTGCCGGTGCTGAACAAGATCGACCTGCCCACGGCTGACATCGCACGCGCCAAGGCCGAGATCGAAGCCGTTATCGGCATCGACGCCGAGGACGCCGTCGCCGTCAGCGCCAAGACCGGCCTCAACGTGCCGGACGTGCTGGAAGCGATCGTCCATCGCATTCCGCCGCCAGTGCCGCGTGACACCGACAAGCTGCAAGCGTTGATCATCGACTCCTGGTTCGACAATTACCTGGGTGTGGTGTCGCTGGTGCGCGTGATGCAGGGCGAGATCGGTCCCGGCAGCAAGATCCTGGTGATGTCCACTGGCCGCACCCATCTGGTCGACAAAGTGGGCGTGTTCACACCCAAGCGCAAGGAGCTGAAGAAGCTTGGCGCGGGCGAAGTGGGTTGGATCAATGCCAGCATCAAGGACGTGCACGGGGCGCCGGTCGGCGACACGCTGACCCTGGCGAGCGATCCGGCATCCAAGCCGCTGCCGGGTTTCCAGGAAATGCAGCCGCGCGTGTTCGCCGGGTTGTTCCCGGTCGACGCCGATGACTATCCTGACCTGCGCGAGGCACTGGAGAAGCTGCGCCTGAATGACGCCGCGCTGCGCTTCGAGCCGGAAAGCTCCGAGGCAATGGGCTTTGGCTTCCGCTGCGGCTTCCTGGGCATGCTGCACATGGAAATCGTGCAGGAGCGCCTGGAGCGGGAATACGACCTCAATCTGATCTCCACCGCGCCGACGGTGGTGTATGAAGTCCTGAAGACCGATGGCACTGTGATGCCGTTGGACAATCCGGCCAAATTGCCGCAAAGCAATCTGATCGAGGAAGTCCGTGAGCCCATCATCCGCGCCAACATCCTCACGCCGCCTGATTACGTGGGCAACGTGATCACCTTGTGCGAGGAAAAGCGCGGCAGCCAGATCGGTATCAACTACATGGGCAGCCAGGTGCAGATCAGCTACGAGCTGCCGATGGCCGAGGTGGTGCTGGATTTCTTCGACAAGCTCAAGTCGGTGAGCCGCGGCTACGCTTCGCTGGACTATCACTTCCTGCGTTTCCAGGCCGGTCCATTCGTCCGCGTCGACACGCTGATCAATGGCGACAAGGTCGATGCGCTGTCGCTTATCGTGCACCGCGCCCAGGCTGACCGCCGCGGCCGCGACCTGTGCGAAAAGATGCGCGAACTGATCCCCCGGCAGATGTTCGACGTGGCCATCCAGGCCGCCGTCGGCTCGCAGGTCATCGCCCGCAGCACGGTCAAGGCCATGCGCAAGAACGTGCTGGCCAAATGTTATGGTGGCGACATCAGCCGCAAAAAGAAGCTCCTCGAGAAACAGAAAGAGGGCAAGAAGCGGATGAAGCAGGTGGGCCGCGTGGAGATTCCGCAGGAAGCCTTCCTGGCGGTGTTGCAGATGGACAACAAGTAGTGAAGCGGGGAACAGGGAACGGGGAACCGGGAATGTAGGATCTGGGCGTGTTTGCTCTCCTTCTCGTTGACCTTCATTCCCTGTTCCCCGTTCCCCGTTCCCGTACTTAGGAAAACGTATGGTTTGGTTCGAAACAATCCTCGTCGTGTTGACCCTGTTGACCGGCGTCATCTGGCTGTTGGACAAGCTGTTCTTCGCCAAGCGCCGCGCCGCACGCAGCGACTTGCTGGACGAAGAGCCGGTATTGGTGGACTACTCGCGCGCCTTTTTCCCGGTGCTGGCGGTGGTGCTGATACTGCGCAGCTTCATTGCCGAGCCGTACAAGATTCCCTCCAGTTCGATGATGCCCAACCTGTTGATCGGTGACTTCATCCTGGTCAACAAGTTCGCCTACGGTCTGCGCCTGCCGATCAACAACCAGAAATTCCTGGCGATCGGCGAGCCCGCGCGCGGCGACGTGGTGGTGTTCAAGCCGCCGCACGATCCGGAGAACAATTGGATCAAGCGGGTAGTTGGCTTGCCGGGCGACAAGGTCGGATTCCATGGCGACATGGTTTACCTGAACGGCCAGCCGCTGAAGTACGAAAAAATTGGGGATTACGTTGGCGCGGGCCGCGGTAGCGACATGACCGGCGCCACGTTGCTTCGCGAAGAACTGCCCGGCCGCACTCATACGGTGCTTGAATGGCTGGGCAATCCGCCTCCCGGAGGCGGCGAGGGCGACTGGGTAGTGCCGCCGGGTCACTATTTTGTGATGGGCGACAATCGCGACAACAGCCTGGACGGCCGCTTCTGGGAATACCATTTCCTTCCGGAAGAGAACCTGCGGGGCAAGGCCTTCCTGATCTGGCTGAACTGCGAAGGCTGGGTCTGCAAGAATGGTTTCGATCCGTCACGGATCGGCAACGGTATTCAATGATCACGGGGCACAGCACGGGGGAATGGCAATGAATCGCAAGCAAAGCGGCATTACGTTGATCGGCTTTCTGGTGGTGTTGGCAGTAGTGGGCTTCGCCGCCTTTATCGGCATGAAATTGTTCCCGATGTACCAGGAGTACTATTCGGTCCGGACCGCAATGAAGGGCTTGGCTGGCGAGCCGGGCGTGGCCGACATGGATCCGTCGAAGATCCAGGACCTGTTCTTCCGCCGCTTGTACATCAACTACTCCGAAAGCGTGAAGCCGGCGAACGTCAAGTTCGAACGCACCGACGGCGGCTGGAAAATGCGCGTCAACTATGAAGTACGCCGCGAACTGGTCGGCAACCTGGACGTGGTGGGCAGGTTCGATACCACGGAGAATCTGACCCGCCAGGGTTCGGTGGACTAAGGTTGGTTGATCGCATCGGTCATGGTTTTACGGATCAGGGTCTGCTAGCACAGGCCCTGACTCACCGCAGTGCCGGCGCTCCGCACAACGAGCGCCTGGAATTTCTGGGCGACGGCATCGTCAACCTGTTGGTGGCCGAGGTGCTGTTCCAGCGCTGGCCCAAGGCAGACGAAGGCGCCCTGACGCGGGCCCGGGCCGAACTGGTCCGTGAGGCGTCGCTGGCCACCATCGCCCGCCAGCTCGATCTGGGCGCGCGTCTTACGATGGGTCCGGGAGAAATGAAGTCTGGTGGCCATCGCCGGGATTCCATCCTGGCGGACGCACTGGAGGCCATCGTGGCAGCCATCTATCTGGACGCGGGCTTTGAAGCCTGCCGCAATGTGGTGCTGCCGTGGTTCGAGGAAGCACTGGCGGCATTGCCAGTCGGCAAACCCGAAAAAGACCCCAAGACGCGTTTGCAGGAGTGGCTGCAGGCGCGGCAAAAGCCGCTGCCGCTCTATGAGCTGGTGGCCGAATCGGGCGACGACCACGCCAAATCATTCCTGGTTCGCTGCAGCACGCAGGAACCGCCATTGATTGCGGAAGGCGAGGGCACTTCCCGGCGTAATGCCGAACAGGCCGCCGCCGCCGCATTGATCGAACAGTTGGACATATTGAAAGCGAGTGAAGCCAAGTGAGTGCAACCCCCCATCGCAGCGGCAGCGTTGCGGTCATTGGACGCCCCAACGTGGGCAAGTCCACGCTGACCAATGCGCTGGTCGGCGCCAAGGTCAGCATTGTGTCCAGCCGGCCGCAGACCACGCGCCATCGCTTGTTGGGCATCGCCACGTTCGCCGCCACGGATAAAACCCCGGCCGGACAGATCGCACTGGTGGATACGCCGGGGCTGCACAAGCAGCAGGGCAAGTTTTCCGCTTCGGCCATGAGCCGGGTGATGAACCGCGCGGCGCGCGGTGCGCTGGAAGGTGTGGATGTCGGATTGCTGGTGATCGAAGCCGGCCGCTGGGACGAAGAGGACACGCTGGCGTTCAACGTGCTGAGCGATGCGGGCGTTCCGGTGGTGCTGGTGGTCAACAAGATCGATCGCATGAAGGACAAGACCGCGCTCCTGCCATTTTTGGCGCAAGTCGGCGAAGGCCGCAATTTCGCCGCCGTGCATCTGGTGTCGGCACTGAAACGCAATGGTCTGGATACGCTGGTCAAGGATCTGCTGGCGCTACTGCCGGAAGCCCCGCCGATGTTCGGCGAAGATGAGATCACCGACCGCAGCGAACGCTTCCTGGCCGGCGAGTTGGTGCGCGAACAGTTGATGCGCCAACTCGGCGCCGAACTTCCTTATGCCACGACGGTGGAAATCGAACGCTTCGCGGAAGATGGTGAAATGCTGCGCATCGGCGCGGTGATCTGGGTGGAACGCGAAAGCCAGAAGGCCATCGTCATCGGAAAAGGCGGCGCGCGCCTGAAGGAAATCGGCAGCAAGTCTAGGTTGCAGATGGAGCGGCTGTTCGGCCGCAAGGTCTTCCTGGAAACCTGGGTGCGCGTGCGCGAAGGTTGGTCGGACGACGAGACCGCGTTGAAGGCGTTTGGGTACGAGTGAGACAAGGCGGGGAACAGAGAACGGGGAACAGGGAACAGGGAACAGGGAACAGGGAACAGGGAATGCATTTCCTCCTCGTCGGATGAGTCCCCACCCCAGACAATGGTCTTCATTCCCAGCTTGCCGTTCCCGCTCCTGATTCCCCAAAAGCGATAGTCCTCGCTTGTCGCTCAGCCCGGCAGGATTGCAGCTCGTGTTGTCTGATGAGCTCACGCTCTGCGGACAACAGTTAACCTTCATTCCCTGTTCCCTGTTCCCTGTTCCCTGTTCCCGGTTCCCCGTCCCCCGTTCCCCGCCCCCCCCTTCCCAATGCGCATCCTCAACGAACCCGCTTTCGTCCTGCATACCCGTCCTTGGCGGGAGACCAGCTTGCAGGTGGAAGTGCTGGCCGAGCAGCATGGGCGAATCGGGCTGATTGCGCGTGGCGTGCATGGTCCGAAGAAGCATCTTTTACGCGCGGCTTTGCAGCCGTTGCAGTACATCCGCTTGGACGCCGAGCCTCGGGGCGAACTGGCGCGGCTGATCTCTGCCGAAGCGTTGGATGCCGCTCCTCGCCTGACCGGCGACGCGATGCTTGCGGCGTTTTACATCAACGAGCTGGTGCTGCGATTGGCGCCACGCAACGATCCGCTTCCCGAGCTTTATCAGGCGTATGCCGATACGCGTGCCCACCTGGGTAGCGAGGTTTCACTAGCATGGACATTACGCCGTTTTGAGCGCGATTTGCTGGACGCTTTAGGCTCCGGTTTTTCCTACGATGTGGACGGCGACGGAATCGAAATCGATCCGGCGGCGCGCTACCGGCTGGACCCGGAGCACGGGCCGCGCCGGCTTTTCAGTGACCGCGGCCACGACGAACGCAGCTCCGCCGCCACCGGCCGCGCGCTGTTGGCGATGGCCAGCGATCAGATGCCCAACGCAGAAGACTTGGCTAGCCTGCGTTTGGCGTTTCGCAGTGTGCTATCGCATCACCTCGGCGTACGCGGCCTCAAATCCTGGGAAATGCTGGGCGACCTCAGCCGCCTGAAGCCGCGGTAGCCGAGCGGGTAGGAGCGCCGTCCCGGCGCGAGCTTCTCCGAACGCAATGATGGAAAGCTCCTTTGTTTTGCCGGTCGCGACTCACGTCGCTCCTACAAGGTTCGATCGCTCTTACGAGGCAAACTCACGGACGTAGCGCATCAACCGCCTGGGTAAATCGCTCCAGCGCGGCAACCGAGGACGGGTCCTGCTGCAGCCTCGCAACAGCCTTCGCCAGTTGTGCCGCGCCAACGAAGCCACAGCTCGCACGAAGCTTGTGCAAGGCCGCTCGCAGGCGCTCATCATCGGCGGCCTGGAAACTCGACAGCACAGCTTGTTTCGCTGCGGGCAGTTCGTCCATAAACAGCTTGCGCAACATCACGACGTGCTCTTGTTTGCCATTGAGTGCAACGAGCGCCGCATGGTCGTCCCAATCAGGAGCGGCCGTTTCGATGGCGTAGGAGGCACGCGTTTCCGCAAGTGCGGACGGCTTTATCCAGCGCCGTACTGAAGCCTGTAGCTGCGCGGCGGTCACCGGCTTGATCAGCACTTCGGCAAAACCGGCATGCAGTAGCCGGGTGCGCAACTCTGCAGAGTGGTCGGCGGTATGGGCAATCGCGGGTACATCAGGAGCGCTTGCCTGCAGCTGCTGCAACAATTCGGCGCCATCGCCATCGGGCAGATTGGCGTCGATCAGCCACAGGTCGAAGCGTGAGCTTTGGCGTAACGCCTCCGCGCAGGAAGCGGCTATGGCGACGTCGGCAGGCAAGGTTTCCAGGGCGGCACCCAGGAAGCTGCGACTGACGGCATCGTCTTCCACCAATAACAAGCGGGGCTTCATTCCATTGCGCTCTGACATCGTTATGCTGCCTTGCATGTCCCGCTGCATCTTACCGCTGCTGCTCCTGGTTTGCTTGGCTGGTGCCGGGCCGACAAACGCACGGACGCTGATCGCCAAGATCGCCGCGGTCGATACCGCCGTGGCAGCGTTGGAAGGCGTGGAAGTGCGGTTGGAGTGGCCGGCCGACGCCGATGCCGGCCAGTTGAGTGTCCGCGCACGGCACATGGCCGCCGTGGACTTGGGCTATCGGTTCGAGCAAGTGAGCTGGCGGTGTCCGCTGCGACGCAACGGAACCGACGGCTGGCGCTGCGATGGAGAAGTCCGGTCCGGGCGCAACAAGCCAATGCGCCTATCGCTGGATCTGGCGGCCGCGACGACTGACGCAGTGCTATCCAACAGCAACGGATCCAAATTCGCCCTGCATCGCAATGCCGCCGCACCGGATATCACCCAACTGGACCTGACCCAAGTTCCAGTGGCCTGGGCGCAGGCGTTGGTGAGCCAAATGTGGGAAGTGGCGAACCTGAAATCCGGCTCTCTGGATGGCCGCCTGGCGATACGCGCGCCAGAAACAGGACCGCTGCGCGTCGAAGGGCCGTTGACGGTTTCGGGGCTGGGCCTGGACACTCCCGATGGCACCATTGCCGCAGAAGGCCTGGGTGGTCGTTTCACCGTCGATTACCGGCGCTTTCCACAAGCCTCGCTGATTGCAGTCGATGGCGAATTGCAAGGCGGTGAAATCCTGGTGGGCAACGCCTATTTCGCACTGCCCGCTACGCCAGTCGCGCTCTCCGTAGCCGCGAGCCAGCAGGGCAGCGAGGGGTGGCGGCTACCGCAGATACTTTGGGACGATGGTGATGCGCTGCGAATGGAAGGCAGTTTGGCGTTTTCTCCAGAGCTGTCCTTGACCGATGCCGACCTGCGACTGCGTAGCCCGGACATCGCACCGCTGCGGGCGCGTTATCTGTCCGGCTGGCTAGGGTTGTTTGGTTTGAGCGAGCTGCAAATGAGCGGCGCGCTGTCCGCGCATACGCAGATCGAAGGCGGGCAATTGCTTGTTGCCGAGGCCGAGCTTGCCGGCATATCGCTGCGCGATGCGCAGGATCGCTTTCGGTTCGAAGGTCTGAGCGGAGCCCCTAAGTATTCGGCTGGCGCGCCGGTTGAAAGTGAATTGAGCTGGCACGGTGGTGATTTGCTCGGGCTGCCGTTCGGCGCCGCCACGTTCCCATTGCGCAGCAGTGAGGGTGCGATCGGTTTCCGTCGCGAGGTCGCCGTGCCCGTGCTGGGTGGCCAGCTGCGTTTCGACGATCTCACTTTGCATCCGCCCGCCGGCGAGCGCGGCATGGCGTTCGACTTCGGCCTGAGCCTGGACAGGCTCGACATCGGCCGCTTGGCGCAGGCGCTGGATTGGCCGCCGTTCAAAGGCGAATTGAGCGGGCGCATACCACGGGTGCGCTACGCCGATGACCGCCTGGATTTCGACGGCGCACTGACCGCGCATATTTTCGGCGGTACGGTGCGGGTATCGGGTTTGGCGATGGAGCGCCCTTTCGGAACCGCACCGACGCTTTCAGCCGACATCGCAATCGATGATCTGGACTTGGAGTCGCTGACCGGCGTATTCGGTTTCGGCGAAATCACCGGCGCACTGGACGGGCACATCAACGATCTGCGGCTGGTCGACTGGAGCGCGGAAACGTTCGACGCGGATTTGCACAGCGACCCGTCTTGGAAGGGCAGGCAACGTATCAGCCAGCGCGCGGTGCAGGATCTGTCCAGCGTGGGCGGCGGCGATGGCCTGGGCAGCAGCTTGCAAGCGCAGGCGCTGAAGCTGTTCGACGATTTTGGCTACCGCCGTATCGGCATCCGTTGCCGGCTGGCGCGGGAGGTATGCGCGATGGATGGGCTTCGTTCAGCCGGTGAGGGCTTTATTATCGTCGAAGGCTCAGGGGTGCCGCGCCTGAGCGTGGTAGGTTTCAACCATCAGGTCGACTGGCCCACGTTGGTGGATCGGTTGATCGCGGTGACCCAGGGCGAAAGCAAACCCGTTTTCGAATAACCATCAGGAGAATGTTATGCATCGTTGGCTGGGTACCACTGTGGCGACGGCCCTGCTGCTGACCGCTTGCGTCACCATCAACGTGTATTTTCCGGCCGCCGAGGCCAAGGAAGCGGCGAAGGAATTCGTTGAAAAAGTTATCGGCGATGAAGTGCCCGCGGCACATCCGGCGCCCGAACCTTCCCGTCCCGGCGGCGGCAGTGCGTCACTGATGCCTCAGCGCGATGTGGGTTTCGACTGGCTGGCATTGGTGGGCATCAGCAGCGCGTACGCTCAAGAGCGCGCCGACATCAACATCAAAACGCCCGCCATTCAGGCCATCCAGAGCCGTATGGCCGAGCGCTTTCGCGGCCAGTTGCAGGTGGGATTCGATGCCGGTGCGCTGGGCTTGACCCGAGACGGCATGATTGAAGTGCGCGACGCCGCCAAGCTGGCACTGAAAGATCGCGTTGCCATCACCCAGGCGGTCGCCGACGACAACCGCGACCGGCGCGCGGTCTATAAGGAAATCGCGGTAGCCAACGGACATCCCGAATGGGAGGACCAGATCCGCTCCACCTTCGCCCAGCAATGGATCGCCAGCGCTCGTAGCGGTTGGTGGTATCAAGATGCGGGTGGAGGTTGGAAGCAGAAGTGAGGTTGAAGTAACAGCGGGAACAGGGAACGGGGAACAGGGAATGACGCTCCCCTGGCGCTGAGGCTGCTCGAACCGCCGATGACCAGAGATGCGCGGCATCAGGCTGGATGCACGGGGCTTCGCTTCTTTTTCCGAAGGTTCTGAGCACGTCAGCGACCGGAACAGACCATTCCCCGTTCCCGGTTCCCCATTCCCCGCTCCACCCCCATGCGACAATACGCGCCCGCAGTCAGCACGCAGCCTTCGCCACGTGGCACGTTCCCGTTCTCCCCGTATCGACAAAACGCCGTTTGAAGCCGACATCCTTGACCTGAGCCACGATGGTCGCGGGGTAGCCCGCCGGGCAGGCAAATCCCCTGAAGAAAGCGGAAAGGCCGTGTTCATCACCGGTGCCTTGCCAGGCGAGCGGGTGGTGGCCGAGCAAACCGCGAAGAATCGCCATTTCGATGAAGCCAGGACCATCGAGGTGCTGAGCGCGTCACCGCACCGTGTCGAGCCGCGCTGTGTCCATTTCGGAACCTGCGGCGGCTGCGTGTTGCAGCATATGGACGAGTCGCAGCAGATCATCGCCAAGCAGCGCGTCTTGCTGGAAAACCTGGAACGGATCGGCCATGTGACGCCGCAAGCGGTGTTGGCTCCGCTGACGGACGCCAGTTGGGGCTACCGGCGCAAGGGTCGGTTCTCGGTGCGCCGCGTCAACAAGAAAGACAAGACCCTGGTTGGTTTTCGCGAACAAGACCCGCGTTTCGTCGCTGACCTGTCCGAGTGCCATACGGTCATCCCGCAGATCGGCAGCAAGATTGGCGCATTGGCGCAGCTGGTCGAAAGCCTGGACGCACGGGCAGACATTCCGCAAATTGAATTCATCGCCGGCGACAGCACGTCCGGTGACAGCACGCCTGGCTACAGCGGCATCGCGTTGATCTTCCGCCATCTGCAGCCACTCTCAGAACACGATCTGGCCGCGTTGACGGCCTTCGGCCAAGCCCATGATTTCGGCATCTTCCTGCAGCCGGGCGGTTTGGAGAGCGTGCATGCATTGTGGCCGCAAGACCCCAAGCTGGTGTTCGCGCTGCCGCAATGGAATATCGAACTCGCCTTCCGTCCGCTCGATTTCATCCAAGTCAATGCGGGGCTCAATCAGAAGATGATCGCGCGCACGTTCGAGTTGCTGGACCCGCAACCGCAGGACCGCGTGCTGGATCTCTTCTGCGGCCTGGGCAATTTCACGCTGCCGATGGCGCGGTTGGTGGGTGAGGTGGTGGGTGTGGAAGGTGAAGCAGGCTTGGTAGCGCGTGCACGCGAAAACGCCGCGCGCAATGATCTGACCAATGCCCAGTTCCATGCGGCCGATCTGACCCAGGATCAGCGCGGCACACCGTGGATGCGGCCAAGCCCTTCGAAAGCCGGGTTCAACAAGCTACTGCTGGATCCGCCGCGTTCCGGCGCCATCGACGTACTGCAGCAGCTGCCGCTGAAACAATTCGAACGTATCGTCTACGTCAGCTGCCACCCCGGCTCACTGGCACGCGATGCCGGCTATCTGGTGAATGAGCACGGCTATACATTGAAGTCCGCCGGCGTGATGGACATGTTCCCGCATACCGCGCATGTGGAGTCGATTGCTCTCTTTGAGAGATAAAAGCGGGAACAGGGAACAGGGAATGCGAGATTCTCTGCAACCCACCTCCGCTTTCGACTAGACATCCCGTAGCATCCAAAACCAATACGCACGCGACCAAGCTTCATTCCCTGTTCCCCATTCCCTGTTCCCGGCTTTTCTCCATGCTCCCTTGAGAGATAAAAGCGGGAACAGGGAACAGGGAACGGGGAATGCGAGATTCTCTGCAACCTACCTCCGCTTTCGACTAGACATCCCGTAGCATCCAAAATCAATACGCACGCGACCAAGCTTCATTCCCTGTTCCCCATTCCCCGTTTCCGGCTTTTTCTCCATGCCCCTAGAAATCGAACGCAAATTCCTGGTCATCGGCGACGGTTGGCGCGAGGCCGCGGATGAAGTCGTTCCGATGGCGCAGGGCTACATCAACGACATGGCAGCCATGGACAACGGCAAACAGAAGGCGTCGGTGCGCGTGCGCATTCAGGGCAGCGAGGCATTCCTCAACCTGAAGTCCCGCGAATCCGGCCATACCCGTCAGGAGTTCGACTATCCGATCCCGGTGGCCGATGCGCGTGCGCTGCTGGCATTGTGCGTGGGCGGGGTGATCGACAAGCGCCGTCATCATGTCCGTCATGAAGGCCACCTGTGGGAAGTGGATGAGTTCCTGGGCGACAACGCCGGTCTGGTGGTCGCCGAAATCGAGCTGGGCGATGCCAATGAAGCCTTCGTGAAACCGGCGTGGATCGGCAAACAGGTCACCGACAGCTCGCGCTATTACAATCTGGCCCTGGCGTCGCGTCCGTACTCCGCCTGGACGGATGAAGAACGCGACGCCTTCGATATCTCCTAACCAGGTCTTACACATGCTCGTCATCGGCATCTCCGGCACCGAACTCACCCCGCAGGAACGCGACTGGCTGCAGCACGACACCGTCGCTGGGGTCATCCTGTTCGGCCGTAACTTCGCATCGCGTAGTCAAGTGACGGAACTGTCTGCCGCGATCCGCGCCGCCGCACCGCGCCCGCAGCTGATCTGCGTGGACCAGGAAGGCGGCCGCGTGCAGCGCTTTCGTGACGGCTACAGCGCGTTGCCCTCATTGGAGGGTTTCGGAAAGCTCTACGCGACGGATCCGCAGGCTGCGCTGAAGCAGGCTGAAGAGCATGCCTGGTTGATGGCCAGCGAAGTGAAGGCGAGCGGGGTGGATCTGAGTTTCGCCCCCGTCGTGGACCTGGCGCGCGGCAACCGGGCGATCGGCGACCGTGCCTTCGATGCCGATCCGCAGGTAGTAGCGGAGTTCACCCGCGCCTATGTACGTGGCATGCACAGCGTTGGCATGGCCGCCACGTTGAAACATTTTCCCGGCCACGGAACCGTGCTGGAAGATACTCACTTCGACGACGCGGTGGATCCTCGTACGCTGGACGTGCTGCGCAATGAAGATTTGGTGCCGTTCGTCGCGGGTATCGAAGGCGGCGCCGATGCGGTCATGATGGCGCACGTGACCTATCCGGCGGTCGCACCCGAGCCGGCGGGTTATTCGCCACGTTGGATCCAGGAGATCCTGCGGCAGGAAATGGGTTTCCGCGGCGTGGTGTTCTCCGACGACATCGGCATGGCCGCGGCGCTTTCCGCGGGCGGTGTGAAGGCGCGTATCGACGATCACCTGGATGCCGGCTGCGATGTGGTGCTGGTATGCGCACCGAAGCTGGTGGAGGAATCATTGAAGGCGGTGGAAGGCCGCTCTTTCAATACGGCCGCGTTACTGGGGCTGATAGGTCGCGGTGCGCTGGGGTGGGATGGTCTACTGGCGGATGAGCGCTATGGCGAGACACAGTCGCGCTTGACTGGCAGTACGCGAGGAGCCGCTTGATGGCCACTTTGGGAAATCGACGTCCGTTGCTGGCCGATGCGCTGGCTAATTCCGAGTTGGTCGTGGAGCGTGCGGCGCTGGAAGCCGCGATCGCCGCGATGGCCGAACCGATCGCGCGCGACTACGCAGGCGAAGTGCCGGTCTATCTGACCATCATGCATGGCGCGTTGCCTTTCTCGGGCTTGCTGGCTTTGGAGCTGGGTGAGCTCGGTCTCGATCTGGAGTTCGATTATTTGCATGCCACCCGCTACCGCGGCGAAACCAGCGGCGGCGAGCTGGTGTGGAAGCATCGTCCTGCCACCGCTCTTTACGGTCGCCGCGTCCTGCTGGTGGATGACATCCTGGACGAAGGACACACCTTGTTGGCGGTACGCGAATGGTGCCTGGAACAAGGTGCTACCGACGTGCGGATAGCAGCGATGACGGTCAAGCAGCACGATCGCTGCGTGCCCGGAATCTGCGCCGACTATGTGGGCCTGCCCGTGCCGGACCGCTACGTGTTCGGATTCGGCATGGACTATCACGAACAAGGCCGCAATCTCCCCGGCATCTACGCGCTGAAGGATTGATATGAGCCATCGGATCGCATTGGCCGTCATCGGCGGCACCGGCGTGTACAAGCTGGCGAACCTGGAAGATGTGGAAACGCGGCAGGTCGATACGCGCTTCGGCAAACCCTCCGGCCCCGTTCGCATCGGTCACTTGCTGGGGCAACGCATCGCTTTCATGGCTCGGCATGGCGAAGGGCATTCGGTACCGCCCCACCAGGTGAACTACCGTGCCAACCTGGCCGCGCTGAAAGAAGTCGGCGCCACTCGCGTGCTGGCGCTCAACACCGTGGGCGGCATCACCGAGCGGTTCGGTCCGCGGGTCCTGGCTTGTCCGGATCAGTTGATCGACTACACCTGGGGTCGCGTTTCGACCATATGGGATGCTGCATCGGATGGAAGCGGACATGGCGAGGTCTTGCATGTGGATTTCGGCGACCCCTACACGCCATTGCTGCGCCACAAAGTCATCGCTGCGGCTCACGTCACCGGCGTCAAGCTGGTGGAGAGTGGTTGCTACGGCGCCACCCAAGGTCCGCGACTGGAAACCAAAGCCGAGATCGCACGCATGCGTCGCGATGGTTGCGATCTGGTGGGCATGACCGGAATGCCAGAGGCTGGCTTGGCGCGTGAGCTCGGTCTGGACTACGCCTGCCTGGCCATCGTCGCCAACTGGGCGGCCGGTTGCGGTACCGGCGAAGAGATCACGCTGGCCGAAGTGCTGTCGAATGTGGAAGCGGCGTCGGCCGGGTTGCCGGAGCTGATCGGCGAACTTGCACGCGGGTGATTGTCAACTCGCTCCGAGGTTTGCATACTCGGCTCGTGCGACGACTTGTCACACAATCCACCCGCATCTAGAAATAAGGAAATGCAAGCGTTATGCCGACCGGTACCGTGAAATGGTTCAACGATGCCAAGGGCTTCGGATTCATCCAGCCAGCAGATGGCACTCCCGATGTCTTCGTGCACCACTCCGCTATTAATTCCAAGGGCTTTCGTAGCCTGCAAGAAGGCCAAAGCGTTAAATACGAGGTGACGCAGGGCCCCAAAGGCGCCCAGGCGAGCAACGTAGAGCCGACCGCCTGACCAGAACAGTATTGCTTCCTTCAAACCCCGCCGCGGCGGGGTTTTTTTTTGACGATGCTTCTCTTCGGGCGTTGTGCGCCGCCGCATAAATGCTTGCGCAGATTGACCTCGTCGGCAGGTAAATGCATTTACTTAAATCAGCTATCTGCCGCCTATTAACCCGCCACCGGTTTGTTGGTAAATGCATGAAGCGAATCGATACGGTATGCAGCAGCAACCCATGAATATCGCCGTCATCGGCTATGGCACCGCAGGCCAAGCCGCCGCGATCCTGCTATCTCGCGATGGGCACCGGGTAGAAGTGTTCGAACGGGCGCACGAACTAGGCCCGGTGGGTGCTGGTTTCCTGTTACAGCCGACCGGTCTGCAAGTGCTATGGGAACTTGGCGTGCTGGATCAGGCGCTAGCGCATGGACGGGTAGTGCGGCGCCTGTATGGCGAGACGCCCTGCGGACGTGCCGTGATGGACATGCGCTACGCGCAGCTTGGTACGGACATGTTCGGATTGGGAATGCAGCGCGGCGCGTTGTTCACGCTGTTGGCCCAAGCATGGCCGGACGTGGAACAGGTGCACCGCGGCACCCGGATCATCGGCGTCGATGACGACACCCGCCACCTCCAGGACGACGAAGGCCGCTGGCATGGTCCCTTTGATCTGATCGTTGCTGCCGATGGTGCTGGTTCTTCGCTGCGCCAGCACACACGCGGCGTCAGACAGAATGTGCCGTATCCATGGGGAGCGCTGTGGTGTCTGGTACCGCAGGGCGATTGGAACTGGCCCGATGAACTTCGCCAGCGGTACGTGGCGGCGCGCAAGATGATTGGCTTGTTACCCGTAGGAACACGGCCCGGCGACGACACGCCGCGGCTGAGTTTTTTCTGGAGCTTGCCGGTCTGCGATTTCGACCGATGGCAGAAAAGCGGTTTGCAGCCGTGGCTGGACGAGATCGCAACGCTGTGGCCGCAGGCGCATCGGCGCCTGGAAGACATCGCCGATACCGCTTGCCTGGCGCGCGCCAGTTACCGCGACGCCACCATGCATCGCTGGCATCGCGATCGGTTGGTGTTGGTAGGCGATGCCGCTCATGCCATGAGCCCGCAGCTGGGGCAAGGCGTGAACATGGCCTTGATGGACGCGATGGCATTGCGCGATGCATTGCGTGCGCAAACGCAGGTCGATGCCGCGTTGGTGCAGTACCAATGGCAACGGCAGAAGCACGTGTCCATCTATCAGTTCTGGAGCCGCTGGCTTACCCCGCTATTCCAATCCGAGCGAGATGTGATCGCGACGATGCGAGACATCGGCTTCCTCCCACTGGGTCGTCTTCCGGGCGGACGCGGACACATGCTGCGCGTACTCAGCGGCACTCAGCACGGGTTTTTCGGCAGCCTGAAGCTGAAACCGGAATTCTTGAAAGCACTAAGCGCTTTCAACGCTTTATAGGAGCATCCTCTGACCGGTAGGAGCGCTGTCTCGGCGCGAGCTCTTTCCATCAGATCACGATAAAGGCAAAAGCTCGCGCCGGGGACAGCGTTCCTACATGGTGGTTCGTTGTTTGGAAGAGTGGCCGGTCCAGTTGCCACCACAATCAAACGCTTCTGAGATGCGGATTAGGCCAGGAAAGCACCCATTGTTTCTCATCCGTTCTAATCTGCGTTGATCCGGGTCAAAGGATTATTGGCTTACAGCGCGCCGTCGCCGAGAATGCGCGACAATCGGTCCATGCGTTGGAGGATGCGATGAATCCATTACCGCCATTCGAAACCCACGCGGTGGAAAACCAGCCACCACCGTTCGAACCTCGAAACTTGTGGGCCGATGATATCGCCTTGCGCGAAGCCGTTGCCCGCGAAGGCGCCAGCGCTTTCGCAGATTCACTGAAGCGCTACGCCGTACTGGCAGGTGATGAGTTGTATCGCATCGGTTTCGAGGCCAACCGCGACAAGCCGCGCCTGAAGACACATGACCGATATGGTCACCGGATCGATATGGTCGAATTCCATCCGGCCTACCACCGACTGATGCAGGCGGCGAAAGAAAACGGGGTCGCCGGTTTGTCCTGGCATCAGCAACATCCTGGCAGCCAGGTCGCGCGCGCGGCGCTGAGTTATCTGCATCACCAAGTCGAATCCGGTACCAGTTGCCCTCTGACGATGACTCACGCGGCGGTGCCGGTGCTCCGGCGGGAACCGGCTCTGCGCGAGTGGGCGGACAAGGCCGCCGCCCCGGTGTACGACCCGCGCGATATTCCGGTCACGGAAAAAGCCGGCATCACCCTGGGCATGGGCATGACCGAGAAGCAGGGTGGCTCCGACGTGCGCAGCAACACTACGGTGGCCACGCCCTTGGCGGGCGAGGGCGAATATGCGCTGGTCGGACATAAATGGTTCTTTTCCGCACCGATGTCGGACGGCTTTCTGGTGCTGGCGCAGGCGCCTGGCGGACTCACCTGCTTCCTGTTGCCGCGCCGCATGGCCAACGGCGACAAGAACGCGTTTCGCGTCATGCGGCTGAAGGACAAGCTGGGCGACTGGTCAAACGCATCCAGCGAGGTGGAATTCTGCGGAGCGTGGGCGCGCCGCATCGGTGACGAAGGACGCGGCGTGGCGACCATCATCGAAATGGTGATGTATACGCGGCTGGATTGCATGCTGGGCTCGGCAGCGGAGATGCGCATGGCGTTGGCACAGGCGGTGCACCATACGCGCCATCGCCACAGTTTCGGAAAGCCGCTGATAGAGCATGCGTTGATGGCCAACGTGCTGGCCGATTTGTCGCTGGAGTCCGAAGCCGCACTGGCGTTTTCGCTGCGGGTGGCGCGCGCGGTGGAGGCTTCCGCCGGCAACCCGCGCGAAGCTGCCTTCGCCCGCATCGCTACCGCTATCGGCAAATACTGGATATGCAAACGAACGCCGGCCTTCATCAATGAAGCGCAGGAGTGTCTGGGCGGTGCGGGTTATGTGGAAGAGTCCATGTTGCCGCGGCTGTATCGGCAAGCGCCGCTCAATTCCATCTGGGAAGGCAGCGGCAACATCCAATGCCTGGATGTACTGCGCGCGCTATCGCGCGAACCGGAAACAGGTGCGGCCGTGTTGGCGGAGTTGGCGGCGGCGCGCGGAAACGATGCGATATTCGATAGCTGGCTGGAGCGGTTGCAGGCGGAACTAGCACCCGGCCATATCAAGGAGGCGACTGCGCGCGCGCTGACGGAGCGATTAGCGCTGGGCCTACAGGCCGCTGTATTGCTTAGAGCGCAAAGCCCGGCAGCGGAACTCTTCATCCGCAGCCGCCTGGGTGGCGAACATGGGTTGGCATTCGGTACGTTGTCGGCAGGCGGTGACATTGCCGGCCTGATTGCGCGTGCATTGCCGCTGTAATCCTGATTCCTGCGAGTTGGCTGTTGCGGCGATGGTAGGAGCGCCGTCCTCGGCGCGAGCTTTTGCCTTTATTCGATGCGTGCCCGGAAGGATTTCGCAGCCGGACGCGGCTTCTACAACAGCGAACCACCTGTAGGAGCGCCGTCCCGGCGCGAGCTTTTGCTTCTATCGTGATCTGACAGGAAGAGCTCGCGGCGGGACGCCGCTCTATAAGAGCAAAGGCCGCTTCTACAAAAGCGAATGGCCATGACCCAGTAGGAGCGCCGTCCCGGCGCGAGCTTTTGCTTCTATCGTGATCTGACAGGAAGAGCTCGCGGCGGGACGCCGCTCCGCGCCCCGGTAGCTCCTCGGCACGCGCGATCAAGAACGCGCCGCAGCGCGTCCAGATGGCGAGCAGTGGGCTTCAATAGCTCTTCGCTTGACAGGAAGAGCTCGCGGCGGGACGCCGCTCCGCGCCCCGGCAACTCCTCGGCACGCGCGACCAAGAACGCGCCGAAGCGCGTCCAGATGGCGAGCAGCGGGCTTCAATAGCTCCTCGCTTCTATCGTGATCTGACTGGGAGAGCTCGCGGCGGGACGCCGCTCCTACAAAAGCAAGGCCGCCCTACAACAGCGAGGGAGCTACGCCTGCGCGGCAGTTCCTTGCATCGCAATCGTCCGTGAGCCGGTGATGATCATCCGCACCATGTCCGACAGCTGATCAATCAGTTCGGCGTCCTTCTCCGTGGGCAAATCCATCGCCGTGGCGCCCACGGCGAAGACCAGCCGAGTGATGGCTTTGGATACCAGCGCCGGTTGATGCAGTTTGGCATTGTCGCGTTGCGCCAGGCGGACCAGATCCACGCGCAGTTCTTCTTCGAAGAAATTCAGTTCGCGATCCACCGCCTGCTTGAACGCATCCGAGCCCACCGTGCCTTCCCGCAACAGCACATGCAGCAGCTTGTCGTCGGCGCGCAGTTGCTCGATGAAGGCTTCGATCGAGCCACGCACGATGCTGCGGTCGCTGCTGGCTGCGCGGTGGCGCGCCTCGCCGATGATCTTGCGCAACGAGCGTCCGGCCAGATCGATCAGCGCCACCGCCAGCTCGTCCATGTCGCGGAACTGGCGATAGAAGCTATTCGGCGCTATTCCCGCCTCGCGCGCCACCTCGCGCAGGCTGAGCGTGGAAACGCTGCGGTGCGGACCTATCAGCTTCAAAGCCGCCGCCAACAGGTCTTCCCGCGAGATCGACGCTTTGCGGCCCGGGCCGTGATCTTCGTGCAGGGTGGGAAACGGGGGTGACGTCACGGGATTAGCTGAACCGAAGGCAGGGATGATGGCATCATAGCCGCAGAATTAATATACACGTGTATACACAAATGTATTCACATGGGTATAGTACGCCCCATGAATGCTCAAGTTCGCCCCATACGCCGTGGAACCAGCCCGTTCAGGCGATTGCTTCGCCCGCTGATCAAGCCCGATGTCTTTGATTTCTGGGCTTCGTGCGTGAACCCCCATTGGACCTGGGAACGCCCGCTGGCCAAGCTGGTCGCGCGCGAACCAGCATCGCGCGATGCCGTGACACTGCTGTTCAAGCCGAACGCGCACTGGGCGGGTTTCCAGCCCGGCCAGCACGTGAATCTGGGCGTTGACGTCGACGGCGCGCGCCTGACCCGCAGCTACAGCCTGACGGAACCGACGCGGACGGATGGGTTGCTCGCCATTACCGTTAAGGCCATCGAAGGTGGCCGGGTCAGCGAACATCTATGCCGCGGCGCGAAGCTGGGCGACATTTTCGAGCTGGGCGCAGCTTTCGGCGAAATGACGCTGCCCTCCCGTCCGCAAGGCGCCTGGCTATTCCTGGCCGCCGGCAGCGGCATCACGCCGCTGATGGCGCTGATCCGTCAGCTGGCCGGGCAGGGCATGCCGGTCGATCTAACCCTGGTGTATTGGGCACGGCAGCGCGATGAGTTCTGTTTCCTCGATGAACTGCGCGCGCTTGCCGCAGCCCAGCCGCGCTTTCGCCTGCGGTTGATGCTGACTCGCGAGCCCGCGCTACGGGCTGATGAAGGCGAAGGCCGCATCGATGCGGAGTTGATTTCCACGCTGGACCTGCGTGTCGCCCATCAGCAAGTGCTGGCTTGCGGCCCTGGCGGTTTTGTCGATACCGCGCGCGCATTGCTCGGCGAACACGCTAAGTCATTCCAGGCCGAAGCCTTCACTCCGCCGCCGATCACCATCGACGATACCGGCGATGTCGAAGTGCATCTGCGCCGCAGCGGTCGCCGGTTGCGCTTGCCCCGCGGCCAATCGCTACTGACCGCTTTGGAGGCCGAAGGCCTGAAGCCTGCCTCTGGCTGCCGCATGGGTATCTGCAACACCTGCGCCTGCGGGAAATTCTCTGGTAGCGCACGTCAGCTGCACACCGGCGAGCTGATGCACGAAGCCACACCGGCGTTGAAGCTGTGTATCCATAGCGCCGCCACCGACCTCGAACTCGATCTCTGATGACCCGCTCCCAATCAGTCCATTCCAAGATGAATACTTCTCGCAATCGTGCCCTCAGCGCCTCAGAACTGGACCGCTTCGGCGAAGAGCTCGACGCACTGCGCGTGCGGACGGTTGCCACGCTGGGCGCGCGTGATGCTCGTTACATCCGCAACGTTGTCAAGGCGGTCCGCTACACAGGGCTCGCCGGCCGCATTCTGTTGTTCGCCGGCGCGGTGCTGGGCGGCTTGGCGTTGACAGGCGCGGCATTTGCTCCGTTCTTCCTACCAGTGTGCATCTTGGGCACGGTGCTGTTGGGGCTATCGAAGATCCTGGAGAACATGGAGCTGGGCCACAACGTCATCCATGGCCAATACGATTGGATGGGCGATGCCCATCTGAATGGTCAGACCTACGAATGGGACATCGTGGCGACCAGCGAGAACTGGCGCAAGACCCACAATTTCCGCCACCACACCTACACCAACGTGCGGGGCATGGATGACGACATCGGCTACGGCCTGTTGCGCGTCTTCCCGGAACAGCGTTGGAAGCCGTTCTACATGGCGCAACCGGTCATCGCGGTGTTCTTCGCGCTGCTGTTCCAGTGGGGCGTGGCCATCCAGGATCTCAAGCTCGGACGTTGGTGGCACGGCAAGATGAGTGGCGCACAGCTGCGGCGGAATTTTCGTCCCGTCGGCAGAAAAATGGCGCGGCAGCTGATCAAGGACTATCTGGTGTTTCCGTTGATGGCTGGCCCGTTCTTCCTGCCGATACTGCTGGGCAATATGGTCGCCAACGGCATGCGCAATGTATGGACCTTCGTCATCATCTTCTGCGGCCACTTCACCTTGGATGCGGAAACCTTCCCCAAGGAAAGCATCAAGAATGAATCGCGCGGCCATTGGTACCTGCGCCAGCTACGCGGCTCTTCCAACATCGGCGGCGGCCCGGTCATCGATGTTCTGTCGGGCAACTTGAGCCATCAGATCGAGCACCATTTTTACCCGGATATTCCTGCCAACCGCTACGCAGAGTTGGCCCCGGAAGTGCGCGACATCTGCGCCCGCTATGGTCAGCACTACAACACCGGCTCGCTGCCCAAGCAGTTTGGCGAAGTCATCTGGCGGATAGTGCGCCACGCCTTCCCCAGCCGCCCGCGTGCTGCCGTGCCGTTGATGCAGCCGGGTTGAATCGCGGATCGTGGAAACACGGATCGTAGGAGCGCCGTCCTCGGCGCGAGCTTTTGCTTTTTCGCGATCTCACAGGAGGAGCTAGCGGCGGGACGCCGCTCCGCGCCCCGATAGCCCCTCGGCACGCGCGATCAAGAACGCGCCGCAGCGCGCCCGGGTGGTGAACGGCGGGCTTCAATCGCTTTTCGCGACCTGATGGAAAGAGTTTGCGGCGG
This sequence comes from Pseudoxanthomonas sp. UTMC 1351, assembly GCF_040948865.1. Taxonomy (NCBI): domain Bacteria; kingdom Pseudomonadati; phylum Pseudomonadota; class Gammaproteobacteria; order Lysobacterales; family Lysobacteraceae; genus Pseudoxanthomonas; species Pseudoxanthomonas sp. UTMC 1351. The sequence goes on along the minus strand of NZ_JAVGJT010000004.1, from coordinate 7,564 downwards.
GACGCCGCTCCTACAAGGCAAAGGCCGCTCCTACAAAAGCGAATGGTCATGACCCTGTAGGAGCGCCGTCTCGGCGCGAGCTTTTGCTTTTATCGCGATCTCACAGGAAGAGCTCGCGGCGGGACGCCGCTCCTACAAGGGCAAAGGCCGCTCCTACAAAAGCAATCCGCCCCTTCAATCCAAAAACTGCAGTCGCGCCAGTTCCGCATACAGGCCGTCCTGCGCCAGCAACTCTTCGTGCGTGCCCTGGGCGACGATGCGGCCGCGGTCCATCACGACGATACGGTCGGCCTTTAATACAGTCGCCAGGCGGTGGGCGATGACCAGTGTGGTGCGGCCTTCCATCAGGCGTTCCAGCGCGTGCTGCACGGCGCGTTCGCTTTGTGCATCCAGTGCGCTGGTGGCTTCATCCAGCAACAGGATCGGCGCGTTCTTCAACAGGGCGCGGGCAATGGCGATGCGTTGTTGCTGGCCGCCGGACAGGCGCGCGCCGCGTTCGCCGAGTTGGCTGTCGAAGCCTTCCGGCAATTCGCGAATGAAATCGTCGGCTTCGGCCGCCTCGGTCGCAGCGATCAACTCCGCTTCGGTCGCATCGAGCTTGCCGTAGCGGATATTGTCGGCAGCGCTGGCGGCAAAAATGGTCGGTTGCTGCGGCACCAACGCAATCTGTTCGCGCAGTTCGGCGGGGTCTAATTCACGCAGGTCGATGCCATCGACACGGATCGCGCCGGACTGCGCATCGTGGAACCGCAGCAACATCGAGAACACCGTGCTCTTGCCGGCGCCGGATGGTCCCACCAGCGCCACCGTCTCACCCGGGTGCACCGTCAGGTCGAATCCGTCCAATGCAGGCAGGTCCGGCCGGGACGGGTAGTGGAAGATCACGTTGTCGAAACGAATTTCGCCGTGCACCGCAGGCAGCGGTTTTGGCCGCGCGGGAACGGCGATATCGGAAGATTCCTGCAGCAGCTCCGCAATACGGCCCATGCCGCCAGCGGCACGTTGCAGTTCGTTCCAGACTTCTGCCAACGCACCCACTGAGCCACCGCCGATCAGCGCGTACAGCACGAACTGCGCCAGCGTACCGGCTGTCATATTGCCTTCGACCACGTCATGAGCGCCCGACCACAGCACCAATACGATTGCACCGAATATGAGGGTGATGGCAGCAGCGGTCACCCAAGCCTGCGCCCGGATACGCTTGCGCGCGGTTTCCACCGCAACCGCTACGGCGGCGCTGAAGCGGCCGCTTTCATAAGGCTCGCGCGCGTGCGCCTGCACGGTGCGCACCGCGCCCAGGGTCTCGCTTGCCAACGTGTTCGCGTCGGCCACCCGATCCTGACTGGCACGCGAAGCTTTTTCCAGGCGTCGTGCGCCCAACACAATCGGCAATACCGCCAATGGGATGCCGAACACCGCAAAGGCCGCCAGCTGCGGACTGGTAACAAACAGCATCGCCATGCTGCCGATGACGGTCACGCTACTGCGCAACGCGACCGACATGCTGGTGGCCACGACATTGCGCAGCAACTCGGTGTCGGCGGACAAACGCGAAACCAGTTCGCCGCTGCGGCTGCGATCATGGAATTCGGCGCCCAAACCGATCAGGTGGCTGTACAGCTGCTGCCGCAGGTCGGCGACGACTTTCTCGCCCAGCAGGGAAACAAAGTAGAAGCGCGCAGCGCTCGCCAGCGCCAGCACCACGGCCGCCAGGAACAGCAGCACGAAGGACTGGTTGATATTCGCCCCGCCGTCGCTGAAGCCATGGTCGATCATTTGCCGGAACGCCGCTGGCAAGCTGAGGGTCGCCGCCGAAGCGACAGCCAATGCGCTGAGCCAGGCCACGAACAGTCCTGTGTGCATACGGATGAACGGCCACAAGGCGCGGAGACTGCCGAGCTTGGGCTTGGGTTTGGCTGCGCTGGGTTTGGACTCGGCGGGAGCAGTCTCTCTTGCGTCGGCGGCAGGGGAGTTCATCAGTTATCCGGTGGAGGCGTTTGTGGGAGCGGCTTCAGTTCCAGCGGATCGCGATGAACCATCGCCTGAACTGAAGCCGCTCCCACAAGTGCCCTATGGACGATTCACTCTTTAGGTGCCGCTTCCGGCGCATCGATAAACCGTACCCGGTTACGTGTGGCGTCGCGGAGGTGGCTTTTCAAGGCGTCCACGCAAGTCTCGGGCATCTGCAATCGGAGTTGCGCCCCTGATTCGCCGAAGCTTTCGCCCAGTTTTTCCGCGTGATGAAGGCCCAAGGCGTCGTGCACATGGCCCAGATCCTCGAACAGGCAGGCTATCTCCAGTTCGCGCATGGCGATCAACGGCCGGCGTTCCGCCAGGCGCAGGCATTCCGCCGCCGCGCCGCCGTACGCACGCACCAGGCCGCCGGCGCCCAACTTGATGCCGCCGAACCAGCGCGTAACGACGACGACCACTTGGTCATAGCCTTGTCCTTCGATGGCGGCCAGGATCGGGCGTCCGGCTGTGCCGGCAGGTTCACCATCGTCGCTGGAGCGATATTCGCCCCCGATCCGGTATGCCCAGCAGTTGTGGGTAGCGGCCTGGTCGGCGACCTGCGACAGGAATGCCAGTGCTGCTTCCGGTGCCGTGACGGGTGCGGCGTGCACGATGAATCGGCTGTGCTTGACCTCTAGAACTCGTGAGGTGGACACGATCAGGGTGTCGCTCATTCTTCCCCGAGCAGCGGGCGCAGGTCTTCCGGCACGCGTTGGAACGGATGCGCGTCGACGAACATCCGCAGGCTGGCGCTCGCATTGCCGCTGTCGCCCAGATCACGCCGCAGGCGGATGCGGTCCAGCCATTCCGCTGATGCCAGCTTGGCGTCTTCGGCGACCGGCAACTGCAGATCGGTGCGCCTCAGTGTGGCGCGTGCCGAGCTGGTTTCTTCGATGCTGTCTTGCGCAGCGGCGCTGGCGGCGGTTGGCGGTGACTCCTGCCGCCGGCGCTGTTCGCTCTCCCGCAGCAACAGACGATTGCTGGTGGCTTCATCGCGCGCGCGTTTGGCCTGTGCCGCTTGCTCGGCCTGCACGGCGGCTCGTTCTGCGTCATGCGAGGCCTGCAGGGTTGGCGCGGATTCTGCCGGGGCGCCGGCGCGGGCATCTTCGGCGGGCGCAGGTGGGGCCGGTGGTGGAGGCGGCGAGTAACGATCGGTCTCGCGGGTGGTTGATTTGGGCGTGGGTACCCGAGCGAGCTTTCTAACAGGTGCGGGAGCACGCGCTGCCGTGTCCGACGCGGCTGGCTTTTGTAGCTGCCGTGGACTGGCGGGCGCGGCGATCTCTGGATCTTGCGTTATCGGGAACGCTTCGGGCGCCGGAGAAAGTGGCGCGGCATCCGCGGTCTGCTCGGCTACGCCGGTGGCTGGGGCTTCCGCAGGCGCCTGTATGGCGGGCTCAGGAGCGGCAGCTGCAGTGGGAACTTCGCTCGCGATGGGCGCTTCCTCTAGCGGCCGCAGCTGCCAGGCCACACCCACGGCCAGCAGTACCGATGCCGCCAAGCCCAGCGCCACCGGCCAACGGGGTTTTCGCTCGCGGCGGTTGGTTTCGGCCAATTCCGCATGCGCCGCTGCCATGATCCGGGAATCCAGCGCCGGCGCAGGTTCGCCATGCGGGCCGAGGCGCGACAGCTGGGCGGCCAACTCGCGTTCTTCCGGTGTCAGTGGTTCTTGTCGCCTGATCATTCGCTCAATCTCGCACGCAGCTTGTCCATCGCGTAACGCAGCCGCGATTTGACGGTTTCCCGACCCACGCCGGTGATCTCGCCGATTTCCTCCAAGGTCAATTCCTGTTCCAGCCGCAGGTGCAGCACCTCGCGCTGATCGTCCGGTAGTTCCGCCATGGCCAGTTGCAACCGGCGTCGCTGCTCGAATTCCGACAGCTGACGCTCCGGTGTGTCCGGGTCCTGCACCCGGGCGGTCCGGTCCTCGGCATCGTCGGGAGCCGGCGGCCGGTGCTTGAGCGCACGCCAATGATCATTGAGCCTATTGTGGGCGATGCGGAACAACCACGTGGTGAACGCGGCCTCCGGCTTCCAGCCACGCCGCGCCGCGATGACCCGTTGCCAAACGTCCTGGAAGAACTCATCGGCCAGCGCTGGATCGCGCGATTGGCGGAGCAAAAACCGGTACAGCGGGCCCCGGTGGCGGGCATAAAGCTGTTCGAAGGCATTGGCGTCGCCGGCCGCATAGGCCAGCATCAGCGATTCGTCGGCGGGTTCGGCAAGATCGTTCACCGGCGTCAGGGTAAGCGGTTCCCGCGCGCGCGGGAAGCCGGAGCGGCTGTCCGGATGTGTCCGCTTCGGACGGCCGGGTGCGTTCAGCGGAGAAGCGGCGGCGAAATCCGTAGGTGCGGCAGGCATGAGCATAGGACTAATAAACGGCCAGCCCATCCGAGCGGGGTTTCGGATCGATGATTCTCCCTGAGAGCCGTAATAGCCTGGATAGCGGTATGCTCGCCGTTGGGGAAATCCCGTTGTTATCTATGCCGCCACATCGCCTTCTTTGGGACCAGGAATGCCCAGCCGACCCGTAAGCGCCGACATCTCTCGTGTCGACACTCCGTCATCGCCGATTGACCGGGTCGTCCAGATCCTGTGCGGCATGCTGCCGGATGGCGCGGCCTTGGGCGTGTCCTGGCGCGACTGGGCGCTGGGTTCGGGCGCGGCCTTGTCTTCCAACGCGCTGCCTGTGCTGCGCCGACGGGCCGAACAAGCGCTATCAGATGCTCCTTCCCAGGACCTCGACGAGCCCGATGTACACGTGCATGCCTGGGGCAACGCCGACGGCAATGCGCGGATGGCGATTGCCTGGTCGGTGCCACAGCCATTGAGCTCTGCGGAAGAGGAATCCTGGCTGCTAGTGGCCAGAACCTTGCTGGTGACAACCCAGGATGCGGCGCGCGCGCAGGCACGCGTGGTGTCGCTGGAAAAATCCAAGCGCCTGCAGCAGGCGCTGTACGAAATCGCCGATCTCGCCAGCGCCGATCTGGAGATGCCGGAGATGCTTCGGCGTATCCATACGGTCGTCGGCTCGCTGATGTACGCGGAAAACTGTTACATCGTGCTGTACGACGACCAGCGGCGCACAGTGCGTTTCCTGTATTTCGCCGACCAGCGCGACCCCTACGTGGCCGAGCCGGGGCGCGAATTTAGCGAAGAGGAAATGGTCAACAGCATGACCTTCGCGCTGTTGCGCCACGGGCAACCGCTGCGTGGGCCGTCATCGGTCATCCGGCAGAAGCTGGGCGTCATGCGCGACCCCTCACACGGGCCTGACAGTCTCGACTGGTTGGGCGTTCCGATGCGCCGCGATGACCGCATCTGCGGTGCCATCGTGGTGCAGAGCTACGATGCCCCAGCCAGCTATGCCGACGAAGATCGCGCCTTGCTGGGCTATGTGGCGCAGCACATTCTTACCGCGCTGGATCGCAAGCACGCGCACGTGGATCTGGAGCGGCGCGTCGAAGCACGCACGCACGAACTGCAGCGCGCCAACCGCGAACTGCAAGCGGAAATCATCGAGCGCAAGCGCGCGGAAAAGCTGCAAGGGGCGTTGTTCCGCATCACCGATCTGGCGATCACCTCGGAAAACCTTGAGCGCTTCTACGCCGATGTGCATGCGGTGGTGGATGAGCTGATCAATGCGCGCAACTTCTATATCGCGCTGGTGTCGGACGTGGGCGATACCTTGCAGTTTCCGTATTCCATCGATGAACGCGACCCCATACGCCAGTCCCGGCGCCTGACCAACGGGCTGACCGAATATGTCATTGCCAGCGGCAAGCCATTACTGGCCGACCGCGAGGTGATCCGCAAGCTGGCCGAGCAGGGCAGTCTGCAGCAGCATGGACCGCCGGCGTACAGCTGGTTGGGCGTGCCGCTGTTCCGCGGCGAGGACGTGGTGGGTGCGGTCGTGGTGCAGAGCTATTCGCCCGATGTGGCGTTCACTGCGCACGATCAGAGCCTGTTGATGTTCGTCGCGCATCACATCGGCAACGGACTGGATCGCCAGCGTGCGCAGGAGCGGCTGCGCGCCGCCCACGCGGAACTGGAACGGCGCGTGGAGGAGCGTACCCGTGAGTTGGCCGATGCCAACAATCAACTGCTGGCGCAAATCGCCGAGCGCCTGCGTGCGGAGCAGCGGCTTACTTATCAGGCCACGCATGATGCGCTGACCGGGCTGCCCAACCGGCCACACCTGCTGGATCGCCTGTCCGCCGCCATAGAACGCGCGCGCCACGGCGATGGCCAGGCCTTCGCGGTGCTGTTCCTGGACCTGGACCGGTTCAAGCTGGTCAACGACAGCATCGGCCACGCGGCCGGCGACGAACTGCTGATCGAGGTGTCACGCCGCATCAGCCTGACCATGCGCGCCAACGACGTGGTTTCGCGCCTGGGGGGCGACGAATTCGCCATCCTCGTGGAATATGCCGACGGAGAGGAGAGCGTCCGCGACCTGTCACAGCGGTTGTTGTCAGTGCTGGGGCGGCCGATGTGGGTGGCCGGACGCGAATTGTTCCCCTCCGCCAGCCTAGGCATCGCGGTCTGGCATCCACGTTATCGCAACGGCGAAGAACTCCTGCGCGACGCCGATGCGGCGATGTATCGCGCGAAGGAGCAGGGGCGCGATCGCTGCGCCATGTTCGACGAGGCCATGCGTGAAGCGGCGATGCAAAGCCTGGATCTGGAAGCGGACCTTCGCCGCGCCATCAACAACCACGATTTCATGCCTTACTACCAACCGATCACGCGCCTGGAAGACGGCGAGGTGATTGGCTACGAGGCGTTGCTGCGCTGGCAGCACGAACGACGGGGGCTGTTATTGCCGGCGGAATTCATCAGCCTGGGCGAAGGCAGCGGCTTGATCGAACAAGTCGACTGGCTGCTGTACGAACAGGTGGTGCAGCAGATCGCGCGCGGCGGCGAAGGCTACATATCGGTCAACGTTTCGCCACGCCATTTCCGTTCACCGGACTTTGCCGACCGCCTGCTGGCGATGTTCGACAGCGCCGGCGCGGATCCCTCGCGACTGCGCCTGGAGATCACCGAAGTGGCGCTGCTGGACGATGCACCACGCACGCTGCGCATCCTGCGCACGCTGCGTCAGCACGGCATCCTGGCGCAGCTGGACGATTTCGGCACCGGCTTCTCGGCATTGTCTTACCTGCACCGTTTCCCGATTTCGGTGCTCAAGATCGATCGCAGCTTCATCGCCGGCATCGGCAGCGAAGGCCGCCCGGAAAGCCTGGCGTTGGTGCGCGCCATCCTGGCGCTCGCCAGTACGCTGGGCATCGATGCCATCGCCGAAGGCGTGGAAACCGAATGCCAGCGGCAGGCTTTACTGGACCTGGGCTGCTGTTTTGGTCAAGGCTATCTGTTCGGCCGCCCCGCACCGCAGATGGGTGGCGTGGCGACGGTGTAGAGGCTGACGTACGGCCCGCCTTGTGGGAGCGACGTGAGTCGCGACCGGAAAGCCAAAATGACTAGTGCATCTCGATCATGCGCCCCATTGAGAGCACTGGGTTCTGCGGATTTCCGGTCGCGACTCACGTCG
>NZ_JAVGJT010000003.1:0-37257 GCF_040948865.1 Pseudoxanthomonas sp. UTMC 1351 | reverse complement strand
GGGATGACGACCCGGCGCGCGGCCGCTGTGCGGCCACGCGCCGGTTCGTCACTTAGCTTCGATAAAAACGTATTCGACACCGGCCGGCTCAACCGCGGCTTTTACGCGTTCGCCATCGGCGGCATCGCCGATGAACAGTACGCGCACGCCCTTCATGGTGCCCGGCTCCACGCCCTCGAATGAGGCCACGGCCATGTCCGCCATGCGGGAAGATGCTGGCGAGCCGAAAGCGATCAGGTTGCCACCGACGATGCCGCGGGCGATCGCGTTCTTGGCCTGTTCCGCCGAGCGCTCGTACTTGGCATCGAACTCCGGATCGGATTCCGGCGGCAGGTAGTACAGGAACGGGGTATTGGTGATGTTGCCCATGTTGCGGGTCACCACTTCCGACAGATAGGTGCGCCAGCCGGCGTCATCGTCCTTGCCTGGAACCACCAGAGCAGCCGGCTCTGCGTCGACTTTCGCCTCTTCCTGCTTCTTGCAGGCGGCGAACGGGACGACCAGGCACGCGATCAGCAAAATTCGAGTTGCGATGTTTTTCATGGGTTTTCCCCTCCTGTGAAATCGTTGTAAGAATGTCCTGCAAACTTCAATTCGCGCCCTGCCGCCACTGCGCTTGCAACGCGGCGGCAACCCCCGGCGGCACGAAGCCGGATACATCACCGCCCAGGCGCGCTATTTCGCGCACCAGCGAAGAAGAGATGAAGCCATACTGCTCGGCGGGTGTGAGAAACAACGTCTCCACCTCGGGTATCAGATGGCGGTTCATGCTGGCCAGCTGGAATTCGTATTCGAAGTCCGAAACCGCGCGTAGGCCGCGCAACAGAACGCCGCCGCCCACTTCCTTGACGAAATGCGCCAGCAGCCGGTCGAATCCGCGCACTTCAACATGGGAATGGTGGGCCAGTGCTTCGCGAGCCAGCTCCACGCGCTGGGCCAACGGCAGCGCAGGCCCTTTGCCCGGGCTTTCCGCCACGCCAACCACCACACGCTCGAACAACGGCGCTGCGCGGTCTATCAGGTCGATGTGGCCGTTCGTGATGGGATCGAATGTGCCGGGATAAACCGCAGTGCGGGTGCGTGCCACGCTCATCAAGTCTTAGCCGCCGATACGTCGTAGCGGAGTGTATCAGCGCTGTGCCCGTCGGGGGCACGATACAGGGCAAAACGCACCTCGCGGGTGCGACCTTCGCGGTGCAGCGCCCAGCTTGCGGGGGCCGGCGGCACAACGTCCGCGGGCGCCTCCACGTAGATCCACGCGCCATTCGCCAGCACGGGCAGGAGAGCAGTGAGTGCTTTTTCCCACAATCCCTCGGCAAAGGGCGGATCCAGGAAGGCGATGTCGAAGGTCCCCGCTGGCGCCGAGGCCAGCCAGGCCATTGCGTCCTGCGCGACCACTTGTACGTTTGGCTGTGCCGCCAGCCGCTCCACGGTTTCACGCAGGTTGCGCACCAGCGCCGGATCACGCTCCACCAGCACCGCCTGAGCCGCTCCGCGCGACATGGCTTCCAGCCCCAGCGCTCCGGTGCCAGCGAACAAATCCAGCACGCGCGCGCCCGGAAGCTTCGGCATCAGCCAGTTGAACAGGGTCTCGCGAACGCGGTCGCTGCTGGGGCGCAGGCCGGGGCTGTCGGGCACGCTCAGCTTGGTACCGCGCCAGCGGCCGCCGATGATGCGGATGTTGCCCGTTGCCGCGGGTTTGCGCGCGGGCTTCATCGGAGCTTGTGGGAAGCGGGTGATAACATGCCGCCTATTCTCCGCGATTGTCTGTGTCATGGTCAGCTGGTTCCGACGCAAGAAGCCTGACGCGCCCGCGACCCTGCCCGAAACGCAGACGCCAGCGCCGCAGGAAACCCCGATTTCCGACGCTCCGCCGCAGCCCTCCGCCGCGGCGGAATTGCCTGTGCCCGCGCCGCCAGCACCCACGCCACCCACCGCTGCCCCCGCCCCGGCGGGCAAGCCCGGCTGGCGCGAACGTCTGCGCGGCACCGGCTTTGCGCGCGGCCTGGGCAGCCTGTTCTCGCGCAATCCGAAGCTCGACGATGACCTGCTGGACGAAATCGAGACCGCGCTGCTGACCGCCGATGTCGGTGTGCCGGCCACCACCGCGCTGATCGAAAACCTGCGCAAGCGCATGAAGGCGCGCGAGTTTTCCGATGCCCGGGCGCTGTTGACCGCGCTGCGCGCCGAACTGATCGCCATGCTTGCGCCTGTCGCGAAACCGCTGATCATCGACCCCGGCGCCAGCCCTTTCGTGCTGCTGACGGTAGGCGTCAACGGGGTTGGCAAAACCACCACCATCGGCAAGCTGGCGCGTCGCTTCAAGGACGAAGGCCGTAGCCTGATGTTGGCGGCCGGCGACACCTTCCGCGCCGCCGCAGTGGCACAGTTGCAGGCCTGGGGCGAGCGCAACGGCGTACCCGTCGTCGCCCAGGGCCAGGACGCCGATCCCGCATCCGTGGCATTCGACGCATTGCAGGCCGCCAAGGCACGTGGGATCGAAGTACTGATCGCCGATACTGCCGGACGCCTGCACACCCAGACCGGCTTGATGAACGAACTGGGCAAGATCCGCCGCGTGCTGGGAAAACTGGATACCGCGGCGCCGCACGAGGTACTGATGGTGATCGACGGCACCACCGGCCAGAACGCCTTGTCGCAGCTGCGCCAGTTCCACGCGGCAGTCGGCGTTACAGGACTGGTGGTGACCAAGCTGGACGGCACGGCCAAGGGCGGCGTGGTGTTTGCACTGGCACGCGAGTTCGGCATTCCGATCCGTTTCGCGGGTATCGGCGAGCGCCCGGAAGACCTGCGCGTGTTCGATGCCGAAGCCTTTGTCGACGCGCTGCTACCGGAGACGCTGGGCAGCTGATGCCCGGGGCAGCCATCGCCATCGCGGCTCACGGCTCCTGGCTTGCAAGCAGGCCAGGGCTCGGGAGCGGCTGAGTGGCGAAGAAGAAACCATCTTCCGTAGAGACCCTTTCGCCGTCCGATGACGCGAACAGAGGAAGCACCCGACGCCGGCGCTGGAAGATCGCGCTGCTGACTCTCTTCGCTCTTTCGCTGCTCGCGGCGTTGATAGCCCGTTGGCTACTGAGACCGGAATACCTCGCTCCCGCCATTCTGGATTTGGCCGGTGACACGCTAGGGCTTGAGATCACCGCCACCGGCGTCGGCGAATATCGCTTGCGCGGTACACCGCAGCTCATCGTACGTAACGTCACCGCTCGGGAAAAAGGTTCGAACAAGCCGGTGCTGACCGCCGAGCGCATCCTGATCTCCGTACCCTGGTCCACTTTGCGCGCCCGCGGCCGCGACTTGACCGCAACGCGTTTGGAACTGGATGCGCCGGTGTTTGATATCGCCGCTTTCCAGGCGTGGCAAGCCAAGCGACCACCTGGCGAAACCCGCATACCCACCGTAACCAACGGCTTGCGCATCGTGCGCGGCCGCGTGATCGGTACGGATTGGACGATAGAAGCCTTGGACGGCGAGATACCTTCGCTCTCCGCCGACAAACCTTTGCGCGCGCAACTGCAAGGACGCTATCAGGCTGCCACGCTGCGCGCGCCTTTCGATATTGCGCTCACCTTGAACAAACTGGGACAGGCAAGCGGCATAGGCGTGGTGGGTGAAATAGCACCGGAAACCGCCGAGTGGCGGTTGCCCACGCGCATCCATCTGTCCGGCCAGCTGCACACGCAGGACGCGCTGCGTATTGACCCACTGCGCGTAGGTGCCAGCGCACGCTACATCGCCGGCGATCAATCGCACCCGTTCGCACTGGGCATTGCTGGACCACTGGCATTCGAATCCAGCGCGGTGATCTTGCGACCGGCTGCGTTGGCGTTGCGTGGCGAAGGTGCGATTCCCACGCTGGATGCGGTCGGTGGTTTTTCGCTGGCCGAGGATTTGCAGTTGGCACTGAGTGGTCAACTGCGCGAATGGCCACAAGCCTGGCCTGCGTTGCCGCCGCCATTGGGCCAATCGCAAGCACCGCTACCCTTCGCACTCGGCTACGTGGGTAAGGTTGATCTGTCCGCCATTGCCACGCTGCAGCTGGAGCGCGATGACACCCGCTTCGACGGCCGTTTCCGCTTGTTTGATGTGCTGGCATGGACTGACGCATTCGACAATTCGGTTCCGTTGCCGCCGCTAAGCGGCCGGCTCACTACACCACACCTGGAAGTTTCCGGAGCAGTGCTGCGCGGTGTGGAAGTAGAAATGGAAGACCCGACGATTCCTACAGAGGCCGCAATCCAATGAGTTCCGCGCAGCAAGATGCTTTTTCCGCACGGCTGCTGGGCTGGTTCGATACTTCCGGCCGTCATGACCTGCCGTGGCAGCATCCGCGTGCGCCTTACCGCGTCTGGCTGTCGGAAATCATGCTGCAGCAGACGCAGGTGAAAACGGTCATTCCTTATTTCGAACGTTTCGTCGCTGCCTTCCCCGATGTGCCTGCGCTGGCTGCGGCATCACTGGATGACGTACTGGCGCAATGGTCGGGGCTTGGCTACTACGCCCGCGCACGCAACCTGCATGCCGCGGCGCGGATCTGCGTGGAGCAGCATGGCGGCGACCTTCCGCGCGATTTCGATAAGCTGGTCGCTCTGCCCGGCATTGGCCGGAGCACCGCAGGCGCGATCCTTTCGCAGGCATGGGGCGATCGATTTTCCATTCTGGACGGCAACGTCAAGCGCGTGCTGGCCCGCTATCACGGCATCAGCGGCTGGCCCGGCCTGCCTGCGGTGGAAAAGCAGATGTGGACGTTGGCGGAGCAGCATCTTCCCGCTACGCGGATGGCTGATTACACACAGGCACAGATGGATTTCGGCGCTACCCTTTGCACGCGCCATGATCCCGCATGCATGTTGTGCGTGCTGCAAGATGATTGCGTTGCGTTGCGTGAGGGACGAGTGGAAGAGCTACCGACCTCGAAACCCGGCAAACCGCTGCCCGAGCGCATAGCGGTAATCCTGTTGGCTGAGAACGAGCAAGGACAGATACTGCTGCAACGGCGACCACCCGTCGGCATCTGGGCATCGCTGTGGTCGTTGCCGGAAGCGGCGGACCACGAGATCGCGCGCGATTGGTTCCAACGACATCTGCATGGTGACTACGACCATGGCGAAGCGCTGCCGGAACTGCCGCACGTGTTTTCCCATTACAAGTTGCGCATGCACCCGCTGCGCTGGCAGGCGCTCGCCGCCCGCGATGTCGTGCGCGACAATGACGACCTGCGCTGGGTCGACCGTGCCGGCCTGAAATCGTTGGGCCTGCCCGCGCCTATCCGCAAACTCCTGGAAAATTGAAACCATGCCGCGAACTGTCTTCTGCGAATACGAAAAGCGCGAAACCGAAGGTCTCGATTTCGTGCCCTATCCCGGTCCGCTGGGCCAACGGGTGTATGCGCACATCGGCAAGCCGGCGTGGGCCGCCTGGCTGGCGCATCAGACCATGCTGATCAACGAGAACCGCCTGTCTCCGCGCGACGCCAAGCACCGGGCGTTTTTGGAAGCGGAGATGGAAAAGTTCCTGTTCGGCGGCGGTGCCGACAAACCGGCCGGCTACGTGGCGGAGGAATAGGACGTTTACGCGCGCTTGCTTCTGTAGGAGCGCCCTCAAACCCGTAGGAGCGCCGTCCCGGCGCGAGCTCTTCCTGTCAGGTCGCGGGAAAAGCTAAAAGCTCTTCAACAGCGAAGCTGGTCAAAGCTCGCGGCGGGACGCCGCTCCTACCACCGTCCCGGTGGAATAGGACGTTTACGCATGATTGCCTCCGTACCGGTTCTACCATCTGTAGGAGCGCCGTCCCGGCGCGAGCTCTTCCTGCCAGGTCGCGGGAAAAGCTAAAAGCTCTTCAACAGCGAAGCTGGTCAAAGCTCGCGGCGGGACGCCGCTCCTACCACCGTCCCGGAGCTCCTACAGGTGGAAGGGTCGATCAATAGCTCATTGCTTCCCAGCTTCGCGCTCCACCAAGGCAGCTTCGCGCATTTCCTTCTGGGTAGCTTTCAACGCTTTGACGTCCAACGGGCGGATGCTCAGGATGCGGCAAGGAAAGCGGTTGCCGCTAACTCCGCCACCGCCGCGGACAATCACGTCGTCAAAGCGGGAATAGACGCGTCCCATGGTGTTGGTGACGCCAATGGCGATCGCGTACTCCAAATCCTGGCAGGGACCGCTAAGTTCCAGCAAATAGGCCTGATTGGGACGGGTCCAAACGGTCAGCGCGCTGTCGCTCAGCGGCGTCCATCCGTTCAGCGTGCCGAAGTAGTGAAAGCTTGGGACCGGTTCACCCGCATGCGAGCGATACAGCTCCAGTCGTTCGGCTTCGGCTTGATTGGGCAGGCTGGAGCAGGCGGACAGGGCACCGGCACCCATTACCGTCATCAGGCACAGCATCATCAGGCGTTTCATGGCATCGATTCCAATCTTCTTGCGGGATTTCTCGTCCAAGGAATGATGCACCCGCCCAAGCGAGCCAAGCAGACCAGGCATTTCCCGCGTTCAGCGCCCATGCGGCTTGCCAGCCAGCCGCGCAATACGTATCATGCCGCCCTCTCGCACGGCTAATGGCCGCACCGCGTAGACCTTGGCCGGGTAGCTCAGTTGGTAGAGCAAGGGATTGAAAATCCCTGTGTCGGGGGTTCGATTCCCTCCCCGGCCACCATGCTTACAAGCATGGAAGCTATTGATACACAAAGAGCCCGCGCATCTCGCGGGCTCTTTCGTTCTGTACACAAGTGGCTGGAATGCCGAGCTGCATAAAATCAAGAACAATATTTTGGCTGGAAACGCAGTTGCACGAAGCAGCTTCGCTGGGGCGCACTAGCGCTAGCTTGTGAGTCGGGCCCCCGAGGCATAGCATCAAAGGCGCATCAAGGGGATGGGGGCCCCGTAGGGCGCCCTGTGACTATGTCGCGTAATCGGACCTCAGGGTCCGTACTGAGTGGTTGGGGACCTCATCAAATGTCTGACGAACTGATACATCTCAATCGAGTTCACGCTGATGGACATTCTAAGTACGTCTACTTCCTTCTAGCCGCAACAGGAGCTGCGCTCGGCTACGCACTTCAGAAATTAGACGGCTCCACTCCTGATTGGGTGGTGTGGCTCGGACTCGGCGCAATTTCAAGTTGGCTTCTCAGCTTTCTCCTTGGCTGCAAGCACGTTATGAGCATCCAATCTGCAATAGAAACCAACTTCCAGCTGCTCCAGTTCACCGATGGGTCGCATCCGCAGCAGCCGTCGTCGCCGGAAGAACTCGCTATTGCATGGGCCGCTGGAAATGAGGCACTGACAAGCCAAAACAAGAGGGCGAAGGCCTTCTTCGACTGGCAGTTTAGGCTGCTTTCTCTCGGCGTGCTGCTGTTCACTGCATGGCGCGTACTTATTCTGTTTGGAGCAGCGGGCCCTGCGCATTGACCATTCAGGCGATCCGGCGCCGTATTGCGGCTCGAACTGGTTCAGCCATTAGGCGCGCCTAGCATGTTTCATACAGATCCGTACGTGATTGTTGTTGTGCAGAGTGCGCTTGTGCTGTTCACAGTCGTCGCCTTGTTACGCGATGCCTACATACGAATTTTGGAGAGAGCCTCGGAAGTGACTGCCGTGATCACACGAGGCGAAAAATCGATGACACCGCTTTACGCAGTCTACGGAGCTGCCCTAGCGTCCTGTCTTGTACTAGTCGACAAGGCATCTGGCATTGATGGAAATAAGGTCATTTGCATTGTCATCGATTTCTTGTGCCTCACTTATCTTTTCTTTCTCAGTACATGGTTCCGGAATTCGGTGTTCTATCCTTTGATGGTACGCGCCCGCAAGGATTGAGTGCTCCCCAACAAATCCGTTTGTTTCGAGCCGCATGGAAGCCCCGTCCACATGCTTTTTCGCCCCTCAAATATGCAGTCACCAATCAACGATGGTTCTTAACTCAGGCGATGGGATCAGCGCAGCTCAGAAAATTCCTACCCCACGTCGCGCAGTCTCTGACTGCGTGAACGTGTGATGCACTCGTTTGTGCACACGACTGCATGGCAGCTCAGTTGGCCGCTGCACCCATGCTAGATGGCTCCGACAACGCCAGATTTCAGATGGAAGGGGATCGCCAATGAACTGCCATGCTTTGCTTTGCTTTGAGGCACTTGATCCGACCGGCGCGACGATTTTCGGCTCTGCCGAGTACTTTGCGGCGCTCGCCTTAATCATCATTGCTTGGACGATAGGCGACCGGCGCTATCGTTTCCACATTCAGACAGCACGATTGCCAGTCAGACACCTCGCCTTCCATACGGTGGCTGCCGTCGGCGTCCTCACGTTGGCAACAGATATATGGCGTGCGTCTGGATGGCCCGTCCCAGCAGGAAATCTCATCACCCCAGTTGCATGGCAGGGACTGTTAGGAGCGTTGTTCTTGGCAGTGATCCTGCTATGGATCGTGACCGCATTTCTTTATCCTCCGAGATTCAACGAAAGAAATTCTAGGCATTTTATCAGCGTCACCTATCGGGCGACGATCCTGGGAGATCAGTCTGAGCTTGCGCATGTCGCTGATGCCATCGAGCAGTCGGCTAGGAATATCATCTCCATCGCCAGCAGATATCATGAAGCGGCGCCCGACAGTGATCGGGAACGCTTGAGTTGTGGTGTGGGAATGCTTCAGGTGATGACGGACCCAGGGTTTTGTCACGCCGCAGTGAAGGCGGCACCCGGCACGCTTCACAATCTCTTTGAAGCATTGCACACCCATACCAAGGCCGCACCTAGCATGGCGCCACTTGCACGCAACGTGTTAGCGGCCGCTGTCAAGGAAAAAAAGTCATTTCTGCATCGTGAGACTTCTGACTGGCGATCAGGACTAGCGGCGCATACTCAACCGCTCAGCCGATGCATCTTTGGCAATATTGATACGCTTGACCGCCTCCAGCACACCTTCTCGATCCCCAACGCCGTGGATTGGGATGCTGACGAGTGGGAAGCGTACTTGCGTGCGAGCGGCCACGCGTTTTCCAGCTATGTGAGCCGGACACGTCCAACTCACTCGCGCACAATCGCCGACATCTTCTTCACCTTGGAATCTGCTACCCGACGGCTTCAACGACTGAACGGAACAAGCGACCTCTTACTGGAGTCCGATGATGTTAGATGCGCCAAAGGATTGTTGACATTCATCCGAGAAGTTTCCCTTGAATTAGCTAAGGGGCCCGTAAGCGTGTCTCAATGGGGTGAGTTGAATGAGTACGAAAACCCCATACAGAGACTCGCCGACCTAGCTTGCAAACTTCTGTTCGATGCATCTGGTGTAAAGGCACCTAACGATACCAGCTGGTGGATTCAGCACAACACTGTTTGGACTGTGATCTTCGACAGGCACACAGGCGACGCCGAGCCGGTGATGGCAGAAGTAAGGGAAAGAGTAGCTCGAATGCTTTGGAGCAAGATCTCGGAACTTGACTACTTCCCCAATTATGTCGGGGCCAGGCTGCTCGGCCTATGTCTAAACATCGGTTGGGTACGTGGCCGCGGGAAGGGAAAGGGACGGTTCGGATCACGACCAGAGCGGGCGATACTGCGACTCGCTTCGGCATGGACGGTTCGGCGATTTGATTGGCTCTACAGATACCACGGTAGTCTTGCCGTATCCGGCTTCTCCGAAGCAGTGACTTACGATCCCGGGACATACAAACTTCGAAGAGCATGGGAGCCTATAGCAACTCGTCCACAGCTAACATTCACAGAGCTGGCTGTTACCAAAGCACCAGAAGGACCCGCCGAAGATCACCTACTTACCCGCGACAAATGGCCAGAGGAAACAACCTCGCGCAAGCGGCGGGTGCCATCGTCGTGGTCTCCCTGACTGGTCAGATCACACTGGGCGGGCGGCCACCGGTGAGTGGTCCGCTAAACCCCTTATCGCACTGGACAATGCACGAGCGGATTACTGTGTAGCGCTCCGTCATTTCACAGCCCAACCCGCTGGCGGCGCCTTCTAGCTAAGCAGTCGCCAGCGGAGTGTTAGGTCCCGCTCAATAATCCGCTCGCCGTCTTTGCCGACGAACCAACTTCCACGTTAGCGGTACGGGCTAACCAGCCATGTGCGGCTTGTCAGTTGGGCAGGCTAGCTCACGGACTAGACCCGACAACACTGTTGTGCGCGTCAGCGACGTGACGCCGCGAAGAAACCGGCGCAAGCGCCCGAGCTACCACTTGGCCGACACTACGACCTTGGCGCCGCCCATGCTTCACGGCATGCGGAAAATGGATTCCGGCGTATAGGCGGGACAACCCATTTTCTTGTGCGGCCTGCGAGAAGCCTTGGTACTGGCGGGTCACGCCCGGCAATGTCGCGCTGGTCATGGCGTAGCGTTCCTTATCGCCGAAGAGGTCGATCAGCACTTCAGCGGCGGCCCAGCCCAAGACTGTGTGCGTGGACGGGTAATCGGGGACGGGGGGCGTTGTCATGAACGGCTGCCAGGTGGCATCGGCTACCGTGCGCGGGTTGCCATCGGAGTCCGCGGCGTGGATCGCGGTCACGGGCCGCCAGAAGCGATGCTTGTACTTTGCGTTGAAGCCCGCGATGAAGCCGTCGGCCATGGCGAAATTAACCAGGGTGAAAGCACGCGCCGCTTCCCAGGAATCGAGACCACGCTGCCGCACGACGGCGTTGGCGATTCGGTTCCAGCCCAACGGAGAATCCTCGTACCAGAACTTTGCGATTTCCGACTGTTCGGGTGTTCTTGTCTTGCTGGCGGCGTGTCCGATTTTTTTGACGTAAGCCAGATCGTGGGCGTATTGCGCACTGGTGAGCGTGAGCGGCCCCTGGGTGCTGTGATCGCGAAGATCGATGACGAAAGGCTGCATGCGACCCCAGCTGGGCTGGGCCGAGAAATCGAACGGCGCGGTGAACTGGTACTCCCCAGGGCCGGACCCCGGCACATATACAGGCTGCGCGGCAGTGTCGGCCCCGTCGCCGTGACGGCGGCGCATGGTCGCCCACGCGGCTGCGCGGCCGAGGTCTACGCCGGCATTCCTGGCCGCGCTGTCGGGTACGGCCGCGATCGCTTGGTCGTACGCGGTCTGGACGAGCGCGGCCTGGTCGGGCAGCAGGCTCACCAGGACTTCGCGTGCCGCTGTTGCCACGGCGGCGTCGGCAGAAGCCGTTGGCGCTGCGGTTAAGCCCGGGGTGTAGGGCGTGTAGCGGCGGTCGATCGCATTGAGCGCGTCGTGGATCGACGCATGAAGGATCGCCAGGGTGCGAGATTGCGCCATGGGATTCGTTCCCTGGCTGGGCGCGAAGGCTTGGTCCGCAATGGTGTTCCAGTGCACGACGGCATTTTGGCGGGAATCCGGAGCCACATCCGCCGCGTCGCTGGCCATGGCGGGTGGCACGGCCAGGGCGGCGAGGATCAGGGCGGCGAGGCTCAAGACGCGGCCGAAAGCGCCTCTTGAGATAATGGAGGTATTCATCAGTTAATCGTCCTTCGTCAATACGGGCTGGGTGGAACAGCTGCCCATGGTCGCGACGCGACCCGGTTCACAGCAGTGCTGAAATCACCCGATACCGGTCCGTTCGTGCCAGCCTGTAGAATCCCGCCATGCCAGGGTCCTCCGCGCTCCCCGCATCACCAGCACGCCCCGGGCGCCATATCGCCTTGCTGGCGTTGCCGGACGCTGTGGTCTCGACGCTGGCGGGCATTTACGACGTGATGAATGCTCCTGTCCTATTGAATGCGCAGAACCTCCCGCCGTTCAACATCGAGATCGTCGGCGAATCGGTCGGCCCCATCGAGCTGGCCAGCGGTGTCCCGATCCAAGTGCAGCGCTCGATCGATACCCTGGACGCTACCGACATCGTGATTGTGCCGTCGGTGCTGTTGCGCGAATCAGGTTGGGAGAAAGATCGCTATCCGCGGCTCGTGGATTGGTTGCAGCGCATGCACGCAGGTGGCGCAGTGCTGTGCTCGGCGTGTTCGGGCATCTTTTTGTTGGCTGAAACGGGGTTGTTCGATGGCAAGGACGCGACGGTGCACTTCGGCTATGCGCAAGAGTTCGCGGCCATCTATCCGGCGGTGACCGTCCACCCGGAGCGTGTGCTGGTGATTTCAGGCCAGCACGAAGAGCTGGTCACCTCCGGGGCGTCGATGACCTGGCACGACATGGCGCTCTATCTCATCGCGCGCTACGTGGGAGCTACTGATGCGCACGAGGTGGCGCGCATGTTTGCGCTGCAGTGGCACCAGGACGGTCTCACGCCCTACATCACCTTCAAGGGCAAGAGCGATCATGGCGACGCCGAGATCCAGAGTGCGCAACACTGGTTGAGCACGCATTTCTCGATGGCCAATCCGGTGGAGGAGATGATCAAGCGTTCGAAGCTTGCCGAACGCACGTTCAAACGGCGCTTCACCACGGCAACCGGGCTCGCACCGATTGCCTATGTGCAACGCTTGCGCATCGAAGACGCCAAGCGCCGGTTGGAGCGCACCGATGCGTCGGCGGATGAAATCAGCTGGCGCGTCGGTTACGAAGACCCTGCCTTCTTCCGGCGCTTGTTCAAGCGCACAACCGGCCTTGCGCCAGGTGCCTACCGCAAGCGATTTCAAATACCGGAGTTCGCGCGTTCATAGCGCCATATAGCAAAAGCATCGAGATCGTTGAATTCCCTGCCGCGATGACCGGCCACGTGCGCGAGCATTTGCAAGCCGTGCTCTCCGGGACACCCACATCGTTTAAACGAGCCAATCATCATGGTCCGAGTAGTTCTAGCCGTATGTATCTACGCCAGCAGCTTTGTCGCTATGTTGACGAGCGGGTGCCTGATCTCGCACATCCTTACTGCCTACCCCAACGATCATTTCCGCACTTTTGGCGTGGTCACCCCGGCAGTGAGCGAGACCCACGCGCAATGGCTTCCCTATGCGCCTGTCGGACTTGGTGTAGCGGCATTGCTGTCTCTCGTGGTGGCTATCTACTACTGGCGAAGCGGAAAACCTCGCGACATAAAAACCTTTGCGGTCGTGACCGTTGCGGCCCTCAACTACTTTCTGTCGTTGTTTTGCATCACGACGTTGGTCGTCGCTTATTTCCTGCTGCCTCCGATTGCCAACGTGACTTCATAAGCCGTCCCTGCCAGACCGTTAGAGGAAGCGCACCGAGCCCATCATGCCACCGACAGTGGAGTGCATTGCTGCCGCACCACCAACGCAGTTGACCTCGGATCCAGTAGTGGCCTGCACATTCCAGACAGCCATGCCAGAAGTAGGGCCGCCCGCTGGCATACGCGCGTAGGCATCGCATCGTTGAGAATGCCGGCTACACCTGCCGCAATGGACTCGCCATGTCAGAAGTATCCGTTCTCCGACTTTATCTGCTGAGGGCGATGTATCTTCTTATTGCCGTGGGCATGGGCCTGACGATATGGCCCCTGATCATTTCCCCACCTGATATGGCGGCGGATTCAGGGACAGTGGTCCGGGCGTTTCTGGGCGCGCTGACCCTGCTTTGTGCATGGGGAATACGCTACCCGTTACGGATGCTTCCATTGTTGATCTTTGAACTGCTGTGGAAGGTAATCTGGGTCGTGGCTTTTGGCGTGCCTCTGTGGCTTTCGGACGGCCTGGATGCTTCCGGGCAGGAAACATTGTTCGCCACCATGATGGGCGTGGTTCTCGTGCCGCTGGTTCTGCCTTGGGGATACATGTACAGAAACTACTTCAAAGCGCCGGGCGAAGCTTGGACGAAGGCCAAACCTTGACGGCTGTCCGCTGCGTTCGCTAGCCGACCTGATCCTGTTCGGCCCGTTGGCTTCGGGAGGGCGTAAATGAGCTGTCTATACGACGGCTTTCAATCGATGGTGGGTCCGGCAAACCGGGCGGAATTTCTTTCATCTCAACGTCGTCATTCCGCACTGAAACCGACTCGCTGACAGAGAGCGATGCCGACCGAGTGAGCGCCCCCTCTCGAACAACAATGAAGCCGCGTGTGCGCGGTGAAGACCCCACGGGAGCGCCCATTGCATTCCACAGTTCTTTGGTGGAGACCCAGACCGATGGGTATTTGTAAGCGGCCACGTCCAAGATGAGAAACCGATCTGCCCCAGCGTGATAAGCGGCCAGTGGAGAAATGTGGCCCATCTCGACTTGGCCCAGCTCGGCGCGCTGATAATTCACCAACAAGAAGTCTCCGTCCGTCATCAAGTTTCTTTGCGCGACCGAGCGAAAACTGTCGATGTCGGTATCGGACGCGTAAACGACCGAGGCGTCCGCGCCGTGAGCGCGCAGCAGATCACCGAGTTGCCTCAACGACATGCCAGTCAAGCTGACACGCAAAGGATCTTTCACCTGCCTGGCAGTCACGTTGAAGAAAGTGGATTGATCAAGGGGCGGTCCCGGACTTCTTAATGCGTTCAGCGCTATGACGGAAGTGGCTACGCCGCAGTACGCCGGCCGTGATTGCGCCACGAAACTCGCCATTAGCTCTTGGTAGTCGGCCACAAACTCACTTTCCGCGAGAAACTTTTTCCCAACGGAAGACTCAAGAGCAATCAGGTTATCCGGAAGCGGCAGAAGATCGACTGATGGGGACCGGAAGAATCTGTTCCAGACCAGCAGACTAGCCAGAATAAAAAGACCCAACATTGCGACACCAGCAATCGATAGGACGCGCTTCTTCGTGACCACGCTCCCACGCTGACGAGTATCTGACCCAGGAGTGAACTCCGTGGTTAAAGCCGCACCAGCACGTCCGCGATTCATCTTATCTCTCCCACCCAGATGGAAAGATTTCGTACTACAACGCCACCCGTCCGAATCTATCGCATCTCAACATGGCACTTAACGGGTGTTCTCTGCGTGATAACAACCTCCGATGGCTGGTGCCCACGTCACATCTACTTGACATCTGCTTCACAGAGTCGCTCGCAGGCTTCGCCCGCTCACAACACCATAGGCACTGATGCCCGCCAAGTCTGGCTGCGTTCACCACAGGGTGAGATTTTCTCGGAATAGGCATTCGGAACCGGCTCCTACACCACGCCGTGAGCAACGGTCAGGTGATGTACGTCAATGGCGGCGATTTGTATCTGGGACGGCCGGGGATGGCCCCAGTCTTGATCTCGCCTTTCGCCTTTCGCGGACGGTACTCAAAGCCTATGGCTGCAAGGCAACTGGCATGTTTACTTTGGAGGCGCTTTGTACGGGCAGGTGTTGCAGCGGCCCTAAGTCACCGGCTTCACGGATCAGTACCAAACCTGCGGCGCAAACGCCAATCCCAGTAACAGCAGGGCAATCCCAATCGTTGCCAGAACCAACATCGCGCGGACAAGCAACTTCTTCATCGTAGCTCTCCTAGCAGGACTTACCGGCAGCTTTGGTTGGCGGCCGGTAGAAACTCATTACTTGCCTGTTAGCTTCGCGTTGCTTGGTTACAGAATGTTTCCAAACGTCGATCTTTTGTGATTATTTTTGATCGCACGATCGGACAACAAACTCTTATTTCAAGTCTATGTTCTGTTTTTGCATGTCTGCGTCACGCGCACTGCGCAGCACTGGCGGTACGCTTTGCGACATGAAACCTCGTTCCGATCTCGACACAATGCTGGATATCCTGGAACGGGATCTACCAGGCATGCAGGAGCAGTTTCCAGAGTCCGATTTCTGGCGTGGATTCTCGGAACGCGCCAACGGGATACGTGATGCGGCGGGCCCACATGACCTGGTTCACGTCGACGGCCGAATTCAGCAAATGCTGGCCAGTGCTGGCCTAACGGAGAAACCACGAGAGTGAATGGCTTGGACCCCATGCCGAGCACGCGAAAGAACAAAGGCGCACGGCTACGCTCATGCGGATGGCCATGCGCAATCTTCTGATCAGAAGAGCAGAAACACTCTAATTTTCAATGCACCAGTATTGCAGCGGGACGCCGCTCGTTGCACGTAGCCGCTTTGAAATCTTCCACCGGCGATCTACGTTCGCTTGGAGGTTTGGTACGCGTGGTCAGCTGCTGCTTCACCCATTTTGCGGCCCATGCCATGCCTTGCTGGCGATTGCCCACCACGACGGTGCGGGGACCTTCTTCATCCAGGGGTTGCGTAATGGAAACCATCCAGCCCTCACGCAATGGCCCTATAACGGCAATTTCCTTTCCGCGGTATTCGAGCGAAACGGCCTTGACCATTCCAAACGGCGACAGATCTCGCCAATTGAATTCCGTGGGAAGCTTGGGAAGGGAGTAACCCATAATCGATATCTCCAACAACAAACGACATTTCATCAGAACCAGGCGCTTTGCCAGGGCATTCGTCTTGGCAAAAATGGCCGGCACCACAGTAGCGATGGCCTGCCAAGGCCAGCGAGCGGAAAACATTTTTGGGGGCGTCCGGATTGCTACTGAAGGCCGAACCGCGGTGAAATTTTCGAGGGAATAATACCCAGGCGTCGATCAACAAAATGTTAGATCGGGAAACTCATCACGGCGTCACATGGCGATCATATGGATTAACAGGGGGCATACTAAACGCACCACAAATTGCCTATGTGGCTGAAAATATTCGGAAACAAATCTCTGTTAAAGGGCGACTTCAAACTGAACAAGCCGGCCACCAGTGCGATCAGCATTGCAAAATAGTCTGGGCCACGTATTTGGGCGCTTTCCCATAGCAAATTTCTAACGCGGAAATTTCACACGTCAGCGCTTCGGGAGATTCGAATAGATCATGTCGAAAGATAGATTTCCGACTTTCAGCACCCGGGCGAGGGCGCAACCATCCTGCAAATGTAAATACCTGTAGAGCTATGCACCTAGGCCTCTTTCGCTGCTTCCCTGCCCTGCTGGCGAATGATGGCTTCTTGTCGTGCATCTTCTATCGCATCGCGCACGCTTTCCACATTGACGCGTGATGTGTCGTGCACGAACTTACCGGTCAGATCGGTATCGGGCAGCAGCTTGCCTGCTTCGTACAGGGCCCACATTTCTTCGCCGTACCAGGTGTCCAGCAGATCAGGTGCGAAACGGCCCAGGCGTGCAGTCAATGCATTGACATCGCGCAACAGCAATCGCCGGCTGGCGTTGTTGCCTGCTGCACTGACCACTTGCGGGAAATCGATCACCACCGGACCATCTTCAGCCACCAGCACGTTGTATTCCGATAGATCGCCGTGAATCAAACCCACGCATAGCATCTTCACCACTTCGCGCACCAGGATGCGATGGAACTCGCGCGCACGCTCCGCCGACAGCTCCACTTCGCTCAGGCGCGGTGCGGAATGACCGGCAGCGTCGGCGACCAGCTCCATGACCAGCACCCCGTGGAAATAGCCGAACGGCTCCGGCACGCGCATGCCGGCATCGTGTAGTTGGTACAAGGCGTCTACTTCCGCATTCTTCCAGGCGACCTCCTGCTGCTTGCGGCCGTAGCGCGTGGCTTTGCCCATCGCGCGCGCCTCACGGCTGCCGCGCACTTTGCGACCTTCCTGGTAGAGCGTGCGCTGCTGGAAACTGCGCTTCGCCAAATCTTTGTACACCTTGGCGCAGCGGACCTCGCCGCCGCTGTGCACCACGAATACCGACGCTTCCTTGCCGCTTTTCAGCGGACGAAGAACTTTGTCGATCACGCCATCGTCTATCAGGGCTTGCAATCCTTCGGGCGTCTTCATGGGTTCCTGGTAATGGGCAGATGGGCCGGAAAGGGGAAATCCGGGCAGTCACGCGCACTATCTTTACACTAGACGCCCAATCGCACCGAATTTTCTTCATGTCCGAGCCCATCCGTTTAGCCAAACGCGTCGCAGAACTGACCGGCTGCTCGCGCTCGGAGGCCGAGCAGTACATCGAAGGAGGCTGGGTCACCGTGGACGGCGAAACCGTGGAACTGCCGCAACGGCTGGTCACCACCGAACGGGTGGAGATCGATCCGGACGCCCAGCTGGCCGCGACAGAGCCTGCCACCCTACTGCTGCACAAGCCCGCCGGCGTTGCTCTGGACGACGCCGTGCAGCTGGTCACGCCGGCGACGCATACGCCGGAGGATGCCTCGGGCATCCGGCCATTGAAGCGACACATGCTGCGCTTGACGCCGCTGATGCCCATGGACCCCGAGGCGAGCGGCCTGCTGGTGCTGAGCCAAGACGGCCGTATCTGGCGCCGGCTGACCGAGGACTATGCGCAGATCGAACAGGAGTTCGTGGTGGAGATCCGCGGCGACACCGGGCCGTACACGCTGGGCCGGATCAGCCACGGCGGCGTCTATGAGGGCCGGGGACTGGCACCCTGCAAGGTCAGTTGGCAGAACGAGGTACGTCTGCGCTTCGCCATCAAGAATGTGCAGCCCGGCGAGCTTCGTTATCGCTGCCAAGAGGCCGGCCTGGAGGTCGTGGCGATGAAGCGCCTACGCGTCGGCCGCGTATCGCTGGGCAAAATGCCCGTTGGTGAGTGGCGCTATCTGCCGGTGGAAGCGCGTTTCTGATTATCGCTTGCCGTAGCAGCGATGCCGTCGTGAAGCCCTTAGCAAAAGAGCAGCCGGGCAAACTCGGCTCTACAAAAGCGCGGATGAATTCCGTGTGGGAGCGACGTGAGTCGCGACGCTGGAGTTTCCGGTCGCGACTCACGTCGCTCCCACACGGAGGCTAAGCCGCCACTGCCGTCATGACGGATTGACTCTCGGCCTTACAAGAGCGGACCGCCGGTCCGGCCGACGGTCCGATTCAAACTTGCGACTATCAGAACAACGTATACAGCGCGGTCAAAATCGCGATCACGCCCACGGCACCGATGTTGAAACCACCGGAGGTCTTGTAGTTCACGTCATCAGTACGGATGAAGTCCTTGCCCTCCGCTTGGGTGTGGCCAGCGACACCACCACCTGCCCTTGTAGAGCGGAGCTTGCTCCGCTGCTCTTGGCTTGTAGATTCGAGCGTGTGGATTCCAGCGCATCCGGCCGAAAAGCAGCGGAGCAAGCTCCGCTCTACGAGAAGCCGCTCGGCTGTGCGTTTACCAGAACAACGTATACAGCGCGGTCAAAATCGCGATCACGCCCACGGCACCGATGTTGAAACCACCGGACGTCTTGTAGTTCACGTCGTCAGTGCGGATGAAGTCCTTGCCCACAGCCTTGGGTGTGGCCAACGACACCACAACCTACCCTTGTAGAGCGGAGCTTGCTCCGCTGCTCTTGGCTTGTAGATTCGAGGATTGGATTCCAGCGCACCCGGCCCGAAGAGCAGCCGAGCAAGCTCCGCTCTACGAGAAGCCGCTCGGCTGTGCGTTTACCAGAACAACGTATACAGCGCGGTCAAAATCGCGATCACGCCCACGGCACCGATGTTGAAACCACCGGAGGTCTTGTAGTTCACGTCATCGGTGCGGATGAAGTCCTTGCCCTCCGCCTTGGGTGTGGCCAGCGACACCACCACCGCCAATGCCAACGCCAGAAGGAACACCAAGCCAACACGGTCGATGAAGGGCAGCGACGGCCAGGCCAGCTTCAGCACGACCGACAGCACGAACGAACCGATGGCCGCAGCCAACGCGCCGGCCTCATTGGCGCGCTTCCAGAACAGGCCCAGCATGAAGATCACCACGATGCCCGGGGTGAAGAAGCCGGTGTATTCCTGGATGTATTGGAACGCTTGATCGAAGCTGCCCAGCAGCGGCTTGGCAGTCAATATGCCCAGCACCACCGCAACCGTGGCGGCGATGCGGCCCACTTTGACCAGCTTCGCCTGGGTGGCTTGCTGCCCCTTCCGTTTGGCATAGAAATCAAGGGTGAAGATGGTGGCCACGGAATTGATCTTCGAGGCCAGCGACGCCACGATGGCCGCCACCAACGCAGCAAACACCAGACCCAGGATGCCGGTTGGCAACAGCCGCATCATCGTCGGATACGCCTCATCCGGCTTGCCCAACGTCGGCGCCAGCATCACCGCGGCAATGCCCGGCAGCACCACGATCACCGGCATCAGCAGCTTGAGGAATGCAGCGAACAGCACGCCCTTTTGCGCTTCCTTGATGTCTTTGGCGGCCAAAGCGCGCTGGATGATGTACTGATTGAAGCCCCAGTAGCTGACATTCATGATCCACATGCCGCCGATCAGCACGCTGATGCCCGGCAGATCCTTGTAGAACGGATTGTCCTTGCTGAGGATCATCTCGAAATGTTCGGGATGCGTACTCCACAGCTTCTGGAAACCAGCCACGATGCCTGCACCTTCGCCGATCTGGTTCAGGGTAAGCGCGGAAACCAACAGGCCGCCCAATACCAACAAAGACACCTGCACGATATCGGTCAGCGCCACCGCCTTCAGGCCGCCATACAACTGGTACACCAGCGCAAAGCTGCCCAGCAGCACCAGCGCCAGCATCTGGTCCATGCCGGTGACCTGGCTGACCGCGATGGAGCCCAGCCACATGATCGAAGTCAGGTTGACGAACACGTACAGGCCCAGCCAGAACACCGCCATCAACGTGCGGATGTTGCCGCCGTAACGCTGCTCCAGGAACTGCGGCATGGTGTAGATGCCATTGCGCAGGAACACCGGCAGGAAGAACTTGCCGACGATCAACAAGGTGAGCGCCGCCATCCATTCGTAGGAAGCGATGGCCAAGCCGATGGCGTACCCGGACCCGGACATGCCGATGATCTGTTCGGCGGAAATATTGGCGGCGATCAGCGAAGCGCCGATGGCCCACCAAGGCAGCGACTTGCTGGCCAGGAAGTAATCCTGGGCGTCCTTCTGATGCCCCGCCTTCTCGCGCGACACCCATTGCGCCAACACGAAAATGCCCGCCATGTAGACGAGCACGATCGCTATATCCAACGTCGCTAACCTCACAAGCCTCTCCCTCGTATCGCTATGGTTGTTTTTCGAAACCGCGCTGCCGGGCAGGCGTTGCGAATGTCGTCATGGCTGCCGCTTGTTCCACGTACCCGCGACACCAGATCGTGCTGATACTTGTCGCTCGGCACATGGGCGGCGGTAACCTTTCGCAAAAACGGTGGCGCTGTCAAGGAATTGTGATTGGTATTACAGGAATGAGGCGGCCATGGCTGGTTTGTTTCCGCCAAAGACTTAGATCGTGGTCCGGCCGGCTGCTGCAGGTGCCTGAAAATCCAAGTGCTTAAAGGGCTGCACCCCCGTAGGCAACCGTCTCGACAACCACATCGCAGGCTGCGATGCATGCTGCAGCACACCATTCGGAGGCGCGGATCAATCAGGCTGAGATTGGCGCCGCAATGGGGCAATACCAGCCGCCATACGCCGTAGTATCCTTCGCTACCCTTTCAAACGGAGCGACGGCATGCGTAGGCGTTGGTCATATGTAGCGATCCTGCTGGTAATGGCGCTGTTGAGCGCGTGCGGTGATGGCAGGGTCAGGAGGGTTTCGGAGCCCGCCGCCAGCATCCAGCAGCTCACCGTCCACGTAGATGGCCGCTGGACCCTGGATGTGCGCCTTCAGAACTACAGCAGCATTCCGATGCGGTTCGACAGCCTCAATGTGGCGATGACCGTCGCCGACCAGAACGCCGGCACATTGCAAGGCGCACCGCGGTTGTCCGTGGGGCCCGAATCGGCCGACGTGGTCAGTCTGCCCTTCACTCCCACTTCCGAAGCCCGCATCGTCGTCGCCGATGCCTTGGCAGGCAGGCGAACGCTGGCATACACGCTGAAAGGCCAGATCGATGCGCTGCCTGAAGAAGGCAAGATCCGCAACTTTGACGTCGATACCCGCAATACGCTCAGTCCGGTTCCCGGGCTGGACGGCGTGCTGCGCTGACACCCTTTTCCTGTAGGAGCGCCGTCTCGGCGCGAGCTCTTGCTTCTATCGCGATCTGACAGGAAGAGCTCGCGCCGAGACGGCGCTCCTACAAACCTCGAGAATCCTGCAATGAGCAGCTACAAAGCCCCACTCACCGACATTCGCTTCGCGCTCTACGATGTTCTGAAAGTCGAGCCTTTATTCGCCCGTCTCGGTTATCCGGACGCGTCGCGCGACATTCTCGATGCCGTGCTGGACGAAGCCGCACGCTTCACCGAAACCGTGTTGGCGCCGTTGAACAGTGTCGGCGATGAAGTGGGCAGTACCTTCGATCCGGCGACTGGCGAAGTCTCCACGCCGCCCGGATTCAAGGCGGCTTACCGCCAGTACATGGAAGGCGGCTGGATCGGCCTGACCGCTTCACCGGATTTCGGCGGACAGGGCCTGCCGCACACCATGGGCGTGCCGCTGAATGAACTGGTCAATGCCGCCAACCTGGCCTGGGGCAATTTCCCGCTGCTGTCGCACGGCGCGGTGGAAGCCCTCAAGCAACACGGCGAAGACTGGCAGCGCGAGGTTTTCTTGAAGCCGCTGGTGGACGGCCGCTGGACCGGCACCATGTGCCTCACCGAGCCGCATTGCGGCACCGACCTGGGCTTACTGAAGACGCGCGCCGAACCCAACGGCGATGGCAGCTATGCCATCACCGGCACCAAGATCTTCATCACCGCGGGCGAGCACGACCTGACTGAAAACATCGTGCATCTGGTGTTGGCGAAGCTACCCGACGCACCCGCCGGCGCAAAGGGTATTTCGCTGTTCGTCACGCCCAAGTTCAAAGTGGCGCGCGACGGCTCGGTGGGCGAGCGCAATGCACTGCGTTGCGGCTCCATCGAACACAAGATGGGCATCAAGGGATCGGTGACCTGCGTGATGAATTTCGATGGCGCACAGGGCTATCTGGTCGGACAGCCGCACAAAGGACTGCAGGCGATGTTCACCATGATGAATACCGCCCGCCTGGGCGTGGGCCTGCAAGGCATCGCGCTATCCGAACGCGCCTATCAAAACGCACTGCACTATGCGCGCGATCGCTTGCAGACACGTTCGCTGAGCGGCCCGAAATTTCCCGAAAAACCAGCCGACCCTATCATCGTGCATCCGGACGTGCGCCGCATGCTGCTGACGGTCAAGTCGCTGGTGGAAGGTAGCCGACTGTTGGCTTTGCATGCTGGCACGCTGATCGATGTCGCCCTCCATTCGCCCGACCCGGCCGAACGGGAACAAGCTGACGTGCTGGTGAGTTTCCTGACCCCGATCTCTAAGGCCTGCCAGACCGAATGGGGCGTGGAGAACACCTACCACGCGCTGCAATGCTTCGGCGGACATGGCTACATCCATGAGCACGGCATGGAGCAGTTGGCGCGTGATGCCCGCATCACCACCTTGTACGAGGGAACCACCGGCATCCAGGCGCTCGACCTGATGGGCCGCAAGACCGCCGCCACCCGGGGTGCCGGCCTGAAGCTGTTCCTGGCGCAGATAGAGGCTTTTATTCGCGAGAACGAAGGCAATCCGGCCGTGGCGGAATTTATCGGACCGCTGCGCGAGAAATCCACCGAATGGGCGCAGCTGACCCGGAACGTTCTGCAGCGCGCCAGCGGCGACCCGGAAGAAATCGGCGCAGCGAGCTACGACTATCTGTTCTATTCCGGTTATGTGGCACTGGCCTATTGGTGGGCGCGCAGCGTGGCGGCCGCCGAGGCGTCTGCTCATGGCCAGGCGTTCAAACAGAGCAAACGGGAGACTGCTCAGTTCTATTTCGCACGCATCCTGCCACGCACTTTGGCACATGCGGCAGCGATCGAATCCGGTGCCGCACCGCTGATGACCATGGCGCCCGAGCGCTTCGGCGAATAGCCGTCAAGAACGCTTTTGGTAGGAGCGCCGTCTCGGCGCGAGCTCTTCGTGTCAGATCGCGATAGAAGCGAAGAGTTCAAGCCGAGACGGCGCTCCTACATCAGGCCTGCGGCCACGCCGCCTGTACACATTTCGTCAACAATTAGGTATAACCTGCTTCCCCATGGAAGCAGACAGAGCTCAGCTTCACCTGGTAGGAACCGGTGTCCCCGAGAACCCGGTATCGCTTGCGTCTCCCCATTCCAATCGTTCTTCCGCCAGCGTGCGATTGCTATCGCTCGACGCGCACGGCCGGGTGTTGGATTGGATCAACTGGCAAGATGCGACGTGCCTCTATGCCCGCGATGCCGTGGCCTGGACGCTGGGTGATCCCTGCCTGCGCGTGCATGGCGGCACCTGCCGCAAAACGGGCGAACAAAGCATCATCGAACTGCATCCGATCGTGGCTTCTCGCGGCCATGCACGGGCACAGGCGCTGTCGCCCACCCCGACGCTGACCAACACCGCCTTGTTCGCGCGGGATGCCCAGCTGTGCATGTATTGCGGCCACGAATACTCGCGCCCGCACCTGACCCGCGACCATGTGCTACCGTTGTCAAAAGGCGGCCGGGACACCTGGGAAAACGTGGTAACTGCCTGTTTCCAATGTAATTCCCGCAAATCGAACCGGACCCCGCAACAGGCCAACATGCCCCTGCTGGCGGTCCCCTACCGGCCCAGCTGGATCGAGCACCTGATCCTGTCCAACCGCAACATCCTGGCCGATCAGATGGCGTTCCTCAAGGCGCACCTGCCGAAGCGGTCGAAGCTTTCGATGTGAAGTGGTAAAGGGTTAAGGGCAAACGGTAAAGCAGCAGCGCTGCGCTTCCCGGCCAAGCGGACAGGCCCGGTTGTCGCTTTTCTTCACCCTTGATCCTTCACTCTTCCCTCGTGCGCCCATTCACTCTTCACCCGCTCCCTTGCCCCACTTCACACAACGGGGGGAAAATAGCCGGTCAGCTAAAGCCAGCCCCTAATGATCGATTCCGTTCGCTATCCCCACCTGTCCCGCATTGAGACTCCCGCCGACCTTCGCCGGTTCGACGAATCCGAGCTTCCGGCCATCGCCGAGGAGTTGCGGGCCTATCTGATCGAATCCGTGGGCAAGAGCGGCGGGCATTTCGGCGCCGGACTTGGCGTGATCGAATTAACCGTGGCGCTGCACTATTTGTACGAAACGCCGGAAGACCGGCTGGTGTGGGATGTCGGCCACCAGTGCTATCCGCACAAGATCCTCACCGGACGCCGCGACCAAATCCACACCGTCAAACAGAAAGACGGCGTGGCGCCGTTCCCCAAGCGCGAAGAAAGCGAATTCGACACGTTCGGCGTGGGCCATTCATCCACTTCGATCTCGGCCGCGCTGGGCATGGCCATCGCACTCGCGCAAGCCGGCGATGAGCGCAAAGTCGTCGCGGTGATCGGCGACGGCGCGATGACGGCCGGCATGGCGTTCGAGGCGCTGAATCATGCCGGCGGCATGGAACCCGAACCCAACCTGCTGGTGATCCTCAACGACAATCAGATGTCGATTTCGGAAAATGTTGGTGGCCTGACCAAGATGCTGGGCCGCATGAGCAGCAGCCGCACCCTCAATGCGCTGCGCGAAGGCGGCAAGAAACTGCTGGGCGACAAGAAGAAACCGCCGGCGCGCTTCATGCGCCGCTGGGAAGAACATTGGAAAGGCATGTTCGTGCCGTCCACCCTGTTCGAACAGATGGGCTTTCACTACACCGGCCCGATCGACGGTCACGATGTCGAAGCGCTGGTCGGCGCGCTGAAGGTGCTCAAGACCCTGAAAGGTCCGCAGTTGCTGCACATCATGACCACCAAGGGCAAAGGCTACGAACTGGCTGAGGGCGACCAGATCGGCTACCACGCGGTGGGGCCGTTCGATCCGGAGAAAGGCCTGATCAGCAAGGCTGGCGCCAAGAAGCCCACCTATACCGACGTGTTCGGCGACTGGCTGTGCGACATGGCCACCGCCGATCCGAAGTTGCTGGGCATCACCCCCGCCATGCGCGAGGGCTCGGGCCTGGTGCGCTTCAGCAAGGAATATCCGGAACGCTACTTCGACGTCGCCATCGCCGAACAGCACGCGGTGACCTTGGCCGCCGGCATGGCCTGCGAAGGCAGCAAGCCAGTGGTCGCGATTTATTCGACCTTCCTGCAGCGTGGCTACGATCAGCTGGTTCACGATGTGGCGATCCAGAAGCTGGACGTACTGTTCGCCATCGACCGAGGTGGCGTGGTGGGTCCCGACGGCGCCACCCATGCAGGCAATCTGGACCTGAGTTATCTGCGCTGCGTGCCGCACATGGTGGTGATGGCGCCCGCTGATGAAGACGAATGCCGGAAGATGCTGAGCACCGGTTTTCACTATCAAGGCCCGGCGGCGGTGCGCTACCCGCGCGGCACCGGTCCCGGTGTGGCGGTGCTGCCTGACTTGGATACATTGCTCATCGGCAAGGCGGACCTGCGCCAGCGGGGCTCGCGCGTCGCATTGCTCGCCTTCGGCGCGACAGTACCTGCGGCGGAAGCGGTAGGCCGGGAGCTGGGGCTGACGGTGGTCAACATGCGATTCGTCAAACCGCTGGACCGCGACCTGATTCTGGAACTGGCCAAGACGCATCAGGGATTCGTCACCATCGAAGACAACGTAGTGATGGGCGGCGCCGGTTCCGGCGTGGCCGAACTACTGAATGCCGAGGACGTCCTGCTGCCGATGCTGCACCTGGGACTGCCGGACGAGTTCCAGCACCATGCCAGCCGCGAAGACCTGCTGGCCGAAGCTGGTATCGACGCCAACGGCATCCGCACCGCGGTACTCAAGCGCTGGCCGCAATTGGCCGCCGCCAAGCCGTCGCTGACCGCCGCGGGCTGACCCCGCCGCTTTCGTAGAGCGGAGCTTGCTCCGCTGCTTTTAGATCCTGGCTCCGGAAGCATTCAGCCGAGCAAGCTCGGCTCTACGTAGAGCGTAGCTTGCTGCACTGCTCTTCGTTACGTCCGTTGTTAAACCCCGCGAAAGTCGCCTGACCGTCGACCACGAGCATGGCTCAGAAAATAGTTGCATAGCTAATTACATGGTGCTAGGCTGCCGCCATGTTCGAACACTGCCTCTACTTCAACACCACGGCCCTGGCCCGGCGACTGGAACGCGAATGGACCTTGGCGTTCCAACCTCTCGGGCTTACACCGCCGCAGGCGTTCATGCTGCGCGCGATCATCGCGTCGCCCGGTTCGCTTCAATCCGAACTGGCCGACGCAATGGCCATTGCGCGTCCGACCGCTACGCGCGCGCTGGATGCACTTGAATCCAAAGGCTTGATCACACGCCAAGTCGTGAGTCACGACAACCGCTTGGTCGCCATTCACCCGACCAGGCCCGCCTTATCGATGGCTTCCGATCTCAACGAAGCCAGTGCTGCTGTGACCCGAAAGCTGAAACGGAAACTGAGCGATACCGTTTTTCAGGAAACCGTCACCCAGGTGCGGGGTGTGCGTTCCGCGCTGGAGTGATTTTATTTGCCCTAATAGTTGCATAGCTAACAATAAGGAACCGTCACCATGCCTATCCTCAACGTCAAAATTGCCGCTGAAGAATCTTCCGAGCTCACCCAACGTGTTGCCGCGATGCTGTCCGAACTGACAAGTCGCATTCTGAAGAAGAATCCCGACGTCACCGCGATCGTTATCGACTACGTCCATCCTTCTCGCTGGATAGTGGCAGGCATTCCTCTGTCGGAACATCGAAAGAGCAGCTTCTACTTCGATATAAAGATCACCGACGAAACCAATACGAAGGCGGAAAAGGAGCAGTACATCCGCGAAGCCTTTGCCGAGTTTCAGAGCATCCTTGGCGACGTCCATGAGGAAAGCTATATCTATGTCCAGGACGTCAGGGCGGCGTCGTACGGCTATGGCGGTCTGACGCAGGAGTATCGCTACCACCATCCGGGTTGAATGCTTGTAAAGCGGGTCTGAAAGCTGGTGAATTTGCTTCCATATGCGCCGATCGGAGAGCAGCGGAGCAAGCTCCGCTCTACGTAGAGCGGAGCTTGCTCCGCTGCTATTCGGCAAGCATCGTTTTCCACTATCGGCGGGCCTGGGCCCGCCCTACGGCGCCTCTACTTCATAGCCCTTGGCCTGCAACTTGACCAGGTAGCCGTCTGGCTTCAGCAATTCGGAGATCGGCAGCAGAGCGAAGGTGGAGGCGTTCTCCCGCAATGCGGTTTCCGCGGCCGCCATCCATTCTGCTTCGACTTTCTGCGGCAACGTATCCAGACCACGCTTCTGCGCAACGCCTGCTTCCAACATCGCGCGGATGCACGCGCGATTCTGGTCGTCGTAGGGCAAAGCGCGCAGCGCTTCGATATCGCCAATGGCCCAGGCGTTGGCGCGCAGCGTCATCACGGGAAGATCGTTTTCCAGGCGATCCAAGGTCTTGCGAAAGCACTCCACGTCGCCCAGCGCGGTGCCCGAAAATTCCTTGATCGCTTTCTTGGGGTCCTCGACTTTCAGGCGGACGATCGGCGAGACGATCTTGACGTCGTGCCGCTTGGCAGCCTTATCCACCACCGGAGTGACGACACCCGAGGTAGCCAGTCCCGACTTCTTGATTGCCGCCTCGTACAACTCGTGTGCGGCGAAGATCGGGCGCCATTTTTCGATGCCGGCGTCTCGGCCGATATATTTGAGTTTCAACACCTGCCAGCGCGCGTACAAATCCGGCGGCAGTACCTCTTTCAGGGTGGCACCATCCGGGTTCTTGCGCGCCTTGAACAGCGACGGGATCAGCAGCGCACTTCGAAAAATCCCAAGGTCCGAATCGATGGAAGCTCCAGGCGATTTCAATACCTGCTGCGAAACGGCGATGGTCGCTTCCACATCCCGCGAAAGCCAAGTCATTTTTTTTGGAACCGGCGACAGCGTACCCATTATCCAGAGCACATGATCGCCCTTGCTGACGCGCCACATGCCGGGCCCTGGCTGCACGCCACTGACGACCATCACGTCCATATCGGTGATCGCCGGTAATGCAGTGGAGATGCCGCGTTGTACCGCGGGAGCGGCTTGCACTGCCGCCGATGATTGCGCTGCGGCGACGGACGTAAAACACAGCAATAGCGTGGCAATGCAGAGCAGACGCATGGACGGCACTCCAAAGGTTCCGTGGACGAGGCAAGAATCAGCAATCGAGCATCGGAGCCAACCAGCTAACGAGAGCTGGCTGGTCCTGATTGGCGCTACGCTAAAAGAGTTCGGAGAACTTCACACTGAACTGCCGTTCGGGCAGGTGTCGTCACACACTCGACCACAGGCATTGCGTGGTGTAGTCGGCCGGAGGCGAGGAGCTGCGAAGGCGAAGCTTCCGTGTCATCCGCAGACCAGCCAACCCTGACCTCGTCGGCTGGGCCGCTCCACTTACGCTCGGATCGCGCATGGATAGCCGTAGGATGCGGTGAGCAAAGCGAACCGCATCTGTCGTGGCCGCCGCGGAACCAGTTGCCTCCTCCCGATTAGGAACGCGAACGATGCGGTGCGCCTGCGGCTTACCCGCATCCTACGAGGAATGCGAAGGTGAAACTTCAGCGCCATCCGCAGGTCGACCCACCCTAACCTCGTGGGCTGGGCCGCACCACCTGCGCTCGGATCGCGCATGGATAGCCGTAGGATGCGGTGAGCAAAGCGAACCGCATCTGTCGTGGCCGCCGCGGAACCCATTGCCTCCTCCCGATCAGGAACGCGAACGATGCGGTGCGCCTGCGGCTTACCGCATCCTACGAGGACTAGCAATTCGGGCTGGAGTCGCCCGCCTGAATCAGGCTACCAAATCAGGCGACCCGCCCGCCGGCTTCGCGCAGCTGGCGCGCGACTTCGCTGTTTTCTTCCAGCAGCTGGAAGCCTTTCCAGACGAATCCTGGTGAAACCGAGCAGTCCATCAGCGAGTAGTCGCCCAGCGAACGGGCACTTTGCCAAACGCCCGCCGGTACCACCTGCGACTGCTGACCACCCCGCGCGGAGGTATCCAACTGCGCACGGCTCAGGGTGCGGGCT
The DNA here is from genome assembly GCF_040948865.1 of Pseudoxanthomonas sp. UTMC 1351. Lineage (NCBI taxonomy): Bacteria > Pseudomonadati > Pseudomonadota > Gammaproteobacteria > Lysobacterales > Lysobacteraceae > Pseudoxanthomonas > Pseudoxanthomonas sp. UTMC 1351. The sequence continues at coordinate 7,490 of NZ_JAVGJT010000003.1, read as the reverse complement.
TCGGGATCGAACATGGACAGTTCCAGCGGGCTGCCTTCCTGCCAATCCCATATCTCGGTGGCATCCACGCGGTGCCAGCGGCTGGTCACGCCAGCGGTCAACAGATACTTGATGGCGGTCAGCGTGGGCCGCTCCAGTCCGTTGACTTCGGTACGTTTGGCCGATTCGTAGATGCGACGGAAATAGCCGCCCTCAGGATGAGGGGACAACTGTAGGGTGCTGATCAGTTCTTCGGCGCGCGTATGCATGCCTGCATCCTATACGTTGATTGTCATATTTGTCGCTAGGGCCGGTACGGCGGCGGGTGCCGCTACAAGAGAAAACCGCGTGGTGGAGAGCGCTAGAGCGGATTGGCGAACGGTCCAGACGGGCCGAATATGAGCCGACCATCCTCCGCCCTGAGGCAGAGGCGCAGCGGATTGCGCTACCGGCGACCCGTGCAGAAAGGTCGCTGAAGGCGCCAAGAAGTGGCCGGATGAATTCGACTTAGCGGGTGCCATCCAGCCAGTTCGCGCCTTTGTTCTTCAAGAAGAAAATGTAGACCACCAGCGACACGGTGATCACCGCGGTGACGTAGGTGATGTAGTTGCCGACCTGACCGGTCTTGAGGGCGCCCTGGTACAAAAGCGGCGCGGTACCACCAAACAACGAGTTAGCCAGCGCATAGCCCAAGCCCACACCTAGCGCGCACGTGGGTAGGGAACAACTCCGCCTTTACCACCGCGTTGATCGAGGTGTAGCCGGTGAGGATGACGAAGCCCACTGCCAGAATCAGGAAGGCCGTCCCGGCATCACTCTGCCTGGGCAATGCGCCGATCATGTACCAGGTGTAGAGCACGCCGCCAATGCCGAAGAACACGAGCAGGCTCTTGCGCCCGATAACGTCCGACAGCCAGCCACCGACGGGCTGCAACACCATCAGGAATGCCAATACGCCCAGGTTGATCCACGTGCCGGTGATCACGTCGTCGCCGGCAAAGGCGGCCTGGATCATCTTTGGGCCGTTGACCGAATACGTATAGAACGCCACGGTGCCGCCGGCGGTGATCAAAAAGCACAGCAACAGCGGCCGCCACTGGTTCACGAACAGCTCGCGCATCGAGCCGGATGCCTTGGCCGTGCCCGATTTGGCCGCTTCAATGAGGTTCTCGCCCAGCGATTCGTCCATGCTCCGGCGCAGCCAGAACACCACGATCGCGGCGACACCGCCGATACCGAACGCCACGCGCCAACCCCATTCGGAAACCTCCGATTTATCCAGGAAGCTCAGCATCAATAACAGCGTCAACTGCGCCAGCACGTGGCCGCCCACTAGGGTGACGTAGTGGAAGGAGGACAGGAAACCGCGGTGGCGAGGAATGGCGGCTTCGGACATATAGGTTGCGCTGGTGCCGTACTCGCCGCCAGTGGCGAAGCCCTGCAGCAGGCGCGCGAGCAGCAGCATCAGTGCAGCGCCGATGCCGATGCTGGCGGCGGTGGGCGTGATCGCAATGACGAAGGAACAGGCCGCCATCATGCTGATCGAAACAGTCAGCGCCCGGCGGCGGCCATAGCGGTCCGCGAAGCGGCCGAAGTACCAGGCGCCGATCGGGCGCATCAGGAAGGTCGTGGCGAAGATGGCCCACACATAGATGGTTGAGTTCTTGTCTTCGGGCGAAAAAAACTGCGACTCGAAGTAAGTCGCGAACACCGAATACACGTAGACATCAAACCATTCGACCAGGTTGCCGGCCGACCCCTTGAGGGTATTGGATACCGAGCGCCGCAGGGCGGACACGGGCACGGCCGAGGGCGCGACGGGTAGATCGACAGCGCTACTCATTGGGAATCGCCTCTTGCGGTCTGTGCACCATGTGCCCGGATGACGCAATGCGGTGCGTGTTCACGGACGATCGTGCGGGATCGCTACCTTACGACACCCGAACGAAGACGTAGATACGACCATCTGGCTAGGCACTGGCCACGCAGGTGCTGTTGGCCTGGATGTGTTTCACCTGACCCGACGTTTGGCTGTCTGATTCGTGCTGCGGCAGTACACATGAAAAAACCCGCACGGCGGCGGGTTTTATGCGGATTTGCGATTGGTCGGGACGGCCGGATTTGAACCGACGACCCTCTGCCCCCCAGGCAGATGCGCTACCAGGCTGCGCTACGCCCCGAACTAAGCAAATCATCCCGCCTTGCGACGGGCGGCAATTATAGCCGCATTTCCGGCCATTCTCCCAGCGGAAGCTGCGGGTCAGCGCCGTAGCAGCTGAAGGATTTCTTCCAACTCCATGCGAACCTGCTTGACGATCTGGTTGCTGAGCGCCGATTCCTGCTTGGCACCCTCGCCTTCCAGCCGCAGCCGTGCGCCGCCGATGGTGTAACCCTGCTCGTACAGCAGGCCGCGGATCTGGCGCACCATCAGCACATCGTGGCGTTGATAGTAGCGGCGATTGCCGCGGCGCTTGACCGGCTCCAGGCTGGGAAATTCGGTTTCCCAATAACGCAGCACGTGCGGCTTGACGTCGCACAGCTCGCTGACTTCGCCGATGGTGAAATAACGCTTCGCCGGTATCGGCGGAAGTTCGCGATTACTGCCCGGATCCAGCATATGTCTCCACCCGCTCCTTGAGTTTCTGGCCTGGCCTGAACGTCACGACCGTGCGCGCCGAAATTGGAATCTCTTCACCCGTCTTGGGATTGCGGCCAGGGCGCTGATTCTTGCGCCGCAAGTCGAAATTGCCGAAGCCGGACAGCTTCACCTGCCGACCCTGCTCCAATGCTTCGCGCAGCACGTCGAAGTACGCGTCCACGAACTCCTTGGCCTCGCGCTTGTTCAGCCCGACTTCGTCGAACAGACGCTCGGCCATTTCGGCCTTGGTCAGTGCCATGGGTACTGCTCCCCTATTGCCAGCCTTGCTATCGCATTCGCATGTTTCATCCGCGGATCCTGGCGCCGTGTTCTCGCTCAATGGCAGCCATGGCCGTGGAAACGACTTCATCCACGTCGCGTTCGGTCAGGGTGCGTGAGTTGTCCTGCAAAATCAAGCCCATAGCCAGGCTTTTGTGTCCCGATTCGACCCCCTGACCCACGTACCGGTCGAACAGCAATAAATCCCGCAGCAGCGGGCCCGCGGCGGCCCTGACGGTGGCCTCAATGGCTGCCCAGGGAGCCTTGTCGGCCACGACGAACGCCAAGTCCCGCCGGACAGACGGGAAGCGCGACAACTCCATGGCCCTTGGTAGCGAACGCGCCGTTAGCGGCAGCAGATCGACTTCGAACGCGAGCACATCCACGTCCAAGTCCAGGTCGCGCTGCAGCCGCGGATGCAGCTGCCCAATCCACCCAACCAGCTGGCCATCGCGGTAGATATCCGCGGACCTGCCCGGGTGGCCAAAACCGTACTGCGAAGAGCGGTATTCCAACGTGGCGCCGGCCGCGGCAGCCAAGCTGTCCAGGTCACCCTTGAGATCATGAAAATCGGCTTTGCGCGCAGGCTCGCCCCACTGCTCGGTTTTTGCATCGCCACAGATCGCACCTGCGACGCGCAGAATTTCGACCGGCGCTTCGCCTTTCGCCGATTCCCTATTCCCGGTTCCCGATTCCCGGCTTTCGAACACATTGCCCAGTTCGAACAATCGCACTCGTCCCACTTGCCTTGCCGCGTTGCGCTGCACTGCCGATACCAGCCCGGGCAGCAACCGGGTGCGCATCACGCCCAATTCCGCGCTCAGGGGATTGGCCAAAGGAACAGCGCCCTCGCTCACACCCCATTGCGTCAGCAGCGCGGCATCGACGAAGGCGTAGTTGACTGTTTCCAGATAATCACGCGCAGCAAGCTGGCGACGCACCGTCGATGCTTCCAGCTGCATCTCAGTCGGCGCAACGAGCCGGGTAGCGCTGCCGGGCAAGGTAATGGGTATGCGGTCGTAACCGTGGATGCGCGCCAGTTCTTCGATCAGATCCTCTTCGATAGCGATATCGAAGCGGCGGCGTGGGGCCACTACGCTCCAACCATCCGGCACCGCCGCAGTCTGCATGCCCAGCGCGCGCAGGATGCGTTCGACATCGCTGTCGGCAATCTCGATGCCAAGCAGCCGTGCGACACGTGCGCGGCGCAGATGGATCGCAGAAGGCGCGGCCAGATGCTCGGGAAGCTCGGCTGTCGTCACAGGGCCTGGCGTACCGCCGGCCAACTCGACGACCAGCCGGGTGGCGACTTCGATCGCCTGCGTCGGCAGATCCGGATCCACACCACGTTCGAAGCGATGCGAAGCGTCCGTATGCAAGCCCAGCTTACGGCCACGACCGATGATGGCCGAGGGCGCGAAATGCGCCGCCTCCAGGAACACGTTTTTCGTCGCATCGGTAACGCGGGTATCGAAGCCGCCCATAACACCGGCCAGCGCGACGACGCGGTCGGCATCGGTGATGACCAGGAAATCGTCATCGAGCGCGGCATCGCGGCCATCCAGCAGCTTTACCGTTTCGCCTTTCCGCGACCAGCGCGCTCCTACGGGGCCTTGCAGCGTGTCGCGATCGAAGGCATGCATGGGCTGGCCCAGTTCCAGCATCACGTACTGGGTGATGTCCACCAGCAGCGAGACCGGACGCACGCCGCTGCGACGCAGGCGTTCGGCCATCCAGACAGGCGTCTTGGCGGTAGCGTCGATGCCTTCGATGATCCTGCCGCAATAGCGCGGCGCATCGGCACCGGCGTTGAGTTCCACCCGCAGCGTTTTATCGTTCAGTGCCGGCATCGGCGTCGCGTCGAAAGCGACCACGTGACTGCCGCAAGCGGCTGCCACGTCATAGGCGATGCCGCGCACGCCGAAGCAATCAGCGCGATTGGGGGTGAGCTTGATCTCGATGCTGGCGTCTGGGAGGCCCAGGTATTCGGCGATGGAAGCGCCAATCGGCGCGTCGTCCGGCAGTTCCAATAGCCCGGAGGCATCGGCGTCGATGCCCAGCTCCTTGGCCGAACACAACATGCCGTTGGATTCCACGCCACGCAGCTTGGCCGCCTTGATGCTTATCCCGGCGACGCTCGCACCCACCATCGCCAGTGGCGCGACAAGACCGGGGCGGGCATTCGGCGCACCGCAGACGATCTGCAGCAATTCACCCTGTCCCGCATCGACCTGGCAAACCTGCAGGCGATCCGCTTCCGGGTGTTTGGCGCAATCGACGATGCGAGCCACCACGACTTGAGCAAGGTTTTCGCCTAGCGCAACGACCTCTTCCACCTCAAGACCAATAGCCGTCAGCGTAGCGGCGAGCTCTTCGCGCGTCGCGTTGGTGGGCACATGGCTGCGCAGCCAGTTTTCAGAGAATTTCATGAGTTAAGCCAGAAGCGGGAACGGGGAACAGGGAACGGGGAATGCGGGATCAGGAAATCGGCGATACCGCGGGAACAATAGGCGGTGCTTTCACCTTCATTCCCGGTTCCCTGTTCCCAGCCTTCAAGCAAACTGCCTCAAAAACCGCACGTCGTTTTCGAAGAATGCGCGCAGGTCATTGACGCCATAGCGCAGCATCGCGAAGCGCTCAACGCCCATGCCAAACGCGAAGCCGGTGTAGCGTTCCGGGTCGATGCCACAGTTCCTCAGCACATTGGGATGCACCATGCCGCAACCCAGCACTTCCAGCCAGCGCGTGCTGCCGTCCGGCTGCTGCCAGGCGATATCGACCTCCGCGCCGGGTTCGACGAACGGGAAATAGCTGGGCCGGAAACGCATCTCGAAATCACGTTCGAAAAAGGCGCGGACAAACTCGGTCAGCGTGCCCTTGAGATCGGCCAATGTGGAATGCTCATCAACCAACAGGCCTTCCACCTGGTGGAACATCGGCGAATGGGTCTGATCGCTGTCGCTGCGGTAAACCTTGCCAGCGGCGATCATGCGCAGTGGCGGTGTGTGTTCGCCCATGTAGCGCACCTGCACGCCGGAAGTGTGCGTGCGCAGCAGACGGCCATCACCGAAGTAGAACGTATCGTGCATCGCACGCGCCGGATGGTGCGGCGGGAAGTTCAGTGCTTCGAAGTTGTGCCAGTCGTCCTCGATTTCCGGACCGTCGGATAGTTCGTAGCCCAGTCGGCCGAAAATGTCCGCGATGCGTTCCAAGGTACGACTGATTGGGTGCAGGCCGCCGCGGGTGGGATTGCGACCGGGCAGCGTGATGTCGATGGTCTCGCCGGCGAGGCGGGCGTCCAGCGCCACGTCTTCGAGAACGACTTTACGTGTGGATAGCGCTTCGGAAATTGCATCGCGTGCGCGGTTGATTGCCTCACCAGCCGCCTTGCGTTGATCGGCAGGCAGCGTGCCCAACTGCTTTAGCTGCGCGGTGACGCTGCCGTGTTTGCCGAGCAATGCCACACGCAGGTGCTCCAGCGCGTCGGGCGTTTGCGCGGATGCAACGTCGGCGAGTGCTTGCGTGGACAGGGTTTCGATATCGCTCATGAATTACCCGGATTAGTTGTACGTCCCTGGTATAGGAGTGGGGCCGGCATGCCGGTACTGGTGAGTCGCGATGAAGCTTTCCCAGTAAAGCTTCATCGCGACTCACGTCGCTCCTACAACAGGGATAGCGGGCCACAAAAAACAATGGGGAAGGACTTGCGCCCTTCCCCACGTGTTCGGCGATGAACTGCCAGTACTGCTTTACGGTGGAGATCGCTGGCTTACGCCGCGAGCGCGCCCTTTGCTTTTTCAGCCAGGGCCGCAAAACCCACCGGATCGTGCACGGCGATGTCCGCCAGCACCTTGCGATCCAGGGTGATGCCAGCCTTGAGCAAGCCATTGATGAAGCGGCTGTAGCTCATGCCGTTGATGCGGGCCGCCGCATTGATGCGGGTGATCCACAGCGAGCGGAAATTGCGCTTCTTCTGCTTACGGCCGATATAGGCGTACTGACCGGCCTTGATGACGGCCTGGTTGGCGACGCGGAAGACTTTGCGACGGGCGTTGTAATAGCCCTTCGCCAGCTTCAGGATTTTCTTGTGACGGCGGCGTGCCGTTACACCACGTTTGACTCGTGCCATTGGTCAGTCCTCAGAGATACGGAAGCATACGGTCAAGACGGCTGCTGTCCTCGGCGCGAATAATATTCGTGCCGCGGAGGTTGCGCTTCCGCTTGGTCGTCTTCTTGGTGAGGATGTGGCTCTTGTTGGCGTGGCCGCCTTTGTACTTGCCGGAAGCGGTCTTCCGGAAGCGCTTGGCCGCCGCCCGATGGGTCTTGATCTTGGGCATTGCGATGTCCTTAGGGAGTTTTCTGTCACTGACCTGGGCGGCAGCTTTACCTCAACTGAGGCAGCCACGCTTTCCATCCTGCCCAAACCGGCTTGTAAGCTGCTGATTCCAGAGGAATCGCAACAGGTTCCATGATGCCGCGAACGGCAACCCGATGAACTGGGCCGCGTATTATGCCTGGGACTGGTTTCCCTTGCAAATCAGGAGGTTTCGGTACCGAAACCGACGTGAGCAGCCTCTGGCCCCTTGTAGGAGCG
>NZ_JAVGJT010000002.1:0-155851 GCF_040948865.1 Pseudoxanthomonas sp. UTMC 1351 | reverse complement strand
ATAGGGGGGGGGGCCCCCCCCCGCTCCTACAATGCGAAGAGCCCTCAACGGCAAAGAGCGCCTTGCGGCGCTCCCCTTACCCCTAACGGTCGGCGTCAGCGGCCAGCGGCTCCCATGCTACCGATCAGCTCCAGCGCTGAAACTGAAAGAGCGCCTTACGGCGCTCCCCCACCCTTTACCCTCCCCCGCTAGCAGGGGAGGGGAACGGTCGGCGTCAGCGGCCAGCGGCCGCTGACATCATTTCTTTTTGGGGGCGATCATCATGACCATCTGGCGCCCTTCCAGACGCGGGCGGGACTCGATGACGATCTCGTCGCCCAGCTCGGCCTCGATGCGTGCCGCCATTTCGCGGCCCAGCTCCTGGTGGCTCATTTCGCGGCCACGGAAGCGGATGTTGACCTTGACCTTGTCGCCTTCCTCAAGGAAGCGCCGGATATTGCGCATCTTGATCTGGTAGTCGCCCTCATCGGTGACCGGCCGGAACTTGAGTTCCTTGATCTCGACCTGCTTCTGCTTCTTCTTGGCCGCGTTGGCCTTTTTCTGCAGTTCGAACTTGTACTTGCCGAAATCCATGATGCGGCAGACGGGCGGGTCCGCCTGCGGTTGGATTTCGACGAGGTCCATGCCCGACTCCTCCGCCAGTGCCAGTGCTTCGTCGCGCGACAGCACGCCGACCATTTCGCCGTCGGCGCCGATCACGCGCACACGCGGCACGCGGATTTCGTTGTTCTTACGGTTTTGCTTGTTGTCAGGGATGCTGATGTTGCAGTCTCCAAAGAGAATCGATCCGGCCCTTCTAGACCGGGACTGTCCTACGCGGCGTGCGTTTACACGGCCTGCTCACTACGCAAACGTTCGGCGAAGGCGGCGACGGACATTGTGCCTAAATCTTCACCGGAGCGGGTACGGACGGCGACAGCGCCGTTTTCCTTTTCACGGTCGCCGATGACCAGCAAGTAGGGGACTCGCTGCAGCGTATGCTCGCGAATCTTATAGCCGATCTTCTCGTTCCGCAAATCGGCGGCAACCCGGAAACCTTGATTTGAAAGGGTTTTCCGCACCTGCTCCACGTAATCGCCCTGGGCATCGGTGATGTTCATGACCACCGCCTGCTGGGGAGCCAGCCAGGCCGGGAATGCACCAGCATGGTGCTCAATCAGGATGCCGATGAACCGTTCCATCGAGCCCACAATGGCACGGTGCAGCATGACCGGGTGCTGGCGCTGGCTGTGTTCGTCCACGTATTCGGCGCCCAGGCGGCCCGGCATCATGAAATCGACTTGCATGGTGCCCAGCTGCCAGGTACGGCCGATGGCGTCCTTGAGGTGGTATTCGATCTTGGGGCCGTAAAAGGCACCCTCGCCCGGTAACTCCTGCCATTCCACCCCGCAACTGCGCAGCGCGGCGCGCAGGGCCGCTTCGGCCTTGTCCCAGGTAGCGTCATCGCCCAGCCGCGGTTCCGGGCGCAGGGCTATTTTGATCTGGATATCGGAGAAACCGAAGTCGGCATAGACCTTCAGCGCCTGCTGGTGGAACGCGGTCACTTCGGCCTCGATCTGGTCTTCCGTGCAGAAGATATGGCCGTCGTCCTGGGTGAAACCGCGCACGCGCAGGATGCCGTGCAGCGCGCCGGAGGGCTCGTTGCGGTGGCAGGCGCCGAACTCGCCGTAACGGATCGGCAGGTCGCGGTAGCTGTGCAGGCCCTGGTTGAACACCTGCACATGGCCGGGGCAATTCATCGGCTTGACCGCGTAGGTGCGGTTCTCCGACTCGCTGAAGAACATGTTTTCCTTGTAGTTGTCCCAGTGGCCGGACTTCTTCCACAGCGACACGTCCAGGATCTGTGGGCACCGCACTTCCTGGTAGCCGCTTTCGCGGTACACCTTGCGCATGTACTGCTCGACCACCTGCCAGATCGCCCAGCCCTTGGGATGCCAGAACACCAGGCCGGGGGCCTCTTCCTGCAGGTGGAAAAGCTCCTGTTGCTTGCCGATCTTGCGGTGGTCGCGCTTCTCGGCTTCCTCGATGCGCTGGATATAGGCATCCAGCTGCTTCTTGTCCGCCCACGCGGTGCCGTAGATACGCTGCAGCTGCTCGTTCTTGGCATCGCCACGCCAGTAGGCGCCGGAAATGCGGGTCAGCTTGAAAGCCTTCAGGAAACGCGTGTTGGGCACGTGCGGACCGCGGCACATGTCCACATATTCCTGATGGTAGTACAGGCCCATCGCCTGCTCATCGGGCATGTCTTCGATCAGGCGAAGCTTGTAGTCCTCGCCGCGGGATTTGAAGACCTCGATGACCTCGGCGCGCGGCGTCACTTTCTTGATGACGTCGTAGTCCTGGGCGATCAGCGCCTGCATGCGCTGCTCGATGGCGGCCAGGTCGTCCGGGGTAAACGGGCGTTCGCTGTGGATGTCGTAGTAGAAGCCTTCGGCGATGACCGGACCGATCACCATCTTCACGTCCGGGTATAGCTGCTTGACCGCGTGGCCGACCAGATGAGCGCTGGAATGGCGGATGATCTCCAGACCTTCCTCATCCTTGGGCGTGATGATGCGCAACCGCGCGTCGTGATCGATGACGTCGCTGGCGTCCACGAGCTTGCCGTCCACTTCGCCAGCCAAGGTCGCCTTGGCAAGACCGGCGCCAATAGACTGCGCCACCTGCATGACGGAAACGGGGTTTTCGAATTCTCGGCGGCTGCCGTCGGGAAGCGTGATGGTGATCATGGGCTAAAACCGGGAAGGGGGAATGGAGAATGGGGAATCGGTAGAGCAGAGCAATCAAGAAATCGAAGGGCACGCGCCGCATCCGGCACAAGAAGCTCTTACGATTTCCGACTCCCTATTCCCGATTCCCGCGGCGAGCAACGGGCACAAAAAAACGCCACGAGGGCGCCTGGCGTTGCAGTGCCTCGGGCAATACCTGATTTAGGCGATGGTAGTGCTCATGTCGCACGCTCGGCCGGCGTTTCCGCGGGCCACCTGGTGAGATGAAGATGGTTGCCGGACAACCGTGCCACGCTGTGAAAGCGTGGTGGGCGGTACAGGGTTCGAACCTGTGACCCCTACCATGTCAAGGTAGTGCTCTACCGCTGAGCTAACCGCCCGGTTTGCCCTTTGCAGGGGCGCGAATTCTACCTTGGCAGGCGCCGGCAAACAACCAGGATCAGCGAAAGGCAGCGACGGCGGCCCTGGACCGCGGACTTTCGGGCGCGCTTGACCGCGGCTCGCGCCTGTAGGACGCCGGAAACATCGCCCTTAGGTCCTGTCATTGGATCTCCCCCTTGTAAAGGGGGATCGAGGGGGATTTGCTTTTGCTTTGTGTAGTCGGCGGAGAGCAACTCCCCATATCCCCCTTTTTCGCTTTTAACAGCCGAATGGCTGGCCAAAAGGGGCAACAGCAACAAGCTCGGCTCGGTCCTATTCTCGACTCCCAATTCCCGGCTCCCGTCTATCAACCCGCCAAGCTGGCTTCCTTCAAGCGCTGGATCTGATCCCGGAGGCGGGCCGCGTCCTCGAACTCCAGGTCGCGGGCGTGCTGGTACATCTGCTGCTCCAGTGCCTTGATGCGGGCCACGGCCTGTGCGGGATCCATGACCTTGTATTCGGCCGACTCTTCCGCCGCCCGGCGGCTTTTGCCGCGGCCCTTGGCCTCGCCCGGCGCCTCGCTGCGGGCGCCCTCCATGATGTCCACGATGGGTTTGTGCACTGATTTGGGCGTGATGCCGTGCTCAATGTTGTACTCGACCTGCTTTTCCCGGCGGCGGCCGGTTTCATCGATGGCCGCCTGCATGGAACGTGTGATCTTGTCGGCATACAGAATGGCCTTGCCGCGCAGGTTGCGCGCCGCACGGCCGATTGTCTGGATGAGCGAACCGCTGGAGCGCAGGAAGCCTTCCTTGTCCGCATCCAGAATGGCGACCAGCGAAACCTCCGGCATATCCAGGCCTTCGCGGAGCAAATTGATGCCAACCAGTACGTCGAATTTACCCAGGCGCAGGTCGCGGATGATCTCCACCCGTTCCACCGTGTCCACGTCCGAGTGCAGGTAGCGCACCTTGATGCCGTGTTCGCTGAGGTATTCGGTCAGGTTTTCCGCCATGCGCTTGGTCAAGGTGGTGATCAGCACACGGTCGCCCATGGCGACGCGCGCGTTGATCTCCGACAGCACGTCGTCCACCTGGGTGCCCACCGGGCGGATTTCCACTTCCGGATCGATCAACCCGGTCGGCCGGACCACCAGTTCGACGATCTCGCCGTTGGACTCGCGCAACTCGTACGGGCCCGGGGTGGCGGACACAAAGATGCTGCGTGGCGAACGCCCTTCCCATTCCTCGAACCGCAGCGGCCGGTTGTCCAGCGCGGATGGCAGGCGAAAGCCGAACTCCACCAGCGTTTCCTTGCGCGAACGGTCGCCTTTGTACATGGCACCGATCTGCGGCACGGTCACGTGGGATTCGTCGACCACCAGCAGTGCGTCGGCCGGCAGGTAGTCGAACAGCGTCGGCGGCGGCTCGCCCGGCGCCTTGCCGGTCAGGTGCCGCGAATAGTTCTCGATGCCCGAGCAGTAGCCCACCTCGGCCATCATTTCGAGATCGAACTGAGTGCGCTGGGCCAAGCGCTGCGCTTCTACCAGTTTGTTCTGAGAATAAAGCTGTTCCAGCCTTTCCTTCAGCTCGATCTTTATGGTCTCGACGGCCGTCAACACACGCTCGCGCGTGGTGGCGTAGTGCGTCTTGGGGTATACGGTGTAACGCGGCAGCTTGCGCAGCGTTTCGCCGGTCAAGGGATCGAACATGGTCAGGCCTTCGACTTCACCGTCGAACAGCTCGATCCGCAATGCCTCCATGTCGCTTTCCGCCGGATGCACATCGATCACCTCGCCGCGCACGCGGAACGTGCCGCGCTGCAGTTCGTATTCGTTGCGAGTGTACTGCAACTGCGTCAGGTGGCGGATCAGATCGCGCTGATCGATGCGTTCGCCACGCGACAGAATCAAGCGCAAGGACAGGTAATCTTCCGGCGCACCCAGGCCGTAGATCGCCGATACCGTGGCCACCACCAGTGCGTCCGGACGCGACAGCAGGGCTTTGGTCGCGGACAAGCGCATCTGCTCGATGTGCTCATTGATGGAGCTGTCTTTTTCGATGAACGTGTCCGATGAAGGCACGTAGGCTTCAGGCTGGTAGTAGTCGTAGTAGCTGACGAAGTATTCCACCGCGTTGTGCGGGAAAAACCCCTTGAATTCACCGTACAGCTGCGCGGCCAGCGTCTTGTTGTGCGCCATCACCAGCGTGGGTTTCTGCACCGCCTGCACGACATTGGCAATGGTGTAGGTTTTGCCGGAACCGGTGACGCCCAGCAAAGTCTGCTTGGCTAATCCGGCCTCGAAACCCTGCACCAGTTTTTCGATGGCCTGGGGCTGATCGCCGGCGGGGGAATACGGGGAAACAAGCTGGAAGCGGTCGGTCATGGGGGCATCCCGAATGCGACCTGTGAGTATAGCTTCCGGAAGGATGACAACGACGTGCGTAGATTTCCTACGGGCGTGTGCGGGGCGTGCTTATGTCCTGCGCGGCTCCGACCGTGGACCCTGAACGCCCTCGTTCCCCTCCTCTTAGGACTAGTCCATGGGCAGGACGCCCAAGCGCTTTTCTTATGCCTGTTCGACCAGATCACCCCACCGAAGTCAGCGTGGCCTGACGCTGATTGAAGCGATAGTGACCATGACCGTGCTGGCCATCTGCACGGCTATCGCTATTCCCTCCTACCGCGCGCTTATCCAGCGACAGCGGGTCGATGCCACCATGCATTTGCTGACAGCGCATATGGCGTCGGCTCGGATGACTGCCATTACCCGCCGCAGCCCCACGGTGATATGCCCGTCCGATGGCCGCGGCACCTGTCGGCAGGATAGTGACTGGACCCATGGCTGGCTGATGTTCCTGGACCGCGACGGCAACGGCAAGCCAGACGACCCGCTCGACATCTTGCGGGACGAACGCGCCCCGAGCGATCCGGCCATGCGCATCTTATCCACCAGCGGCCGCAAGCGATTGCGCTACTTGCCGGACGGCAGGAGTACGGGTAGCAATCTCAGGGTGCGGTTGTGCTATGACGACCAGTTGAAAGGCGAGATCGTGGTTAACAATGCTGGCCGCGTTCGCAGCGCCCGCCCCAAGGGCGTCGTTCCCTGCGAATCCTGACCGCCGCACCAGTTTTGCAGTCGACCCGGATCAGCTTGAGGCCAGATTCAGGAACATCTTGCCCCTCCGCTTCGCCTCCCGCTACAATACGCGCCCCGCCCGAATAGCTCAGCCGGTTAGAGCACTTGACTGTTAATCAGGGGGTCGTTGGTTCGAGTCCAACTTCGGGCGCCAGATTTGATTGAACAAAAAGCCCGCAGCAATGCGGGCTTTTTGTTATCTGCGATCACTAACTTATCACCAGCATTCGTCCGCAGTGGCAGCGGTACCGCTCTCACCGCGCACGCCTTGCTGGTTGATCGTGAGGGTACCGCAAAGGGTGTCTTTGGTGGCCTGTACTCCCTGTGGGATCGCCTGCAAGGTGAAAGTTCGGGCTCCTGCCGCGCTAGCTAGCGGCACCACTTGATAGTGCGGGCGAACCTCATTATCACACTCAGCAATCGCTGGAGCGGGAACTGCGTTGTAGCTCAGATAAGTCGTGTAGTAGCGCTCCATATACTGTGCGCGCTCCTGCAAGCAGGCCGCTCCTGCGGCCCGCCGTGACTTGATGATCTGATCCTGGTAGCTGGCGTAGGCAATCGTGGAGAGGATCGCCACGATGGCCACCACGATCATCAGTTCCAGCAGGGTAAAACCTGCCACGCTACGGTTTCTGCTCGCCATATTGGGTGCGGTGCTCATCGTGTCCCCTGTTGTTCCGGTCCGTTAGTCCGCTACCACTTCCCGCCATGACACACGGGTAGGCAGGAGTACGGAAGAGTTTGTCTTGATAACGTGGCCCTGCGCGTTGTCCATGTTGGTCAACATCACGTCTCCGATGAAGATCGGATTGTTCGGACCACTCGGCAGTCCCAGTCCCGACGCCGCGTTTCCGTTGATCAGATCGCTGCTATTAAACGCGCCATCACCGTTGGTGTCGAAGAAAGATTGCGGCAGCCGGCCTCCTGTGAACGGATTGATGGCCATGACAAAGCCCCGTCCGCTGGGATCGCAAACATCCTCGGTATCCGGAATGCGGGTGGTGCCGATCAAGGTCAGCCCTTGGAAGATGTTGGGCACCACCATTCGTTCGCCTTCCGCGGTACTGCCCCCGGTAAGCAGATCCATGTACCAGCCATTGACGCCGGGCGCCGAGCTTTCGTCGATGACGCGCGCCCTGAAGCCATTGCCCAGATCAGCTTCTGCCGTGATAGCGATCTGCTTCAAGCCGGTCCGCCCGCTAATCGGCGATCCGCGATCAATGATGCCGTACCAAGTCTGTACCGCTTTACTGGAAAGGTCGTCACGGCTGAGATATTGGCCGGTACCGAAGAATACCCAAGTCTGTCCGCTGCTCGGATGTTTGGATACCATCGGCGTGGCGGAAATAGGTTGCTCAATGCCACTGTATTGAGCTTGGAACAACGCCGTTGCAGTGGGCGTTGAAGCCAGATTAGTGATCTTCCAGAGATTACCGCGCAGATCGCCTGCATAAACGGTATCGGCGAAGTCGGAAACGCCGGTATTCCATACGTTCACCGCGGTCATACCGTTATTGGTTCCTGCGCCGGTATTTACCGTGGTGACTGTGCCATTTCCAAGGCCAACCATGATCAGCTGAGCGGAATCACCAGTGCCGTTCGGTCCGTTTCCGATGAACACCCGCCAATCGCCATTGGCTACTTGCGCGATGATGGGCTTGCCCAACACATTGCCCAAGGCGGGAATATCGGTGGCGCTCTTCTCCCACAGGAACGTGATGTTGTCAGGATCCGTCACATCGAGCGCATACACGGCACGCCCCCCGCGCCCCATCGTACCGACCAGGATCGACCTCCAAGCATTATTGATGTATGCGTCGGCGACGGTGATATCGCCATCCACATAATAGCGATGCACATAATCTGGACTGGTGTACTCACGCAGATTAGTAACCGCAGCCGACGGAATGAAGGCGAAAGTTTCCTCACCGGTTCGCGCATCGAAACCATGCAACATGCCGTCGTTGGCGCCTACATAGATCACCGGCTTCCGCGATACCTGCGCCGTGACGAATGCACCGTAAGTACTGGAGCCAGTGAATTCAGTACCGTAGAACAGCCGGCCATTGGGCGCGCCCACATAAACGGGCTGCGAGTTGACGATGTCACCCAGAATGCTCTGGCGCGTGCGCAAGCTGCCCGCAGGCTGTTCGTTGCTGCGTTGGCCTCGCAGGTAATCCACCACCTGTTGCGAACCCAACGCAGTCGATTGGCTGCCGGTCAGGTTGCTATGGCGGAACTGCCTCATCGTGCCGCCACTATTGACATGAATGTCACGCGCGGCCCAGTCGATGTTCCCGTTGGCGTCTTTCGGGAACTGTGCACTAGCCACCCAGCTCTGAGTCAGTGCACCAGTCGTGGAATTGACGGCATAGGCCACCAGTTCACCGCGCCAGGACTGCGAATAGAATTGCGCCTGGTAGGTCATGGCGCCGGTTTCCAGCTTGGTGGTGTTCGACGCAAACGAGCCACCGGAACCACGGATCTCATCCATGATGTTCTCAAAAGCCTTGCGCAGGCTGGAGACCATCTTGTCCGCTTCGCTGGCGACATAGAAGTTGTCGGCCCGGCGGTAGGTGTTCGGTGTTGTGGTCACACCGCCATTGGCGCCGCTGGTCAGATAATCGGTGGTGTTGTGCCACCAAGCATTGTCCAGCGCTTCCGTACGGGTATATGGATCGAACCCGTTGGGCACGCGAAATCCGCCGTACTTGGCAGCCAGCCAGTACTGATTGCGTGCCCGCGGCTCAAGCACCTGATTTTCGCGCACGTCCACCCAGTGCGTTGATATGGTCTGCATGCCTTCGGTTTGCGGCAACTCAGCGTCGTCCGGACGGATATCGCGGGTGTGCGAGTCGTATGCCAAGCCGGCGATGTAGGCGGAATTCTGGCGTCCGGTGAAGGGATTCGTCAATGTACCCAGGCCCTCAAGATCAAACACCTTTTGGGTGGCTCGAACTACATCGACCGTCGTATCGTCCGTCACTGCCGTCGGTTTGCCCGGCTCGCCGTCGGTCGGAGTATCTGCGCCGGGAAGATTCTTGTCGCGGTGGGTATAGACGTCGCCAATACCCAGGATCACGTTGGCTTGGCAGCTGTATTTGATCGGGTCGTCCCAGGTGGTAATCACCGGAAACCCGTCCGCCAAACCGTATATGTCGCCCACCATATCGGAATAGGCCGAGACATTGCCCTGGTTCTTGAAATAACGCACGGCGGTGTAGTACAGCTCACTAACCGGGTCCAACGACTTGGGATTGTTGTTGGTCATCTGACCGAAGCGGTTCAGATAATTGATCACGCCACTGTTGCGGACTCCACCTCCGGTATTACTCGCATCTGTGGCATCAGGGTTCTCATATAACACCCCTGTCGCCGGGTCCCATTCTGCATTGTTGTTTGCCACCGGATCTTCATCCGGATAATTCAACAACGGGCCAACGAATTTCTGGCGTGCGCGCATAACGCCGCCATCGCGATTCCACGACGAGTCATTGAGATAGCCGAAAATGCTGTAGCGCAGACGATCCGAATATTCCTGGATAAGCCCTTCGGGCTTGTAACCCTGCGAATAACGCTTGCAGTTACTTTCCAGACCCACCGAAGCATTGCAAACCTCCACCCGCATGCTGACTTCATATACCGGCAGCCCATCAGGGCGGACTCCGTTCACAATGGTGTCGGTCAAGGCGTGGTCAGCCGGGTTATAGGCAACCACAGCAGTGGCGGGAGTATCCAGATTGCCATCGCGAGTGAAGTACATCTTGTTGTTCAGGCCGGCAATGCGGACCTTGAAAATGGACCATGCTGCTGGCGTGGCGCCATCGACCAGCGTGCTGTTGTCACCTGTCTCGGGAATGGTGCGATTCGGATACAGACCGAACCCAGGTGCATGGCGCGCCTTTTCCAGCCAAGTCGTCGTCGACGTGTCCTTGACACGATAGCCGCCGGTCAGCGCAAGCCGGAAAGGATCGATGGTCTGCGTGGCGGCCCAGCTGAGAAAGTTGCCGCTCCAGCGGTTGGCACCGACGCAGGTCCTGTTGTTCGTCAGCGCGATAGGCGTGAAATGACGCTCCGACTCGGTAGCTGACCAGACGTATTCGTAGCACTTGCCAGGATCGAAATAGCCCATGTACGAGCGACCGAGGTCGTAGGCGCCGATGTTCGCCTGGCTATGGATCGTGGGGTATTCCACCGACGGCACCAGCGCCAGGTTTCCTGGCACATCGTTGCCTACGTACAAAGGCGCCTGGGAAATCGCCACGGCCGAATCCGCCGGCAGCGAACTGAGCACCGAGAACGCACCTATCACCATGGCACCCAGCTTGGACAGATGACGTTGCATGAATGAGGGGCGGCGCTGCGGCATATCCATGGAAGTTGCTCCAGAGACGGTAGAACGATGAATCGCATTCATGATCTACGCTCCTTATTTGACGACGACATTCGATTGCAGGACGACCACGGAACGATCGCTACCGGAAGGGTTCTGGCTACGCGCAGTGATGCGGTAGAAATGTTGTAGAGGCACACCGCCGCCGCCGCCGTACTGAGCCGCATTAGCGCTGCTACCGAGTTTCAGGTCGTCCTCGTTGGTGTACTGGCCCATGTACTCGATGTAGTACTGAGGGGCTCCCGCAGTCAGCATTTGGATGTTGGTAGCGGCGTTCGTCCAGCAGTACTGGCCTGCTCCGGTGCACCCGGTGGTGCCGGTGGTTGCATTGATGGGAATCGAAGGGCAGATAGTGCCAGTGGTGGAACAGTTGAACCCGATGATGGCCCCGCCCAGAGCCGCGGTTTGTATCTGCGCCTCCGCATCGCGCAGCGCGGATTCAGCGGCCTGGAATGACAGGCTGCGATCGAACAGGTTCGCCGTCATCCGCTCTTCCAACAACGTCGTACGGATCAACGCCAGGCCCAACAACGTCATTATCAGCAGCAGTATCATCACGATGACGAGCGATACGCCCCGTTGAGTGCCTGCACCTAAGCGAGAAGCGGCCGGATTCATAGATTGCGATTCCTCAAGGTCACCACGTGGGCAACTTCACGCGTCAGGGCCGTGCCATCCACGTTGACGTTCTCTGTGCTTTGCAGCGTCAACACTACTCGCACTGCCGAAACCTGGTTCCAATTGGTAATGGCACTGGCGGGTACGTAATCAGCAGCCCCGGGGACCAGATATTCCAACTGCATGTTGTGCACACCTTCGGCGATTTCTTGCGCCTGCCTATCCGGCACACCGCCGGAATTGATCAGTTGCACCTGATAAAGCGAGCGCCGCTGCGGATTACTGCCGCTCACGCCGATATACCAGGCAGAAGCACGCAGACGTGCGATTACCGAATTGGGGCCGTAGGCATAAGGAGTACCGAGAGGGCCGCACACCGGCGGGTCCGCCCAGCCGAGCCCCTTGCTGCAGTTGCCAGGGTTTGTTGAGCCACCCGAATTGTGCACTACCGTCACATTGATACCGTTCTGTGCGCCGGTAATCTGGAAGATCGATGCCTGCACGAAATCGCAGACGATCGCGATATCGCCATCTTGCAGACCATGGTTCACAGTACTGACCTTGAACTGCGCCGAAGCCGGCTTGTGATCGACCACCGTGACTTCGCCTGGCGCGCCAGATCTCAGCTCGATTGCTTCGGTGCCATTCACGCGACTGGCTGCGGCGGTCCCGAACGTGGCACCGCCGAAAGCCTCAGTGTCGGTGTAGCCATGGACGCCCTCTCCCCATCCCGTGCCCCAAAAGCTGTTGGCTTGAAGCACATTGACGATGGGTACATTGCGGGAACACGGGCTGCCGCCAGCTTGGCGCAGTTCCCGCGCCATCAGCTCGTAGCCGACTCGAGCGTTTTCCTGCACGCGGCTCAGGTTGTCCGCAACCCTGAAAGCCTGCTTGTTGGAGATGAAAATTCCGATCGCGGCGCCGACCACCAGCAACCCCAACACCACGGAAATCATCAGTTCGATCAAACTGACGCCGGTAATCTTGCCGCGCGACGGAACACGCATCGATGCATTCCACTTCATAGACGGACTCGCGTTATGACCTGATTGCGGTCTGCATTGGTGTTTTGGCCGTTGGCAGCACGACTGTCGTCCCACTGGACGGTGATCTCGAAATTTTCGCCATTGCGGACGATGGTGCCGCAGGTGCCGGCATCGTTGCCCATGCTTCTTTGCATATCCAAAAACCATTGGCGCTTGTCGCTCTGCGCCAATGTGGCGCCACTCGGCGGCACCGTGGGTGTGGCGCAGGTGAGCCCCATGTCGTAATCGCCAGCCAATGCCCGTTCGCGATTGGCACGCATGGCATCCAGGATGGAATATGTCTGGATGGTCGCCTGCGTACGCTCCAACGAACTTTGGTTGTTGCGCAATGCGGTCGCCTGCATTGCAGCGATGCCTAATAGGCCAATACCCATCACCAGCACCGCCATGAGTACTTCGATGAGGCCGGCGCCGCGCTGGCGCCGTGGGCAGGAATGCAATCTGGAAACGCGGGGCATAGTGAACTCCTTACCTACGGACAGGCGCCAGCGCCATTGGCCGGACTACTGCTGATTCGGCTGCCAGTCGCGAGATT
Organism: Pseudoxanthomonas sp. UTMC 1351; assembly: GCF_040948865.1. Lineage (NCBI taxonomy): Bacteria > Pseudomonadati > Pseudomonadota > Gammaproteobacteria > Lysobacterales > Lysobacteraceae > Pseudoxanthomonas > Pseudoxanthomonas sp. UTMC 1351. The sequence continues at coordinate 143,031 of NZ_JAVGJT010000002.1, read as the reverse complement.
GACAATGCGTTGATTCTCGGCGGGTCGAGTTGTCGGGATGCAAACCGTCACAGCGTTGTCCTGGAGGGCGCCGGCAGCCGTGCGGGCCATGCCGTCGGCGCGGAAGGTGATGCTGGCGACCCCGCTGGTGACCCTCAACGGCGCCTTGACCCGGTTGACGCGGACGATTTCGGCCGCCTGGGGCGTACCGCTACTGTTGATGTCCACATAGGTAATCCATTGGGTCCATTGCCCTGCCGCTGCACACGAAGTGCCATTGGTACTCCGACAGATGATAGTGCGGCGGTTCTGTTTGATGGCTTCCGTTCGCGCCAGCTGCAGCGAGGCGACCACCTCATTCGCTTGGGCTGTCAGGCGGTTGCTATTGATGAGCGAGGTGAAACTGGGCGTGGCGAGCGTGGCCAGAATCGCCAGAATGGCGACTGTGACCAGCAACTCCAACAATGTGAAGCCTGCAGTCGTGGCAGACCGAAACGAAGTTCCATTGCCGGTCTGATGGCATACGGAACGAACCTGCGTAGGCATACGCCGCTTCCCCAATTGAGCGTCAGGCCACCTTAGGCTGGCCTCCACGGCTCCGCCAGTCAGGAGCCGATGGGCGGCCCAGCGGAAAGCGTCAACGGCTGCGGGGCTGCCATCCGGCCATGCGCCAAGGCATGATGCAGCCTCCAATACGGCCACCGGTCAGCAATGAAGCCAAGCGAGTCATCGTCTCCACTAGAGTCTCTCTGGCAGGCTCCCGTCATCATTTGGACGATGCTGGCCGGCGAAGGAGTGGCCGCGATACTGGCGCTGGCGCCGGGGGTTTCGGGTAATCGCTGGATCTCATTTGGAATCATTTCGCTGGTCGTCCAATGGGTCGGACTAGTGACCTTGGGCGTTTTGTATATCGGCCGCCGATGGCTGGCCCAAGCGCGCCCCTCCTACATTGCGTATCTAGCACTGATAATTTTGTTGTTGGCCGCGTGGTTGATTTTTGGGCTCGGCAGGCTGTTCCTGGGAGACATATGGCCGATGACACCGGAGCAAGTCCGGCAACTGTTTCTTCTAGTCACCGGCATCGCCGTGACAGTCGGCTTACTAGGTCTGGCCGCCTTCCAAAACCATTGGCGGGCGCGACAGCTTGCGGTTCGGGCCAAACAATCGGAACTCGAGTCGCTGCAGGCGCGTATCCGGCCGCATTTTCTGTTCAACACACTCAACACTTGTGCTGCACTGGTGCATCAACGCCCTGGCGAGGCGGAACGATTGTTGCTGGATTTGGCGGATCTTTTCCGTGCTGCCTTGGCCGGCCCTACGGAGATCGAACTGGCCGATGAGTTGGCCTTGGCGCAGCGCTATCTCGAAATCGAGGCGCTGCGCTTTGAGGATCGACTGCGGGTGGAATGGCGGCTTCCGGAGCCGCTGCCGTCGGTTCTCGTCCCTACTCTGTCCATCCAGCCCTTAGTGGAAAACGCGATCCGTCACGGCGTGGAATCCACCGTTACTGGTGGAGAAATCATGATCGAAGTGGCGACTACGGCTACTGCCGTCAGTGTGTCGGTGAGCAATCCGCTGCCTACCGCCCCCATTCTCAATGGACGTGGCCACCAGGTCGGACTCAGTTCGGTGCGCGCACGGGTGCAGGCTATGACTCAAGGATTGGGACAGTTGGAAACCGCTGTTATCGATGGCCGTTATGTTGCGACCATTACGCTGCCTCTGAGTCGATAGCAGAACGGCGCCAATCATCGGCGCCGTTCCAGTCTCACATACTACTGCGGGGCTTCGATCAGGCCAGCACTCGGTAACAAGGCTTGTACTCGCCCGCGATCTTCATGCGTCGCTGCTGCACAAAGGCACGTAGCAGCGCATCCAGTGCCTGCATCATTTCTGGGTCGCCGTGGATCTCGAAGGGGCCGAATTCTTCGATGCGGCGCATGCCGTCTTCCTTGACGTTGCCGGCGACTATGCCGGAGAAAGCCCGGCGCAGGTCCGCGGCCAGTGCATGCGCTGGGCGTCCTTGGTGGAGGTCCAGTGCGGCCATCGCTTCGTGGGTCGGCAGGAAGGGCTGCTGGTATTCCTCAGGAATTTCGATGGCCCAGTTGAAGAAGAAGGAATCCTTCTGCTCGATGCGGTATTCGCGCACGCGATGGATGCCAGCGGTCATCTTCTTCGCTACCGTCGCCGGGTCGCCGACGATGATCTCGTAACGCGACGCCGCAGCGTCGCCCAGGGTCAGGCGAATGAACTTGTCGATCTGTTCGAAATACGGCGCGGCGATCGCTGGCCCGGTCAGGATCAGCGGGAACGGAAGCGGTGCATTTTCTTCCCGCAACAGGATGCCCAGCAGATACAGGATTTCCTCGGCCGTTCCGACGCCGCCCGGAAACACGATGATGCCGTGGCCGATACGAACAAACGCCTCCAGGCGCTTTTCGATGTCCGGCATGATCACCAGATGGTTGACGATGGGATTCGGCGATTCGGCGGCGATGATGCCCGGCTCGGTGACGCCGATATAACGCGTATTACGGCGACGCTGCTTGGCATGGGCAATCGTGGCGCCTTTCATCGGTCCCTTCATCGCACCCGGGCCGCAGCCGGTGCAGATGTCCAGGCCGCGCAGGCCTAACTCATAGCCGACCTGCTTGGTGTAGAGATATTCGTCCCGCGAGATCGAATGGCCGCCCCAGCAAACGACAAGATTCGGATCGGCCGGCTTCAGGATGCGGGCATTGCGAAGCAAGCCGAACACCGCGTTGGTGATGCCTGCGGAAGATTCCAGGTCGTCCGCGTATTCGGGGCCCAGTTCGATGGCGGTATAGGCCAGGTCACGTACCACCGCGAACAACAGTTCGGCGATGCCGCGGATGATCTCGCCATCGACGAAAGCCATCGCCGGCGCATTGAGCAGGTCGATTCGGACGCCACGATCCTGCTGCAGTACCTGGATATCAAAATCCGGGTAATGCTCACGCGCCGCGCGCGGATCGTCCGAGGCGCTGCCGCTGGTCAGTACCGCCAACGCGCATCGGCGCAACAACTCGTGCATGCCGCCCGCCGACGCATCACGCAAACGCGCCACTTCCGTGCGCGACAACACATCCAGTCCCCCGCGCGGGTAAATCCGCGCGTTCTGCACCGGCAACGCCCTCGATGCCGCGTCATTCATATGCTTTTCCTGTCTTTTCATCACTTAGATCAGCGACTTTAGCGCAGTCCCGGGGACAAGAGAATCAGGCAAAAAAACGGCCGGGTTGCCCCGGCCGTTCGATTGCAGCATTCCGACGCGAAGATCAGAACTTGTAGCGGAAGCCCAATTGCACCGACCACTGCGACACGCCGGTGTTGAAACCGTCGGCGTCGCCGTTGGCTACCGTTGGCGCGTCCGGGTTGGTGAACGTGTACACATACTGGCCGTTATAGATGCCCGGCGAGGACAGCACGCGCTGGTTGGCGAAGAAGCCGTAGTCGTAGATGTGGCCCCAATCCTTGTTGATCAGGTTGCCCACGTTCTGGATGTCGAGCCAGATTTCGGACTTGTGGCCTTTGAAGAAGCCCGGCAACTCCTGCGAGAAGCGCACGTCGAAGGTATTGATCCAATCCGCACGGCCGGCGTTCTGCGGCGTGGTGCCGCCTTTGTAACGCGACAGTTCCGGCTTATCGTTCAGCCACTCGAAGAACGCGGTTTCCATGGCCGGATTGGCCGTGAACACACCGGTGCTGCTCAGCGTGCCGAACAACACATCGCCCGGGCCAGACGGCACGTAGAACAGGTCGTTGGCGCTGCGGTTGTCGCCGTTCACGTCGTTGAAGTAGACGTAACTGAAGGGACGGCCGCTACGGCCTTCATACACCAGGCCGATCTGGGTCTTGTAATCGCCGAAGAAGCTATGCTGCCAATTCAAGGTACCAAGGATGCGGTCGCGAATCTCGTAGCGCGAGGTCGCCAGGTTTTCTTCGTTGGCGTCGAACAGGTAGGTGTAGTTCCAGCCCGAGGTCGCGGTGGAACTGGTCAGGCCGGCGACTTCCTTGGCGTTGGTGTAGGTGTAATCCAGGCTCCACGACCAATCGCTCTCGCTGGTCCACGGCTTGTCCAGGCCAACGGTGAACTGCTGGCTGTGGCCCTTGTCGGTGGTATCCAGCAACAGTACGGAGTCGAAGCTGCGGTTGCGATTGGCGCGGTTGTTGGACGAACTCCACGATCTGTTCAAGCCGGAGGTGCCATAGAAGATATCGCGGCCGTCCTGGCCTTCCATGGTCGGATCGCCCAGGTTCAGATTGCGATACAACAGCGCGCTCTTGACTTTGGTCACCAGGATTTCGGCGGAGGCGACGATGCCCTGCCACGGCAGTTCATGCTCGAACGCCAAGTTGGCCTTCCACACCGACGGCTGCTCGAAATCCGGGCTGACGAAGTTGACGTTTTGCCGTGCCGCGGTCGGATTGGCGGGCACCGGCTGGTTCAAGCCATTTCCATTGAAAGGCAGATCGGTCCACGGGGTGGGATTGTCGACCGGGTCGTACTCTTCCGTGTACTGGATGTAGTTCAGGCCAGTGGTGTTGTAGGCGTTGCTGAGCCATACCTGCGGCGATTCGCCCTGGAACAAACCGAACCCGCCCCGCAACTGGGTGGGACGCTCGCTGTCGAAGGTGTAATTGAAGCCGAAACGGGGCTGCACCAGCCAGTCGCCGCTCAGCACCCGGCTGTTGTCGTAGCCGAATGCCGCTTCCGCGCCAGCGTTATAGGTCGGATTGACGTTGACGTCCGGCTTGTCCGCGCGCAGGCCGAACGTCAGGGTCAGATTGCTGTTGACGTACCACTGGTCCTGCACGAACAAGCCATACGACTTGTACTTGTAGGCCGCGGCGATCGAATCGAAGCCTTCGCCCGCCTGCGGGGTGCGCAGATTGTAGGTGCTCCAGCGGCCGGCGGCGAAGTTATCCAGGCCGTAGAACTCGTACACGCCATACAGCTGCGGGCCGTAGATGTTGTAGATGTCGTTGGTGCTGTAATCGGCACCGAACTTGATGTCGTGATCGCCGAACGTCAGCGTACCCGAACCGAAGGCGTTCCAGGTTTCCGTATACAGCTCGTTCTGGTGCGAGTTGACCTCGGTACCCAGCCACAGCGAGTCACCCGACAGGTCGTCTTGGGCGCCTTCGAAGTAGACACGCACGCTGGGGGCATTGGTCGGGGTCTCACGAACCGCAGAGTAGTCGCGGTACGACACCTTGAATTCGGTGGAGAAATTGTCGGTCCAGTCGCTGAACAACTGGCCGACATAGCTTTCGACCGACTTCACGTGCTGGTACCAGTACGAGCTCAACGAGATCTGGCTGCTATTGACGCCGTTGACGCGTAACTTGCTTTGTTCCAGATTGCTGTAGCGCAGGCTGGCGCGGTGGTTGTCGTTGATGTTCCAGTCGATCTTCAGCGCGTACTCTTCCAGATCAGTGTCGCCCGAACTCTCCAATCCGCCCGCATTGAACCCGTAACCGTTGGCGATCTCCTGAGCGCGGGTGATATCTCCCATGTCGATCACTTCATCGGCAGGGTTGGCCGCAGCGCCCAGGTCCAGCGCACTACCGGCGATATTCGCACCGGGTGCGGCCTGCTTGAACTTTTCGTAATTGGCGAAGAAAAACAGCTTGTCCTTGACCAACGGACCACCGAAGGTGACGCCGTAGGTCTCTTCCTTGGTGAAGCCGTTGAACGCAGCACCGGTCGGGTCATCGCCGAACCACTCACCGTCCCGGTAAGTGCCATAGACGGAACCATGGAATTCGTTGGTACCCGACTTGGTCACCGCGTCGACCACCGCGCCGGTGGCACCGGTGATGGTGACGTCATAGCTGGCCAGGTCGATGTTGATGGCTTCGATAGCGTCCATCGCCACCGGCTGGCGGCGTGTCGGCATGTTGTTGCCTTCCAAACCGAAAGTATCGCTGGCGGATACGCCGTCGATGCGAATGGCGTTGTAACGCGGGTTCTGGCCGCCGGCACTGATGCCGCCTTCGGCGCGGTTGACATAGGCCACGCGCGGATCCAGGCGCATGTAGTCCTGGACATTGCCGTTGATGGACGGCAGCGCTTCGATCGTCTGACGAGTGATGTTGGTGCCGGTACCCATCTTGGTTGCGCTGAACACTTCCGAGCCGCCGGTGAAACCCACGGCGGTGACGGTTTCCAGCGTGGTCATGTCGCCCGTCAACGCGGCATTGACGGTGCCGACCTGATTGACGCTCAAGTAGATGTTTTCTTCGGTCTTGGTGCCTTCGCCGGGCTTGGTCACCGTGATGCTGTACGGGCCGCCGACGCGCAGACCGCGGGCGTTGTAGCGACCGCTGGCATCGGTGGTGGCGCGGCTGACAGTGCCGGATTCGGTATGGGTAATGACGACCTCGGCGCCGACGACGGGCTGCCCTTGGTTGCTGGTCACCAGACCGCCGACACCGGCGGAGGTGCTCTGTGCGAACACGGGAGCGGCGGCAAGCGCAGCGATGAGGCCAAGGCTGAGCTTGGACATCCGGAGACGGCGGGATTGGTTCATTGAGTAAACCTCAGTACGAGTTGGCGTGGCGAAGACAGGCGGACAAGACAAACGCGTGTCGCGGACCCTTGAGGGTCTGCTGGCTCTGGGTATTTCCGGGTTCCCTTAGCCCACGCGGACCGCCGCGTAAGGTTAATAACAGGTTAACACGATAGGACCATTTTGTGACCGCCATGTGACGAAAATCTCGCACTGCAGCAAGGTCCAAATGAGCACCGGCCACCAGTTCCATGCTCCACGCCGGCCCGGACTAAGCCGGGGCAATTGCAAGGCTAGATATTGGGCGGGGACAGCTTGAGGTAGGTCCCGACGCCGTCCAGCACCATCTGCACGGAAATGGCGACCAGCAGCATGCCCATCAGCCGCTCCAATGCGGTCAGTACCCGCATGCCCAGCCACCGGTACAGCAATGTGGCGGAGAACAGGATGGCGGCGGTGCCACACCAGGCGATCACCAGGGCCAGGCTCCAGTCACCCAGGCGGGTCGGTTCATTGCTGCCCATCAGCATGACGGCCGCCATGCCCGAAGGCCCCGCCACCAGCGGGATTGCCAGGGGCACGATAAAAGGTTCGCCGTCTGGGATCTCGCCCATCAGGCCTTCCGGACGCGGGAAGATCATCCGGATACCGATCAGGAACAGCACGATGCCGCCGGCGATGGCCACCGATTCCTGGCGCAGATGCATCATGTCCAGCGCGTATTTGCCGCCCCAGAGGAATCCCATCAGCACAATCAATGCGATCAGCAGCTCGCGCGCCAGCACGATGCGTTGGCGGACAGGCGCCAGCGGTTTCAGCACGCTCAGGAAAACCGGGATGTTGCCCAGCGGGTCCAGGATCAGGAACAGCAGCAGCGCTGCCGACAGGATGGTCACGCCCGAACCGTCCAGATCTGGCCCCGATGTCCGCGGCCGGCAGATGACAGCAAAGTGACACAGGCGTCGGCGTAATCGGCCGGATCGCGGGTCTGGATATCCTGATCGTCGGCATAGGCTCGGGCACGCAACGGGGTCCGCATAGGTCCTGGTTGCAGCGCTGAGACGCGAACCGGCGAATTGGCGAGTTCGGCGTGCAGCATGCCCATCAAAGCCGCCAAGCCGTGTTGCGCCACTCCGTATCCACCCCAATAGGCTTGGCTCACACGAGCGCTATCGTCCAAGGTGAACACCAAGGCGGCATCAGTGGATTGCTTGAGCAGCGGCAGGCAGGCTTGGGAAAGCCAGTAAGGCGCGGTCAGGTTGACATGGATCGCGCGGGCGAAAGCGGCCGGGTCGGTGTGCTCCAGCGGCGTCAGTCCACGAAATTCGGCAGCACAGTGCAACAGGCCATCCAAGCGACCCAATTCCAAATGCAGACGGTTAGCCAATTCGGCGTAATCATCGGGCGAAGCGCCTTCCATATCCAAGGGATAGATCAGCGGTTCGCTGCCGACCTGCGCCAAGGCATCGTAAACGCGGTTCAACTTGGGCACTTTGCGCCCCAACAGCACGACGGTGGCGCCGGCTTGCGCGCATGCGCGCGCGGCCGCTGCACCCAGACCGCCATGCGCGCCGCTGATCAGCACCACGCGGTTGTCCAGCGCACGCGTTGCCCGCGTCGGCAATCCGATCAGGCTCACTGCGGCAACGCTTCCAACACGATGCGCTGCAGCTCGCCCGATTCGAACAATTCCAGCGTGATATCGCAGCCGCCGATCAGTTCGCCCTGGATGAAAAGCTGCGGGAACGTGGGCCAGTTGGAGAAGCGCGGCAGATTGGCGCGAATCTCCGGCTCTTCCAGCACGTTGATGGTGTAAAGCTCGTTCGCGCCAGCGGCTTTCAGTGCCTGCACGGCACGGCTGGAGAATCCGCACATCGGGAATTGCGGTGTGCCCTTCATGAAAAGGACGATGGGATGGCCTTCTACTTCGGCCTGGATGCGTTCCATCACCGGCATGCTGTTTTCTCCTACCTTGACGGATTGCCAACCGTCGTCGGGTACACTTTCGGCCTGCCCCGCCAAGCGAGTTCGGCGGGGGCCGTATTGTAAGCCCTGCGCGTCGCCACGCCGACGCCCATCCTTGAAACCGCCTAGCGTAAGGAAATCCCAGCCATGGCCATCGAACTCCCCCCCCTGCCCTACGACCGCACCGCGCTTGAGCCGCACATCTCCGGCGAAACTCTCGATTTTCACTACGGCAAGCACCACAAGACCTACGTGGATAACCTCAACAAGCTGATCGAGGGCACCGAGTTCGCCGAAATGCCGCTGGAAGAGATCGTGCGCAAGTCGCAGGGCGGCATGTTCAACAACGCAGCCCAGGTCTGGAACCACACCTTCTATTGGCACTGCATGAAACCCAACGGTGGCGGCGAGCCGACCGGCAAGTTGGCCGAGATGATCAACAAGGCGTTCGGCGATTTCGCCAAGTTCAAGGAAGAATTCACCAAGACCGCCATCGGCACCTTCGGCTCTGGCTGGGGCTGGCTGGTGCAGCGTCCGGATGGTTCACTGGCGCTGGCCAGCACCTCCAATGCCGTCACGCCGCTGACAGGCGAAGACAAGCCGCTATTGACCATCGACGTGTGGGAACACGCTTACTACATCGATTATCGCAACGCGCGTCCGAAGTACGTGGAGTCGTTCTGGGCGCTGGTCAACTGGGATTTCGTGACGTCCAATCTGCGCTAAGCGGTACTGGTTCGCAGCGGATCAAAAAAACGGCCGGGAATCCCCGGCCGTTTTTTTTGGTCATCGAAATCTGGTGGGAGTGGTGTCGGCATGCTGGCGCCACCCCTACAGGGAAAGCGCACAGCGCACGCTACGACAGGCGCTCCACTACCGGGATTACCTGCGATTCGCGCCCCAAGGCAGCACCGATGCGTCGAAGTGTGTTTGCAAGATCGGCGGCGGCGTCCGTCCGCAGCGTTGCATGTCCCACTTTTCGGCCAGCGCGCGGTTGCTTGCCATAGTCGTGCCAATGACCGCCAGTCTCGTTGAGCACCGCCGTGGATACAGGCATCTGACCGATCCAGTTGAGCATGCACGCATGGCCCAGCGCCTGGGTCGAACCCAACGGCAACCCCAGCACGGCACGCAGATGATTCTGGAACTGCGAAGTCTCCGCGCCTTCAATGGTCCAATGGCCGGAGTTGTGCACGCGTGGCGCCATTTCGTTGGCCAGCAGCTGGCCGTCACGATAGAACAGCTCCAGCGCGAACACGCCCACGTAATCCAGCGATTCGGCCAGATTCTTCGCGTATTCGTAAGCTGTCGTCGCCAACGTGGCATCGACCGTCGCTGGTGCCAGACTGGCCGACAGCACACCGTCTACGTGCCAGTTTTCGGTCAGCGGCCAAGTGCGGAATTCGCCATCACGACCGCGCACAGCGACCACCGATAACTCGCGTTCAAAAGGAATGAACGCTTCCACGATCAATCCCACCGTCTGCGCCTGTGCACCCAGCGCTTCCCACGCCGCGTCGACATCATCGGGCGTCTTGATGCGGAACTGCCCTTTGCCGTCATAGCCCAGCCGGCGCGTCTTGAGAATGCAGGGGCCACCGATGCGGCTGACTTCTGCTTCCAGTTCCAAGCGTGTGGCGACTGCAGCGAATTCGCCCACTGGAATACCCAGACGGCGAAACAGGCTTTTCTCGACCATCCGGTCCTGTGCGACGGCCAGGGCGCGCGGGTTGGGAAAAACGGGAACACGCTCCGCCAGCCACTCGGCACTCTCGGCCGGTACGTTCTCGAAATCGAAGGTGGCGACATCGATCTTCGATGCGAATTCCGCCAGCGCGGCTTCGTCGCGGTAGTCACCCACCAGCAGTGGAGCAAACTGGCCAGCGCAGGCGTCCGGCTCGGTATCCATGACCAGAAAGCGCAGGCCCAACGGTGCGCCGGAAAGCGCGAGCATGCGGGCCAGCTGCCCGCCGCCCAGAATGCCGACGGTGGTCATGCCGGCAAGCCAGCTGGCTGGCGAGGATCGTCGTTGGCGGTGACGTCGTCAGTCTGACGTGTGCGGAAGGTTTCCAGCGCAGCCCCGATAGCCGGATGTGCCGTCGCCAGCATGGCGGCGGCGAACAGCGCCGCGTTCGCCGCGCCTGCGTTGCCGATGGCGAACGTGGCGACAGGAATGCCAGCGGGCATCTGCACGATGGATAGCAGCGAATCCATGCCGTTCAGTGCCTTGGACTGCACCGGCACGCCCAGGACCGGCACGGCGGTCTTCGCAGCCAGCATGCCCGGCAGATGAGCCGCGCCACCGGCACCAGCGATGATCGCGTGCAATCCGCGCTTCGCTGCCGATTCGGCATACGAGAACAACACGTCCGGCGTACGGTGCGCCGACACCACTTTCACTTCGTAGGGAACCCCCAGCGCATCGAGCTTCTGCGCGGCGTGCTGCATGGTTTCCCAGTCGGAGCGGGAACCCATCACGATACCCACCAAGGGGCTGGACGAATTGGCGGTCATGGCCGTCCTCAGTCACTAAAGGAGCATTTTAGCCGGCTGCGGATCGGGAGTGGGGAAAGGGCAATCGGAAAAACCATGCTCGCCAAACGAATCAGGCCCTGGAAACGGCCCGGATGTTACGCTTTCACCATTCTCGATTCCCGACTCTCCATTTCCGGCTTTAATCCATGGATCGCAAACTGTTGGACTTGTTGTGCTGCCCTACTACCCGGCAACCGCTGGCGCTGCTGGATGCGCGCGGGCTGGAAGCGCTTAACCGGGCCATCGGCACTGGCGAGGTGCGCCGCGCCGATGACAGTGCGCAGAGCGAAGCGCTGCGCCAAGCCCTGATCACGCGTGACCGTAAAACGGTCTATCGCATCGACGACGGCATCCCGGTGCTGTTGGCCGAAGAAGGTATCGCCACCGCTCAGGTCGACGATTTCCCCGCACGATGAGCGGCGATTTCGCGCCTCCGTCGAGGGAAGTCGTTGACGCTGACGTCGCCCGCGCGCTAGCCGAAGATGTCGGCAGTGGGGATGTCACGGCTGCCTTGCTGCCGGACACCGCCGATTCCGCCTATCTGTTGTGCAAGGAAGATGCCGTGATCGCGGGGCGGCCATGGTTCGACGCCTGCCATCGCGCGCTCGACCCCCAAGTACGGATCGACTGGCGAGTGCAAGAAGGTGACCGAGTAAAGGCCGGAACGGTGTTAGCCATACTCGCGGGACGCGCGCGCGCGTTGGTTACCGCCGAACGAAGTGCGTTGAACTTCCTGCAGACCCTTTCTGGCACCGCCACCACCACGGCAATTTATGTGGACGCGGTGCGTGGCACAAAGGCAAAGATTCTGGATACCCGCAAGACGATTCCCGGACTGCGGCAGGCGCAGAAGTACGCCGTGCGCTGCGGTGGCGGCAACAACCACCGCATCGGCCTGTTCGATACGGTCATGCTGAAGGAAAACCATGTTCGCGCCGCAGGATCGCTCACCGCCGCGATACGCGTCGCACGTGCGATGCAGCCCTCGCTACCACTGGTGGTCGAAGTGGAAACCCTGGCGCAACTGGAAGAAGCCTTGAAAGAAGGGTGCGACCGCGTTCTCATCGACGACTTCGATGCGTCGGCGCGACGCGAAGCGGTGCGCATCGCCGCCGGCCCACCATTCAACAGCGCGATTTCACTGGAAGTTTCCGGCGGTGTCGATCTCGCCACGCTACGCGCCATCGCCGAGGACGGCGTTGACTACATTTCGATCGGCGCACTCACTAAACACGTCCGGGCTATCGATCTGTCGATGAAGCTTGGCCCGCCGCCAAACCTATTTTCCCATTAATGTTGACGGCATCCTGACCGGCACCGATTCCGCTGGCCAGTACAGACCGGCTGTCTTCCAACCCCACCACGGCCTTTTCTGCTCATGCCTAGCCTGATCCTGCTGATGATCGCCGGCGCCGCCCTCTTCGCGTACTGGAATGCCGCGCGAGCTGCCGCGGAGCGCGCGGAACAGCTAGGCCGCAACGCCTGCGCCGCGGCCGATGTGTTGTGGCTGGATCAGACCGTGCATGCTAGCGGTCTCCGTCTTCGCCGCGGCGAAGACGGGAGACTCGGTTTCGAGCGCTCGTTCCGCTTCGAATATTCCTACGACGGCCTTGATCGCCACATCGGCAAGCTGGTGCTACGCGGCGAAAAGCTGGTCTCGTTCGTCGGACCTGCCAGGCCTTCGGCCGCGCCGTTCGAATTGCATTGAGTGTTTAACGACCTCTGACGGGTAGGAGCGCCGTCTCGGCGCGAGCTCTTCGCTGCTATCGCGAACCGATAGAAAAAGCTCGCGCCGAGACGGCGCTCCTACCGATCTCGATCCGCGTTACTTGACCACCCTCAAGTGCGGACGTTTGCCGGCGGTCGGCACGTCGTCGGGCGACGGAGCGTCAGGGGTCGGCGGTTCGTCATCGTCGCCACCTTCCGGTCCGGGGCCATGGCTGACGTCGTCCGGCAGTGCCATGCCCTGCCCGGTTTCGCGCGAATAGATGGCCAACACCGCGGAAATCGGCACTGAAACCGGGTAGCTGACCCCGCCGAAACGTGCGGTGAAACTGACGGCTTCATTGTCGATCTGCAGGCGCACCACCGCGCGCTCTGCGATGTTCAGCACCACCTTGCCTTCCTTGACCGCACTGGCTGGCACCTGCACTCCCGCCTGGGTCGCATCGACCAGCAGGTGAGGCGTCATTCCGTTGTCGGCGATCCACTCGGCCAGCGCCCGTAGCAGGTACGGGCGATGGCTGGTCATACGCGGCACGTCTTCACTCATGCGGGCAGTTTAGGGGCAAGTCGGCGCGGGCGCGAGCCAAGCAACAAAGTGCGCATGCCAATGGCTAATGCGGCAGAAAAGAAAAATCGCCACGGTGATACACCTGCCGTGACCCGCTGTGTTGGCAAGAGCTGCAAAGCCTGCACGGCCTTCGACCGCGCTTCGATCCAGAACCGCGCTCAGGCCAGAATCCTGATTCAGGCGGGCAGCTCGCGCAGTTTCTTTTCCGCGTCGGTCAGGCTGCGCACAAACCCAGGATTCCGGAAAATGCGATTGCCGTAGTCCTCGATAGCCTTGCCGTCCTTCGGCAAGGGCACGTCCAACGCCGGCAGGCGCCAGATGATCGGTGCCATGGCGCAATCGGCCAGGCTCATTTCCGGGTTGAGGAAGAATTTGCTGGCCTTGAACAGCGGCACGGCCGCGGTCAGCAGTTCCTTCAAACGCTTGCGCCCGGCTTCGACCTGCTGCTTGTTGCCCAACTGGATGGCCTGCACCTGCGGCACCCAATCGTGCTCGATCCGCAGCATGGCCAAACGCAGGCGGGCGCGCGAAAGCGGATCCACCGGCATCAACGGCGGATGTGGATAACGTTCGTCCAGGTATTCGCTGACCACCGAAGCGGCGTACAGCACCAGATCGCGCTCCACCAAGGTGGGAACGGAGTGATAGGGATTCAGATCGATGAGATCTTCAGGCGGGTTCTGCGGGTCCACCGGGACCAGATCGTAACTGACGCCTTTGGCCGCCAGTACCAGGCGGACGCGGTGGCAGAGCACATCATCGGTGGAGGAAAACAAAGTCAGTGTATTGCGCATACGTGGACTCGCAGCCATCACGGCTCTCCGACGACCGGAATCCGCCGATCGCACCAACGCCGCCAGCCCCTTGCTAACGGTCGTCACGGTCCCTGAGTGTGCAATCCCTACAGAGAAAAGCCAAGCGCCCCCTGCCCGGCTTTCTCTTGGCAGCCTGCGCACATCCAACGAGCATGCGCGGCTGCCAACAGAGATCCACGTGACGCCTTAGTGGACGTCTTTCCAGTACTCCTGCTTCAGCAGATAGGCCAGGAATGTCAGCGCAGCCAGGAACAATATCACCCACACACCGATGCTCTGGCGCTTGAGTGCTGCTGGCTCGCCGGCATACTCGAGGAAGTTGGTTACGTCACGCACGGCCTGATCGAACTCCGTCGCGGTCAAGCGCCCGGGTTGCGGCACATGGAGCTTCTCCACGTGGCGTTCGCCCGTCGTTTTGTCCGGCTCGCCGTACTCGGCATGCTGCAGTCCCTGCTGTTCCCATAGCGGATTAGGCATGGAAACGTTGGGGAACAGCTTGTTGTTCCAGCCCAGCGGGCGCGACTCGTCCAGGTAGAAGGACTTGAGGTAGGTATAAATCCAGTCGCTGCCGCGCACACGCGAAATGAGGCTCAGATCGGGCGGCATCTTGCCGAACCACTTTTCACCATTCGCGTGTGGCATCGACACTTGGATCTGCTCACCGAACTTGGCACCAGTGAAGTTGAGGTTGTTCATCACCTCTTCTTCGGTCAGGCCCAAATCTTCGGCCATCCGCGAATAACGCAGGTACTTCAGCGAATGGCAGCCGGAGCAGTTGTTCATGTATAGCTGGGCGCCACGCTGTAGCGAGACCTTGTCGCTCAGGTCGTTGCCGGCTTGCATCAGGTCGCCGCCGGCAGCGGCGTACACGGAAAACGACAGCAGCATTCCGCTGGCGAAGACGGCCAAGCGGGAAACGAAAGTCTTAGTCATGCGTCGTCACCCGTTCCGGTACTGGCTTGGTCTTGTCTAGCTTGGTCCACAGCGGCATGGTGATGAAGAAGGCGAAATACAGGAAAGTCAGTACGCGGCCGATGATGGTCTCGACCGGGTCGGTACCCGGGCCGGCGCCGATCTTGCCAAGCCATACGAAGCACACTGCCAGCATGCCCAGCATGACCTTGGTGATCCAGCCCTTGTACTTGTGCGACCGGACCTTTGACTTGTCCAACCAGGGCACCAGGAACAGGATCGCGATCGCTGCGAACATCACGATCACACCACCCAGCTTGTCGGGAATCACGCGCAACATGGCGTAGTACGGGGTGTAGTACCACACCGGCTTGATGTGCTCCGGCGTCACCAGGCGGTTGGCCTCGGTGAAGTTGTCGTGCTCAAGGAACCAGCCCCCGAAGGCCGGTGCGAAGAAGATGATGAAGGCCGCGATGATCAGCAGGAAGCCGACACCCACCAGGTCCTTGACCGTGTAGTACGGGTGGAACGGAATGCCGTCGACCGGCTTGGTCGCGTCCCAACGGTTGCCCTTTGGCCCGTATTTGATGTCCACGCCGTCCGGGTTGTTGGAGCCGACTTCATGCAGTGCGCCCAAGTGCAGCACCACCAGCAGCAATAGCACCAACGGCAACGCGATGACGTGCAGCGCGAAGAAGCGGTTGAGTGTGGCGTCGCCGGGCAGGTAGTCGCCCATGATCCATTCGGTCAGGCCGTTGCCGATCACCGGAATGGCGCCGAACAGCGAGATGATCACCTTGGCACCCCAGAACGACATCTGGCCCCAGGGCAGCACGTAACCCATGAAAGCTTCCGCCATCAGCACCAGATAGATCAGCATGCCCAGGATCCACACCAGTTCGCGTGGCTTCTGGTAGCTGCCGTAGATCAGGCCGCGGAACATGTGCAGGTAGACGACGATGAAGAACAGCGAGGCGCCGGTGCTGTGCATGTAGCGGATCAGCCAGCCCCACTCCACGTCGCGCATGATGTATTCGACCGAGGAGAATGCTTCCGCCGCGCTCGGCTTGAAATGCATCGTCAGGAAGATGCCGGTGACGATCTGGTTGACCAGCACCAGCAGGGCCAGCGAGCCCATGTAGTACCAGAAGTTGAAGTTCTTGGGCGCGTAGTACTCGGTCATGTGCTTGCGGTAGACCGGCATCATGCCGGGCGCCCGCGCGTTGACCCAATCCCATACGCCGTTGGCGGTGCGGGTGAAGATGTTCGCCATGACTTACGCCGCTCCCTTTGGATCCACGCCGATGATGATCGTCGTGTCGTTCTCGTAATGGTGCGGCGGCACCACCAGGTTGGTGGGCGCCGGGACGCCTTGGAATACGCGGCCGGCCATGTCGAAGCGCGACTTGTGGCAAGGGCAGAAGTAGCCGCCCTTCCAGTCGGGATCGTAGGGTTCCGGCTTGATCTCGGCCGCCATTTCCGGCGAGCAGCCCAGGTGCGTGCACAGTCCCACCAACACGGAGATTTCCGGCTTGATGGAGCGTGCCTCGCCCTTGATGTATTCCGGCTGCTGGTCGGTGTTCGTGGATTCCGGATCGCGCAGGCGCGCATCCAGCGTCGGCAGAGCATCCAGCATGGCCTTGGAGCGCTTGACGATCCAGATCGGCTGGCCGCGCCACTCCATGATCAAGCGCTGACCTTCCTGCAGACCAGTGATATCGGCCGTCACCGGCGCGCCGGCCAATTTGGCCCGCGTACTTGGGTTCCACGACTTTATAAACGGTACTGCTGCAAAACCGGCACCCACTGCACCGACCACAGCCGTGGTCGCAGTCAGGAACCGGCGTCGACCTGTATTAACAGGCCCATTGACCCCATCATTGGCCATCCGGCACTCCGCAAAACAATCAGGTAGCTAAAAGGCTGCCATAACCCGCACACGAACTTCGCGCGGGCCGCAAAAGACGTGGAAGTGTAACGGAAGCCTTAATCCGCCGACAACGGCATGCTGAAAATCAATGACTTGCGGGCTCGAGATGCGCAGCCTTCGCATGGATCAGCGCGCGGCGACGGCACCGCGATAACGCTCGGCCAGTACAGCCACACGTTCGACATAACGCTGGGTTTCCCGGTAAGGGGGGACCCCGCCATGCCGGTCCACGGCGCCTTCGCCTGCGTTGTAGCCGGCGGCAGCCAGGGTCAGGTTGCCGTTGAAGCGCTTCAACAACCAAGCCAGGTACTGTGCGCCGCCACGAATGTTCTGCGAGGCGTTGTAAGCATCCGTCACACCGAAGCGGCGTGCCGTGCCCGGCATCAGTTGCATCAGGCCTTGGGCGCCAGCGTGCGAAAGGGCCATCGGGTTGTAGGAAGACTCCGCGTGCATGATGGCGCGGAGCACTGCTTCCTCCACTCCGAATTCGCGCGAGGCGGCGGCGATTTCGTTCTGGTAGGCGGTGGTGTTGAGCCGCAAACGGCCGAAATTGACGCCGGGATTGCCGCAGGCGAAACAGGTTTCGATGAAGCTGTACTTGATCGTCCGGACGCTGGCGACATTCGCTGCGCCTTTGGGCTTGCTGCTGGTGTAGTGCCGCACGCCATCCTTGATATAGGAATAAACCTGCCCGCTGACTACGCGACGAGTGCCGCCGCTGCCCAGCGATGCGGCCGCGGTTGCCCGAACGGGTACGACAGCATTGGACGAATCCGCGACCATAGCCGTGGTCGCCGCGCCCATGGCAACTGCCGGCGTGGACGGGTTGGTCGGCGCAACCGACGCTTCTGAACCGCTGAGCTTGGGGCTACTGGGCCTGGAAGCCGCGGATACCGGAATAGAACGTGCGCGGCTGGGCGTGTAGTGGCTGACCACCTGACACTGAGCGCCGCTGACCCGCTTGCTGACGTAGCTGGGAACGCCGTCGGCGCCCAGGCACTTGTATAGCGTGCCCGCACTGACCGGCAGCGCGAACGACACGGCAATGACGCCCCAAAGCAGCAGGATCCCCCTCATGGCGCGCAGTGTCCCAACTTCCCGACGGGTTGCCAAGTCCTTGTCCAACAAAGGATTCCTCCAATCTGTGCGGTCCGTCTGATATCCAGCCAGCGAAACCGACGGACCACTTCCGTCCGCCTTCCCTGATTCAACGCCTACCGCGGCTGATTCCGGCCGCGGGACTGCGCGTAAACTACGCACCCTACTCGCCACCCGCCTGGAATAAGCACCATGCCCGGGAAGCCCGCTTCCGAAATGCCCGCCCAGGGCGCCTTGTCCGTACCCGTCGTGCACGATACGCCCGCTACGGGCTTGCCCGCGCGAGGAAAGCTGTTCATCAAGACCCACGGCTGCCAGATGAACGAGTACGACTCGGCCAAAATGGCCGACGTGCTGGCCGCCAGCGATGGCCTGGAGCTGACCGACAACGTCGAAGAAGCCGACGTGGTGCTGGTCAACACCTGCTCGATCCGCGAAAAAGCGCAGGAGAAGGTCTTCAGCCAACTTGGCCGTTGGAAAGCGCTGAAGAAGGATGGCAAGCCGGTCCTGATCGGCGTGGGCGGCTGCGTCGCCTCGCAGGAGGGCCAGGCTATCGTCAAGCGCGCGCCATACGTGGACCTGGTGTTCGGGCCGCAAACCCTGCACCGCCTGCCCGAGTTGATCCGCGAGCGCCGCGCCAGCGGTCAGCCGCAAGTCGATATCAGCTTTCCCGAGATCGAGAAATTCGATCGCCTGCCAGAGCCGCGTGCCGAAGGGCCCAGCGCGTTCGTTTCGATCATGGAAGGCTGTTCGAAATACTGCAGTTTCTGCGTGGTGCCTTACACCCGTGGCGAAGAAGTCAGCCGGCCATTCGAAGACGTGCTGGTGGAAGTCGCGCAGTTGGCCGCGCAAGGTGTGCGTGAAATCAATCTGCTGGGCCAGAACGTCAACGCTTATCGCGGACCCTATGGAGATGCCGAAGTCGCCGACCTTGGCCTGTTGATCCGCGCCATCGCGCAGATCGAAGGCGTTGGGCGCATCCGCTTCACCACTTCGCACCCGCTGGAGTTCTCCGACTCACTGATCGAGGCTTATCGCGATGTGCCCCAATTGGCCAATTATCTGCATCTGCCAGTGCAAGCCGGCAGCGACCGCATTTTGTCGGCGATGAAACGCGGCTACACGGCGCTGGAGTTCAAGCAGAAGATCCGCAAGTTGCGCGCGGTGCGCCCGGACATCTCGATCTCTTCGGACTTCATCGTCGGCTTCCCCGGAGAGACCGACGCGGATTTCGACAAGACGATGAAGCTGATCGAAGACGTGGGCTTCGATCAATCGTTCTCCTTCATCTATTCGCGCCGTCCCGGCACGCCGGCCGCCGATCTGGAAGACCACACACCGGACGCCGTCAAACATGCACGACTGGAACGCCTGCAAGCGCACATCAACGCCCATGCCGCGACGATTTCGCAATCCATGGTGGGCAGCGTGCAGTCGGTGCTGGTGGAAGGCCCTTCCAAGAAGGATCCCAACGAACTGACCGGCAAGACCGAGAACATGCGCTCGGTGAATTTTCCCGGCCATGCGCGGATGGTCGGCCAATTCGTCGATGTGGTGATCACCGAGGCGATGTCGAATTCGCTGCGCGGAAGAGTGGTGGCTGTAGACGACAGCGCTGCTGCCTGAGGTGGGCGCCATCCCGTCGGTAGGAGCGCCGTCCCGGCGCGAGCTCTTCGCTTCTATCGCGATCTGGCGGGAAGAGCTCGCGCCGGGACGGCGCTCCTACCCCTATATCGTTGGCAAAAAATGGCCCGGCCATCAATCCAACCGCTTGCGGAACCGCAATATCGCCGCGGTCATCATGACAGCCGTGAAAGCGATCAGCGCCAACACATCCGGCCACAACTCCCACAGATTGGCACCACGCAACATCACCCCGCGGATCAAACGCAGGAAGTGCGTCAGCGGCAATACTTCCGCCAGCCACTGCACCGGTCTGGGCATGCCCGAAAAGGGAAACATGAAACCGGACAGCAGGATCGACGGCAGGAAGATGAAGAACGTCATCTGCATCGCCTGGAACTGCGATTGCGCGCGCGTGGAGATCAGTAATCCCAAAGTCAGATTCGCGATGATCAGCAGCATCGCCGCCACGTAGACATCCAGCACGCTGCCATTCAAGGGCACATTGAACAGCCACAATCCCAACGCAAGGACAACCGTGGTCTGGATCAGGCCGATGCCCACATACGGCAGCACCTTGCCCACCATCAGTTCGCCGCGGCTAACCGGTGTGGCGATCAGCAGTTCCATATTCCCGCGTTCGCGCTCACGCACGATGGCCACGCCGGTGAATAGCACCATGGTCATGGTCAAGATCACCCCGATCAGTCCCGGCACGATATTCACCGCTGAACGCCGCTCTGGGTTGTAGAACGCCACGACGCTGATCGGCCGCGCGGCGGACAACGCGTTCACGCTGGTGCCGTCCACAGGCATCTGCGCCAGTTGTGCGGCGGCGCTTTGCACGGCGTTGTCGCTGCCATCCACCAGCACCTGCATCAGCTCGCGCTTTTCGCTGCGCCGGCGTTCGAAATCCGGCGGAATCACTATCCCGATGCTGATCTGGCCTTGGCGCATCGCCTCCATCAGCTCGTCGGGCGTGCGGGCGGCCAGTGTTGGCTTTACTACCGTGGTCGCCACCACGTCCATCACCAGTGCGCGCGAGCCCGCGGTGTTGGCCTGGTCCGCCACGCCAGCTTTCAAATCTCGCAGGTTGGTGTTGATGGCATAGCCGAACAGCAGCAACTGCATCACAGGGATGGCGACGATCATCGCCAGCGTGATGCGGTCGCGGCGCATCTGCCGCATTTCCTTGAGCATGACCGCGTAAAGACGCCGCCCGTTCATGCGGCTTGCTCCCGCGGTGCTTGTCCGCGCGTGGCGGAAACGAAGACGTCTTCCAGATTCGGCTGCGAAGGCGCGACTTCCGCGGTGAGACCTGCATTCCGTAGCGCATGTTCGATTCGATCATGCGCACTGCCGTCTTCCGCCAATAGCACCCGCAAGGTATTGCCTATCTGCGCCACGCTGATCACCCCCTCGACGGCGACCAATGCTTTCTGCGCCCGTCGCGGCTGCTCCGCGCTGACTGCCAGCGTTCGGCCCGCCAGCTGCTCGGTCAGCTCATCCGGCGAACCATCGGCGACCAGCACGCCGCGATCGAGAATGGCCAGATGGTGGCAACGTTCCGCTTCATCCATGTAGTGGGTGGACACCAGGAGAGTGGTGCCGGCATCGGCCAGTTCGAACAGTTTTTCCCAGAAGTCGCGGCGCGATTCCGGATCGACCGCGCTGGTCGGTTCATCCAGAAACAACAACTCAGGCTGATGAATGACGGCACCGGCCAACGCCAGGCGCTGTTTCTGCCCGCCACTCATGGTGCCGGCCAACTGCTTCTGCCGGTCCTTGAAGTGGAACTGCTCCACCAGGTCGTCGATCCGTTCCGCTGCCTGCCGCTTGGACAGGTTCTGCACCGCGGCCAGGAACCCCAGGTTTTCACGCACACTGAGATCTTCAAACAACGAAAACTTCTGTGTCATGTAGCCGATGCGGGTACGCAACTCATCGGCCTGTTCGGGAATACGCAGGCCCAGTACATCGATCTCGCCCGCTGTCGGAGTCAAAAGCCCGCATAACATGCGAATGGTGGTGGATTTCCCTGAGCCGTTGGGGCCAAGGAAGCCATAGACATGACGGCGCGGCACTTCCAGGTCAACCTGATTCACCGCCACCAGATCGCCGAAGCGCTTGGTCAGACCGTGTGCTCGGATGGCGACGTCTTCTTGCGGAAGCGGTTCGCGCCGGGACTGAAGCATCGTGGGCACAGATGCCTTCCCGTTATCGGGCGAATCACTGCTTGCCATGGAATTCGGCCCGCACCGGAAAGCCGGCTGGCAGATCGGCAGCTTCTTTGCCCAGGCTCACCTCCGCCAGGTAGCTGAGACGCGCCGCATCCGCGCCGATCAACGCGTAATAAGGGGTAAAGGTGGGTTCGCTGCGGATCATTCTGACGCGGCCGGCATAGGCTTGTTCGCGTCCGTCGACATGGATCCGCACCGGGTCACCCACTTTTACATTGGCGCGTTGCGGTTCCGGTACATAGATGCGCGCATAGGGTGCCTCACCTACCAGCAGGATCGCGAGCGATGCGCCTACGGGCGCTTGATCGCCCAGCTTGTAAGGCAGGCTGTCGACGCGGCCGGCGCGCGGCGCCACCACATTCAACTTATCCAACGTGACCGATTGTGTCGTCGCCTGTGCTTCGGCAGCGGTCAGTGCGGCCTGGCCTTGAGCGATCTGTTCGCGCCGGGTGCCGCGCTCCAATTCAAGCAACGCTGCTTGCGCCAGACGGACTTGCGCCGATGCGTTGTTGGCCGCGGCACGGGCGCGGTCCACTTCCGAAGCTGCTACCAATTGCTGCCGGCCCAGCGGCTGTAGACGGCGGTAGTACGCCTGCGCATCGGTGGCCTGCGCCTGCGCGGCTGCCAGCGAGGCGCGTGCCTGCGCGATCGCCTCGCTGCGCGGTCCGGCCTCCAGTTCGGCCAACACTTCGCGGCTTTGCTGCGCCTGTGCTTGCACGGCGGCGAGTTGCGATTGGGTGCGGGTCAGTTCCAGCTGCAGCAACGGAGCGCCCGCGGCCACTTGCTGGCCTTCGCGCACATCGATACGAACGATTTTTTCAGCTACCGGCGCGGGCAACGTCACGCGATCCCATTCCAACGTGCCCAGCGCCTGGGGTGCCTCGGGCTTGCAGGCCGCCAACGGCAGCAGCACTACAAGCAGCAGGAAAAGCTTCCGATCACTTATCATTTTCCAGTTCCAATCCGCGATCCAGAAGTACCAGGGTGTGCCGGCGCAAGTCGTCGAAGTCCAGCTCTTCGGCGCCGAACATCGCGCGCCAGATAGGTGCACCCGCCAACGGAAACATCGTCAGGCCCACAAGCGATACCATCAGCAATCGCGGGTCCAGATCGGGGTTGAGGCGCCCCTCGCTTTGCGCCTCTGCGAAACGCTTGGCCATCATCTGCGGCAACTGCGGGCCTACCCGATCGATCAGCATGCCGCGCAGCGCACCGCCTTCGCAGAGCACCTCGCGCACCCACAGCGCCGGCCACCACGGGTGTTCGGCGACAATGGTGCCGATGCCCTGCACGAAACTGGCCACCATCGAGGCGATGTCACCGCCGGCATGCGCTACCGGCTCGCGTATTCCCAGCACCAACGGCAACACCTTCTCGGTAACCACCGCCTCCTGTAGTTGCGCTTTATCGCCGAAGTAGTAATGAACCAGCGCCGGGGTCACGTCGGCCTCGCGGGCGATGTCACGCAGTGATGTGGCAGCGATGCCCTGGCGAACGTAACAAGCCAGCGCGGCCTCCAGCATTTGCGCACGCAGATCGGCCGTGTCCGCGACGGGACGCCCCGGCGCGCGCTTCCGTGGCGATTTGGTCTTTTCGGGAGCCGTCTTGGCGGCCGCCGGATGATCTTGTGGGGGAGTTGTCCTGGGCATGTCGACATATTTAATTCATCGATTAATTAACTGCAAGTGTCAGCCGACGAACGGCGCCCGGTGGCCGTTTCGGCCCTGTCGCGTTACCCTGCGTGACCCTGTATTCGCGCCTTCAGGACAGCTGCCATTCCCCAGGACTCCCCCAGCTTGTGGGTCTTCGTGCTCGAAGCCCGGCCATTGCCAGACACGCCGGATTTTTCGCAGTTCGGTGGCGCGCATGTCCTCTGCTATCAGATGCCGGGCTTGTCGGAAGACCCGATGCGCCACGCCAGCGACTTTCTTCGTCAGGCGGGCTGGCAGGTGATTGGCGTCGAAGAAGAGCCCGAGCAGATCACCCGCGAGGAAGCGCCCGACGAAGATCACTTCGATCAGGCGCTGCTCGACGACGAGGCCTACATCTTCCATCAATGGCCGGTGGAAGACATGGACGACGAAACCCGACATTAGGGCGTGTCATCCCTTGGGTAGCCGCCCGCGTTGAGTCAATACGGCCGCCAGCCGGTGTTGCGTGGCGCAGCGCTTGACTGGCCGTCAAAGCCTGCCCCTGCGAAGGCAGGGGTCAAGCCGCGCCGCGCCGGCTGGGGGGGCCGTACCGGCTCAACCCGAAGAGCCTGCCCCGTACTTGATACGGGGGCCGTACCGCCGCGCGTCCGGCGCGGTGTCATCGCTCGGGCGTGTATCGGCATACACTTCCTCACTCTTCCTTGCGCCGAACGCGCGGCGGTACGGCGCGGATGACTACCCAATGTATGACACGCCCTAGCCCGATGACTGCCCCTTTCAAACGCGAATTCACCCTGGAACCCGAAAACGCCGAGTGGCTGGCGAACCTGGCCGGCCCGTTCGACGCGCACCTGCGCCAGATCGAGCTCCGGCTGGGCGTGGAAATCGCCAATCGCGGCGCTATCTTCCGCGTCACCGGTCCCGAGAAACCAGCCACAGCGGCCGAGAAACTGATCCGCGGCATGTATGCGGAAGCCGCGCAGGAAGTCTTCGACAGTGAAGCCATCCACCTGCGCTTGAATGCCGCCAACGTGGAACACTTGGCGGCGGGCGGGTTCCAGCCCCAGGACGTGGCAATCAAGGTCAAGCGCGGCACGGTGCGTGGTCGCGGGCCAAACCAGGCCAACTACCTGCATGCTATCGCCACGCATGATGTCAACTTCGGCGTCGGCCCGGCGGGTACCGGCAAAACGTTTCTCGCCGTCGCCAGCGCGGTGGAAGCATTGAACGAATCTCGCGTGCAGCGGTTGGTGCTGGTGCGGCCTGCAGTGGAAGCGGGAGAGAAACTTGGGTTTCTGCCTGGTGATCTCGCCCAGAAAGTCGACCCCTATCTGCGGCCGCTGTACGACGCGCTGTACGAGATGCTGGGCGTGGAAAAAGTCGTCAAGCTGCTGGAAAAGAACGTCATCGAGATCGCGCCGTTGGCCTATATGCGCGGACGCACGCTTAACGACGCTTTTGTCATTCTGGACGAGGCGCAGAACACCAGCATCGAGCAGATGAAGATGTTCCTGACCCGCATCGGTTATGGCAGCACCGCCGTCGTCACCGGCGACCTGACCCAGATCGACCTGCCACGACACCAAAAATCGGGGCTGAAGGACGCATTGGAGGTGCTGCGCGGTGTCGAAGGCATTTCCTTTACCTTCTTTACCAGCCGTGACGTAGTGCGCCATCCGCTGGTAGCGCGTATCGTGCAAGCCTACGACGCGCGCGACGATAAAGACGTCGCAACCGGTCCGTGATCACAGGCACCTACCATCGTCCAGTGAATGCTGGTTCCTCTCATCGGCCTTTGAGCAGAACGTTTCTCCGCATGCAGAAGCAATCGCAAAATGGGTTTCCGTTGACCCGCCATGGCGCTCCCGGCTGGATGGTGAATAGATGACCCAAGGCCCGGTCCGTCTCGATGTTTCCGTGAGCTACGCGCTGCCACGCGTGGGCCTGCCTGCGGCGGTGAGCTTTCGCCGCTGGGTGGCGGTAGCGCTGGACGGCCGCATCCGCGAAGCCGACCTCGCCATCCGCATCGTCGACAGCAAGGAAGGCCGGGCGTTGAACCGTCATTATCGGGGCAAGGACTACGCCACCAACGTGCTCAGCTTTCCCGCGGAGATGGCCGAAGGCGTCAAGATGCCCAAGGGCGTCAAGATGCCGCTACTCGGCGATCTGGTGATCTGCGCGCCGGTCGTCGCGCGCGAGGCGCGCGAGCAGAAGAAGCTGCTGGCCGCACACTATGCCCATCTCACCGTACATGGCGTTTTGCATCTGCTGGGCTGGGACCACGAAGACGACAAGGAAGCCGAGTGCATGGAACAGCTGGAACGCGAGATCCTGGCGGAGCTGGGCATCGCTGACCCCTACGCGGAGCAGTAGATGTTTCGACGCCTGATCGCCACGGCGCTGCTGACGGCGCTTCCACTTCTTGCCCTGGCGCAAGACACCGATCCAGCGTGGGATCCCGCACAAGTGGACTTGTCGGCACTGATTTCCTGCCAAGGCCAGCCGGAGCAGTTCATGGTCTTGGCCATCGCCATCCAGGACCCACTGAAGGCGGTCTCGCTGGGCTGGCGGCCTTTGCCGCAGACCAACATGTTCATGACCGAGTACGCATTGAACGCTCCGGTGACGGCATTCGGCCACGGCAGCCAGCACATTGCCTTCGCGGGTTCCAGCGTGATGGCCATCCTGGACCTGCCCGATCCGCGCCCGCTCGCCAAGCAACTGAGCCTGGAAGCGGCGGTCGACACGCCGGAGAAGGCGATGTTCGGCAAGGAAGTGCTCAGCGAGGAGACCGTGGACGAGACCAGCGGCAAGGTGCTGATCCGCTCGGCGGTGCTCAGCGTGTCCAACGTCACTTCGCATCCCGGCAAGACACTGGCCGGCTGCACCTACAGCATCGACCCGCTTGAGGAAGACCCCGAAGAACCGGCCGCCGAGCGCGCCACCCGCGCTGAATGATCCCACCATCCTGTTAGACTCCCCCGGTCGCCCGTCCCAAGGGTGCCCGTTTCCAAGCGATGTCAGAAGAAGACGACAGTACCCAAGCGCCCGAACCTGAAAAACGGCGCTCCTGGCTGGACCGCCTGAGTTCGGCGTTCTCCGGCGAACCCTCCACACGCGACGACCTGGTCGCGTTGCTGCGCGATGCTCAGGCCGATGGCCTGATCGGCAGCGATACCTTGCGGATGATGGAAGGCGCGATCGCCGTGTCGGACCTTACCGTCGGCGATGTGATGATTCCGCGCGCGCAGATGGTTTCGCTGCCCATTGAGGAGAAGTTCCTCGAGCTGATGAAGCAGGTGGTGGAATCCGGCCATTCGCGCTTTCCGGTGCACGGCGAAAACAAGGACGAGATTCTCGGCATCCTGCTGGCCAAGGACTTGCTGCGTGGCGTCGTGGCCGATCATGGCCCCGGCAACGTACGCGAGTTGCTCCGGCCGGCGGTGCTGATTCCCGAATCGAAGAAGCTCAACCTGCTGCTGAAGGAATTCCGGCTGTCGCGGAACCATATGGCCATCGTGGTGGACGAGTACGGCGGCGTCGCCGGCTTGGTCACCATCGAGGACGTACTGGAGCAGATCGTCGGCGAAATCGACGACGAGCACGATGTGGCCGAGGACGAGTCCGTCCTGATCTCCGCACAAGCGAACGGCCAGTACGTGGTGGATGCGCTGACGCCCATCTCCGATTTCAACGAACGTTTCGGTGCGGACTTCTCGGATGACGAATACGACACTGTCGGCGGCCTGGTCACCGCGGCCATCGGCCACCTGCCGGAAACCGACGAAGAACTCACCCTTGGCCGCTTCGCCTTCCGTGTGGCCAAGGCCGACTCCCGCCGCGTCCATGCCTTCCACGTCGGCGTTCTTTCGGAAAGCTAGCCGGATGACTTTTTTTCAGTCGACGACCGCGCTGGCGCGCCTAGCGTTGCTGTGCGTGCTGTGGCTGTCGGCCACGGCCGCGTGGGCTGCGGCACCGCGCATCGGTGTCGCCACCATGCAGCCGGGCGAGATCTTCTTCGAGCGCTTCGGCCACAACGCGATCGTCGTCGTCGACCCGGCAACCGGACAGGCAACCTCGTACAACTTCGGTTTCTTCGATCCCACCGAGCCGGATTTTGTCAGCCGTTTCGCCGAAGGTGAGATGCGCTACTACCTGGTCGCCCTGCCTTTCGAAGAAGATCTGCTGCATTACCGCGAAACCGGCCGCGGCGTCACGCTGCAGTGGTTGCGGCTGCCCCCGGAACAGGCGCGAGCATTGGCCGACGCGCTGGCCGAGCGCTCCAAGCCGGAGAACGCGCGCTACCGCTACGATTACTTCACCGACAACTGTTCGACCCAGGTGCGCGATGCGCTGAATACCGCACTCGGCGGTGCGCTGAAGTCGCAACTGTCCGGGCGCTCGCACGGCAACACCTTCCGCAGCGAAGCAGTCCGCTTGGCATCGCCGGCCACCTGGATGTGGCTGGGCTTCGATCTGGGCCTGGGGCCGGCCGCCGACAAGCCGATGTCGCGCTGGGAAGAAGCGTATGTGCCCATGCGCTTGGCCGACAGCCTGCGCGAAGTGAAGAACACCGACCGTCAACCGTTGGTGGAATCCGAGATGCAGTTGCTACCGCACACAGCCGCACCAGAGCCAGCGGAGATGCCGCGGCGCTGGCTGCCGTGGCTGGGAGCCGGCGTGCTGATCGCCGTTGCGATCATGTTGTTGGGCCGCTACCCGCGCTTGATCGCCACCATCGCCCTGCCGTACTGGCTGGTCTGCGGCATTGCCGGCTTACTGCTGGCATACCTCTGGGGCTTTACCGACCATTGGGCCGCGTGGGCAAACCGCAATTTGCTGCTGCTCAATCCTTTGTGTCTGGCGCTGCTGCCGGGCGCGATTTCCGTGTTGCGCCGCCGCACACCGCCACGCTGGTTCGGCGTGTGCGTGACCATCGTTGCGGTGGCTGCCGTGATCGCGTGGATACTGCATTGGCTGCCGTTGCGGCCGCAGTACAACCAGACATGGATCGCGCTTTTGCTGCCTATTCATGCCGCTTTCGCATACGTATTCATGCCGCGCCGCTTGTTACGTTGAAACGCCTGTCGCAGGATGCGGGCTCTATCTCCGCATCCCGAAGGTCCGCATGATCCGTCGTCTTATCGTACTGACCACGCTGCTCTTCCCCTTGCTGTTCTTCCCCATGGCTCTATCAGCTGCACCCGCGATGGTCGCGTCGCCCGACGGCAGCCTGACGGTTGAGATCGCCACCGATCCGGACGGACGGCCCAGCTACGCTGTATCGCGGCGCGGTAAACCGATCATCGCGCCCTCGCGGCTGGGTTTCATGTTGATCGATGCGCCCAAGTTCGAACGCAACATTGTCATCGGCAACCCGCGCACCCGCAGCTTCGACGAACGCTGGGAACAGCCCTGGGGCGAGCGCCGTTTCATCCGCAATCGCTACAACGAGTTGCGCGTCACATTGAGCGAAACCGCCAAGCCCAAGCGCAGCTTTGATGTGGTGTTCCGCGTCTACGACGACGGACTTGGTTTCCGTTACGAGTTTCCGAACCAGCCGCAACTCAAACAGATCAAGATCGGCGAGGAACTGACCGAATTCGCGCTCGCCGATGCGGCGACCGCCTGGTGGATTCCGGCGGGCGAATGGAACCGTGAGGAGTATCTGTACCACCGCACGCCGGTGGAAGAAATCGGCGACGCGCAAACGCCCATCACCTTCAAGCTGGGCGACGGCACGCATCTGTCGATCCATGAAGCGGCACTGATCGATTATTCGGGCATGAATCTCACCCGCGTCGAGGGCCGCCGCTTGAAGGCTCTGCTCACGCCCGGGATCGGCGACGGCAAGGTGATCCGCGACGCGCCATTCCACACACCCTGGCGCACACTGCAGATCGCGGACGACGCAGGCGGACTGGTGACCTCCAGCCTGATCCTCAACCTCAACGAACCCAACAAGCTGGGCGACGTGTCGTGGGTGCAGCCGATGAAGTACGTCGGCGTCTGGTGGGAAATGCACCTGGAAGCGAAAACCTGGGCCTCCGGCCCCAAGCATGGCGCGACCAACGAGAACGTCATGCGCCACATCGATTTCGCGGCCAAGAATGGTTTCGGCGGCGTGCTGGTGGAGGGCTGGAATATCGGCTGGGACGGCGATTGGTTCGGCAACGGCGAGGACTTCAGCTTCACCCGGTCGTATCCGGATTTCGATCTGGAGAAACTCGCGGCCTACGCCAAATCGAAGAACGTCAGGCTGGTCGGCCACCACGAAACTTCCGCCAACGCGGCGCACTATGAAGCTCAGATGGGTGCGGCATTCGATCTCTACCAGAAGGTCGGCGTCAACGCGGTGAAAACCGGCTACGTGGCCGATGCCGGCCAGGCCAAGGTGATCGGTAGCGACGGCAAGGTCCACTACGCATGGCACGAAGGCCAGGACATGGCCCGCCATCATCTGAAGGTCGTCACCGAGGCGGCAAAGCGGCACATCTCCATCAACGCGCACGAGCCCATCAAGGACACCGGCCTACGCCGGACCTACCCCAATACGATCTCCCGCGAAGGTGCACGCGGCATGGAATACAGCGCCTGGGGCCAGCCGGGCAATCCGCCCGAACATGAAGCCAACCTGGTGTTCACCCGCCTGCTGGCAGGCTCCATGGACTACACCCCCGGCATCTTCGGCATGAAAACGCGCGCGCCCGATGGCGTGGCGACCACCTGGGCCAAGCAACTGGCGCTGTATGTGGTCATTTACAGCCCGCTGCAGATGGCGGCGGATCTGCTGGACAACTACGAAGCCAATCCCGCGCCGTTCCAGTTCATCAAGGACGTTCCAGTGGATTGGGAAGACACGCGCGTGTTGAACGGCGAAGTAGGCGACTACGTCACCATCGCCCGCAAGGACCGCCACAGCGACAACTGGTACCTGGGTGCGGTGTCGGACGAAAAGCCGCGTGAACTGAAGGCTTCGTTATCTTTCTTGGCGCCGGGCCGCCGCTACACAGCGCAGATATACCGCGACGGTGCCAAGGCCGATTGGAAGACTGCACCGCAGGACATCGTCATCGAAGAGCGGCAAGTCGCCAGCACCGACACGCTGATCTTGCGCCTGGCGCCCGGCGGCGGCCAGGCGATTCGCTTCATCGCGCAGTGAACGCACATGTGGGAGTGGTGCCAGCATGCCGACACCACTCCCACAGGGAAGCATCAGGACATCTTGCCCGTCAGCGCCATCTGGCGCACGATGCGCGCCATGAACGATATCTCCTCCGTCCAGGGCGACAAACCCGCACTGCCCAAGTGCGTGATCAACTGCGTTGTCTATGATCGCGAGGGCAAACGCCGCGATATTCCGCTGGATGAGATCAGCGACGTGCTGGCGAATGAGGACGGTAGTTTTCTTTGGGTCGGCTTGTACGAGCCGGACGACAGCATCCTGGACAAGCTACAGGAGGAATTCTGTCTACATGATCTGGCAGTGGAGGACGCACAGCACGCCCATCAGCGCCCGAAAATAGAGGCCTACGGCAATTCGCTCTTCGTCGCGCTGCACACTGCGCAAGTGGTCGACGACCGCATCCGTTACGGCGAGACGCACGCTTTTCTGGGAGCGCGCTATCTGGTCACAGTGCGCCATGGCGCCTCACTGTCGTATGCGCCCGTCCGCGAGCGGGTACAGCGCGAACCGGAGCTGCTGGCGCTGGGACCTTCTTACGGTTTGTACGCTGTGCTGGATTTCATCGTCGACAATTACCGCCCCATCGTCGACGAGTTCCGCGACACCTTGGATACGCTGGAGAAAGACATTTTCTCGGATACTTTCCGGCGGGTGACGGTGATCAAACTCTATGAGCTCAAACGCGAACTGACCAAGATGCGTCTGGCCGTGGCACCACTGCAGGATGTACTGACTCAGCTGTCGCGTTCGCAAAGCGCGCTGATACCCGACGAAGTGCGCTTGTACTTCCGCGACGTCTACGATCATGCCTTGCGAGTCAACGAAGCTACCGACACCTTGCGCGAAATGCTGACGACTGCGCTCAGCGTCAACCTGTCGTTGGTTACCCTGGCGCAGGGCGAAGTGGTCAAGCGATTGGGCGCGTGGGCAGCGCTGCTAGCGGCCCCCACCTTGATCGCCAGCTGGTACGGCATGAATTTCAAGAACATGCCGGAACTGGACGATCGTTTTGCTTATCCGATCTTGATAGGCGGAGTAATCCTTGTCTGTGTGGGCCTGTATCGGCTGTTCAAGCGTGCCAAATGGTTGTAGCGCTTACAGGAAAAACGCCAGCGTTCGCCTAGATGATGGCGGCGCGAAAAGCATTCGGCAGTTGAAGGCACCATTGAAGACACTGGCTCCCGCCTTCGCCGGAGGCACTTCTCAACAGCCGGATGGCGGGTCATGACGATGGACTGCTGTTTCTGGGCTTCGTGCTGCAGTGCCGCAGGCATCCTTCTTCAGCGCATAGATAGACCAAAGTCGAAGACCGAATCTGCGGTTACAGATTGACCCTTTTCCTCCATGGGAGGACGCTAGCGCAGGTCTCTTTGGAGGTTCGTTCATGAAAGGTCTGTCGAAGCTCGGTTGGGCGGCGCTAGCCATACTTGGTGCGTTCGCGTTGGGAACGGTCGCGCTACGCCGCGGCGAGCACATCAATGCGCTTTGGATCGTGGTGGCCGCGGTATCGATCTATCTGGTCGCCTACCGCTTCTACAGTCTCTTCATCGCCAATAATGTGCTGCGGCTGGATCCCACCCGCGCCACGCCCGCCGTCGTCAACAACGACGGCCTGGACTACGTGCCCACCAACAAGCACGTTTTATTCGGCCACCACTTCGCCGCTATCGCCGGTGCCGGCCCACTGGTCGGGCCGGTCTTGGCGGCGCAAATGGGCTACTTGCCCGGCACGCTGTGGCTGATCGCCGGCGTGGTGCTGGCCGGTGCGGTGCAGGACTTCATGGTGTTGGTGATCTCCAGCCGCCGCAACGGCCGCTCGCTGGGCGATCTGGTAAGAGAAGAAATGGGCCAGGTGGCCGGCACCATCGCGTTGTTCGGTGCGTTCCTGATCATGATCATCATCCTGGCGGTGCTGGCGATGATCGTGGTCAAGGCGCTCGCGGAAAGTCCGTGGGGCATGTTCACCGTCATGGCGACGATACCCATCGCCATCTTCATGGGCGTGTACATGCGCTACATCCGCCCGGGCAAGATCCTCGAGATCTCCGTGGTCGGCTTGGTGCTGCTGCTGCTGGCGATCTGGTTCGGCGGCAAGGTGGCGGCGCATCCGACCTGGGGACCGGCCTTCACGTTCACTGGCACTCAGATCACCTGGATGCTGATCGGCTACGGATTCGTCGCCGCGGTATTGCCGGTGTGGCTACTGCTGGCGCCGCGCGACTATCTGTCGACGTTCCTGAAGATCGGCACCATCATCGCGCTGGCGATCGGCATCGTCATCGTGATGCCGGAGCTGCGCATGCCGGCATTGACGCAGTTCACCGACGGCACCGGACCGGTGTGGAAAGGCAGCATGTTCCCGTTCCTGTTCATCACCATTGCGTGCGGTGCGGTCTCGGGTTTCCACGCGTTGATTTCCTCCGGTACCACGCCAAAGCTGCTGGCCAGCGAAAGCCATGCGCGCTACATCGGCTACGGCGGCATGCTGATGGAATCGTTCGTGGCGATCATGGCAATGGTCGCGGCGTCGATCATCCACCCGGGTGTGTATTTCGCCATGAACAGTCCGGCGGCGATCATCGGCACCGACGTCCAGACCGTGGCACAGACCGTGTCGAGCTGGGGCTTCGCGGTGACGCCCGAGATGCTGACGGCAACGGCGAAAGAGATCGGCGAGAACAGCATCCTGTCGCGCGCTGGCGGCGCGCCGACGTTGGCGGTAGGCATAGCGCAGATACTACACGCGGTGCTGCCGGGCGAAGGCATGATGGCGTTCTGGTATCACTTCGCGATTCTGTTCGAAGCACTGTTCATCCTGACGGCAGTCGATGCCGGCACGCGCGCGGGCCGCTTCATGCTGCAGGACCTGCTTGGCAACTTCGTACCGGCACTGCGCCGCACCGAAGCATGGGGTCCTAACCTGCTTGCCACCGCGGGCTGCGTGGCATTGTGGGGTTACTTCCTGTACCAGGGCGTCACCGATCCACTGGGCGGCATCAACATGCTGTGGCCGCTGTTCGGCATCGCCAATCAGATGCTGGCGGGCATTGCGTTGATGTTGTGCACCGTGGTGCTGTTCAAGATGAAACGCGACCGCTATGCGTGGGTTTCGATCGTGCCGACAGTGTGGCTGCTGATTTGCACCACCGCGGCCGGGTGGATCAAGATCTTCGATGAAAACCCTGCGGTCGGATTCCTCGCCCAGGCGGGCAAGTACCGGAACGCGATCGCCGCCGGCGAACTGCTCGCGCCGTCGAAGGATTTCGGCCAGATGCAGCAGGTGATGATCAACAACTACGTCAACGCGGGTCTCACCGCGCTGTTCCTGTTCGTGGTGTTCAGCGTGCTGTTCTATTCGATCGGCGCGATCGCCAAGGCAAGGCGCAGCCCGCAACGCAGTGATCGCGAAACGGCCTATGTGGCCACCGATCCGGCCTTGGCGGAGAACCTTTGATGGGAGAACTGTTATGAGTACGGCGCTGGTTCCCGTCAGCCAGTACCAGGCGCACCGCCGCGTGTGGCGGCGCCTGGTGCAAACCGCCCGCCTGTGTTGCGGCGTGCCGGACTACGACAACTATGTCCGCCACATGCTGGACAAGCATCCGGATCGCGAAGTGATGGACTACAAGACCTTCTTCCGCGAACGGCAGGAAGCGCGCTTCGGCGGCAGGAACGGATTCCGCTGTTGCTGATGTCGTCCCTCGGTGCATACAAAAAGCGAAGCCAACGGCTTCGCTTTTTTGTATGCACCTTCGTATCTTTGTAGGAGCGACGTGAGTCGCTATCTCAAGAGAGAGAAGCCTTTAGACGCGGATTAACGCAGATAAACACGGATAAACGTCTTCAATGCTTTATCCGCTTCTTTCCGCGTTAATCCGTGTCAAAAGCTTTGGTTGTTCTTCCGGTCGCGACTCACGTCGTTTGTATCTGCCTCTTGGGGACGATCAGCCTCCCGCCAATATACGTAGCAGCTGACCGGTCATATAGGCCGCATAAGTACCCAAGGCATAACCAAATACGGCCAGCAACACGGCAACCGGCGCCAACGCGGGATGGAACGCACTCGCCACCACCGGTGCCGAAGCTGCGGCACCGATATTCGCCTGTGAACCTACCGCCATGAAGAACAGTGGCGCGCGAATAAGCTTGGCGACCAGCAACAGCAATGCGCCATGCGTCAGTATCCAGATCAGGCCCAACGCGAACAGCAAGGGCTTGTCCACCAGCGCCTTCAGATCCATGTGCATGCCAATGGTGGCGATGAGGAAATACAGCATCGCCGTGCCGATCTTGGACGCACCCGCGCCTTCCAGTTCCCGGGTCCGTGTGAAGCTGAGCAGCAGGCCGACGGTCGTGGCCAGTATCACCATCCAAAAGAATCCGGAGGTCAGGCTGAATTCCTCCAATCGCCATTCCGGCGGCAGTGTCTTGATCCATTCCACCAGCGGCCCCGCCAACCAGTGCGCCAAACCGGTCGCTCCCAGGCCTATGCCGAGGATCATCATCAGATCGGCCAAGCTCGGGTTGCGTGCATGTTTGGCTTGATAGGTTTCCATCCGGTGCTTGAGATCGTCGATAACCGAGGTATCCGCGCCCAGCCAACGGTCGACCGCCGAAGCGCGTGCCGCCAGAAACAACAACAATGCCATCCACAGATTGGCCACCAACACATCGACTGCCACGAACTGGCCAAACAACGTGGAATCAACCTGGAACACGGTCTTCATGGCCGCCTGGTTGGCGCCACCACCGATCCAGCTGCCGGTCAACGTCGCCATGCCGCGCCAGGTATCGCCGGCCACCGTTTCCGGATGGATCACGCCCATCACCAGGAACGACACCACCGCGCCCAGCATCACGCCGGCCGTACCGGTAAGGAACATGATCAGCGCCTTCGGGCCCAGTTTCAGGATGGCACCAATGTCGATGGCGATACAGAACAGCACCAATGAGCTGGGCAGCAGGTAGTCCCGCGCCATCGGATACAGAGCCGATGCCTCGCCACTGATCAACCCGGTGCTGTTGTAGATGGCCGGCAGCAGATAGCACATCAACAGCGCCGGCACGTAGCTATAGAACTTCTTCCAGAATCCACTGGGCCGCGACGCGCCCCAGAATACGAACCCCAACGTGACGGCCAACAGGCCCAGCACGACGGCGTCGTTGGTGATCAATGCGGTACCGGCCTCGACAGGCGCCATGGCATTCCCCTATTGCTGAACAAAAAAAACGGGCGAGCCACCGGAGCGACCCGCCCGTGTCGAACTGCCGGCCCAAGGCCAAGCATGGGCCGCATGGTGCCATAGGACGCCGCTCCTGCGGCTTGTGCCGTCTTCAGATCAAGGCCTGGCTTTATCCGATCCGCACTCCCGCTGAACGGGCTTGCCTGAAATCTCACATCTGTTTCAGCCACCTACGGGCGAGGTCACCACCCATGGCTCGTTGAGGGCCTTTTTGCCTTCTGACCGCGCCACGTGGTCATCTGGCTTGCTTTCAGCCGATGGCCGCTGCTCGCACCTACGGGCGTTTAACTGACCGCAACGGCCCGAAAGCCAGGGATAGATAGCGGGCTCCGCGCTCACATCCACCTTGAGGGGAGAATCCCATGACTGTTTCATCCAAGAAGGCTCGGCTGGGCGATACCGCCCGCTCCGTGCTGGTCGGTGCCGCCACCACGGTCGCCCTGTTCATCGCGGCCGCCGGCCCGGCCGGAGCAACCACGATCGGCACGCCGACGCTGATCGATGGCGGCCTAAGCTGCAAGGACTTCGATACGGCAAATATCCTGCGTGAGCTGGTGGTCAACCCGCTACCGGAGGGCGTGCAAGCCAATAGCGATGGCACGCTGACGGTGGATACCATCTATTTCGACTCGACCAGCGGTTGGCTGCTGTACTGGCAGCAACTCAGCACTGGCCAATCGATCCATAGCGTCGGGATAAGGGGCGGTGGCGTGGGCGTTCTGTACTCCTACGATCCGCCAGTGACTGAAGATGCTGGCCTGCACCTGCCGGCCGCACCGGCGTTCACCACCACCACTACCAACGACCGTTATCCGCCGATCGCTGAGGCCAGCTTCTGCTATTCCGTCCCGGAAGAGACCGGGTACGAAGGCTGCACGCTGGGCTATTGGAAGGTGAAGAAGCACCACGATTCCTGGCCGCTGCCGTACACCACCAGCACGCTGGTGCAAAGCTACTTCGGCGTGGACGCGCCTGACGCTACCTTCCTGACGGCGCTGAGCTTCCAAGGCGGCCCGGGCGTGGACGGCGCCAAGCGCATCCTGATGAAGCAGGCCATTGCCTCATTGCTCAACGCAACCTCGACCGGCGTCGACTTCCCGCTGACATCGGCACAGGTGATCCAGCAGGTGACCTTCGCATTGGGCACCGGCGACCGCGAAGTGATGCTGTCGCTGGCCAGTACGTTGGACGCGTACAACAACCAAGGTTGTCCGTTGAACTAAGCGGCGGCAATGAAAAAAGAAAAAAAGGGCGAAGCTTTGGCTTCGCCCCTTTTTGTGTTCTAGAGCAACAGCAAATCCCCCCATCCCCTCTTACAGCGCTTCTCAACAGCCGAATGGCTGGCAAGGGGAAGCTGGTCCCTGGTCCCTGGTCCCTGGTCCCTGGTCCCTGGTCCCTGGTCCCTGGCCCCTGATCTCAGACCCCTGCTTTACGGTTTGAGGTGTTGCTTCAACCAGCCATTCACCGTGTCATGCCACAGGATGCTGTTCTGCGGCTTCAGCACCCAATGGTTTTCGTCCGGGAAGTACAGCAGCTTGGATTCGATGCCTTTGCGCTGCAACGCGGTGAACGCGGACAGGCCTTGATCCAAAGGTACGCGATAGTCTTTTTCGCCCTGCACCACCAGCATCGGCGTGCGCCATTGGGCGACGTGGTTGACCGGGTTGAACTTCTCGTAGTTCTTCGGCGCTTGGTACGGCGTACCGCCGTTTTCCCACTCGGTGAACCACAGCTCTTCAGTGACATAGCCCATGGCGCGAGTGTCGAAAACGCCATCGTGGTTGACCAGGCATTTCCACGCCCCGGTGGACGGCGTATGCCAATTGCCGGCGATCCAGTTGATCATGTAGCCGCCATAGCTGGCGCCCAGCGCACAAGCGTTGCCGCCATCCAGAAAGCTGTATTTCTTCTGCGCCGCCGCCCAGCCCTTCTGCAGGTCTTCCAGCGGCCGGTCGCCCCAATGCTGGCTGATCGCGTCGGTGAACGCCTGGCCGTAGCCGGTGGAACCATGGAAATCGATCATCACCACAGCGTAGCCCTGACCGGCATAGGTCTGCGGATTCCAGCGATAGCTCCAACCATTGCTGAAGCTGCCTTGCGGGCCACCATGGATGAGGAAGGCGACCGGATACTTCTGCCCTTCCACGTAGTTCCATGGCTTGACCACATAGCCGTGCACGGTTTCGTTGTTCCAGCCTTTGAACTGGAACTGCTCGAAATCGCCGAAGGCGACGTCCTTCAGCACTTCTTCGGCGCTTTGAGTGATGGGTCGCGGGGATGCGCCATCCAGACCGGCAGTGAACAGCTGGTCACCGGATTTCAACGTATTGCGGGTGAACGCCAAGGTGCCGCCTGCAATTTCGAAGGCCGAGACGGAACCCTCTGCGACTACCTTCTTCACTTCTCCCGTCGCGATATCCACCGCAAACAACGGATGTTCGCCGTTGTCCTGCGCGGTGATGTAGATAGTCTTGCCGTCTTCCGACAACACGATGCCATCCGCGGAACGGTCCCACTTCGGCGCGATTTCCCGCACTTGGCCGCTGGCGATGTCCATCGCCATCAATGCGAAGCGATCCGCTTCGAAACCCGGCCGCTTCATGGCGCGGTAGTACAACGTCTTGCCGTCGGCGCTAAACGCCGGGCCTGCATCCCACGCGGGATTGGACGCCGTCATATTGATCGGTGCCGCCTTGCCATCCGCGCTCAGGCGATAGAGATCGAAGTTGGTCGACCAGGCCTCGCTCTTGCCGGCGACGCGAATGCCGGCGACCAGCGATTGTCCGTCAGGCGACCAGGCGTACTCGCTGGCGTCGCCGAATGGCTTGGACGGCGTATCGCCATCGAGGCTGTCGGTCAGCGAAATAGCGCTGGCGACCGGCTTGGCCTTGCCTGCCGGCAGGGCGGCAACGAACAGTCGGCTGCGGCGGCCATCGGCCCAGGTATCCCAATGGCGTACGAACAACCTCTCGTACACTACGCCGGTGCTTTTGCGTGCAGCGGTGTCGTCGAGTTTCTTTTTGGTGCAGGCGAAATCCGCCTTGCATTCGCCAAAGGTATCGGCGCTGAACGCAACCCGCGCGTCATCCGGCGATATTTTGTAGCTGCCGACATCCAACGGATAGTCAGTCAGCGCGCGCGGCGTGCCGCCCGCGACAGGCATGGCGTAGAGCTGTTGCGTGCCGGATTTCGCGCTGAGGAAGTAAACGGTTTTTCCGTCGGGCGAAAACGATGGCGAGTTGACATTCCAGCCTTCCGGCGTGAGCTGCTTGGGCGGTGCCATATCGCGCGTGCGCAGGTTGCGCGTCCACAGCCCGGTGTTGGACTTCGCTACCGCCGCATCGACCTGGCGCTTGGCGAAGACGACCTGGCTGCCGTCCGGCGACAACACCGGCGAGGACACACGCTCCAGCGCGGCCAGGTCGCGGACGTCGAATCCACGTTCGGCATAGGCCGGCAACGCGGCGAGCAGGCAGAAAGGCAGTACGGCAAGACGCAGATTCATCCGGGGCTCCGGCAAACAGGAAACCCCAATGTTAGGCCGTAACGTTGATCCGGCGCAAAGGCATGAAGTCATGCGTTTGCGCTTACGAATCTCACCAGATCAGCTTTCCAGCTTCACCTTGGTCAGCTTGGCACCCACCCGGTACATCAGCCAGCCCACCAACGTCAGCACGACCAGGCCGACCCACATGCTGAGCGGCTCGCCGAAGCGCCATGTTTCTGGCAGCGCCAGCACATCCGGACGCCCGCTCACCACGATGGGCACCGCGATGCCGATGCCCAGCAGCGCTTCACCCGTGATCAGGCCAGCGGCGAACAGCATGCCGGGGCGGTGAATGCGATCGCGTTCGGCTTCGTCGTGCGGGTGCACGCCGTGCTTGCGCTCCACCAAATAGGACAGCAGACCGCCAAGGAAGATCGGCACCATCAGTTCCAACGGCAGATAGATGCCGATTGCCGCGGCGAGCACCGGCACGCGGAACGTGGAATTGCGCGACTTCAGCCATTCGTCCAGCGCGATCACTGCCGCGCCGATCGCTACGCCGATACCGATCATGCCCCACGGCAACTGTCCACCGAACATGCCTTTTGCGACCGAGGCCATCAGGGTGGCCTGCGGTGCATTCAGCGATTGCGGGTGCTCCGGCGTGGAAGGACCGATGCCGTACGCGGCGGCAAGCAGATTCAGCACCGGCGCCATGATCAGCGCGCAGGAAAACGCGCCGATGCCGAGCATCAGCTGCTGCTTCCACGGCGTGGCGCCCACCAGATAACCGGCCTTGAGATCCTGCAGGTTGTCGCCGCCGACCGCCGCTGCACAGCACACCACCGCGCCGATCATGATCGCGGCGACCGCGCCTATCGGAGAATCGCGGCCAAGCAGGAACATCAACACCACGGAAGCGAACAGGATCGTGGCGATAGTGATGCCCGACACCGGATTGTTCGACGAACCCACCAGGCCGGCCAGATAAGCCGACACCGACACGAACAGGAAGCCGGCGACGATCATGATGATCGTCATTGGAATACTGACCGTCCACTGCCCCACGATGGCCTGGTAGAGCAGCGCCAGCGGAATCACGAAGATGACCAGTGCGACCAGCATCCATTTCATTGGCAGATCGCGCTCGGTTTCGGCGACGACCTGTCCGGCGCTGCTCTTGCGAGCGGCGGCGAAGCCGCTCCTGACGCCCGAAAACAGCGACTTGCGCAGTGAGAACAACGTCCACACGCCACCGATCAGCATCGCACCGACGCCCAGGTACCGCACCTTCTCGGCGCGAATGATCTGCGCTGCATCGAACGCGCTTTGGCCAACGATCTGCGTTGCCAATGCGGGATCGGTGTTCTGGAAGAACGCGTAGTAAAGCGGAATGGCGATGTTGTACGACAGGATGCTGCCGGAGAGCACCACGATGCCGACATTGAGTCCGACGATATAACCCACGCCGAGCAGCGCAGGCGACAAACCTGTGCCCATGTAACCCAAAAACTTGCCGAAGAAACCAGCGCCAGCGGCGTTGTCCGGGATCAGGCGCAGTCCGCTTTCGGCCGCCAGTTTCACCAACGCGCCAATGCCGCTCGCCATGCCCAGGATTTTCAAGCCCGGGCCCGGATTTTCGCCCGCCTTCAATACCTCAGCCGCGGCCTTGCCTTCGGGGAACGCCAACGGTTCTTCGACGATCATGGTGCGCCGCAACGGCACCGAGAACAGCACACCCAGCAAACCGCCCAGGCCGGCGATGGCCAGCACCCAGGAATAACGGAAGTCCTGCCAGTAGCCGAGAATGACTAGCGCCGGGATCGT
The DNA here is from genome assembly GCF_040948865.1 of Pseudoxanthomonas sp. UTMC 1351. Taxonomy (NCBI): domain Bacteria; kingdom Pseudomonadati; phylum Pseudomonadota; class Gammaproteobacteria; order Lysobacterales; family Lysobacteraceae; genus Pseudoxanthomonas; species Pseudoxanthomonas sp. UTMC 1351. The sequence continues at coordinate 101,710 of NZ_JAVGJT010000002.1, read as the reverse complement.
GAAGATGACACCGGCGGCGATGGAGGAGCCTGCCGACGCGCCAGTCTGGACGATGTTGTTTTCCAGGATGGTGCCGCCGCCCAACAGCCGCAGCACTCCCATCGACACGACGGCCGCAGGGATGGCGGTCGCGATGGTCAGGCCCGCGAACAAACCGAGATAAGCGTTGGCCGCGGAGAGGACCACCGCCAGGATGATCGCCAGTACCACGGCGCGGAAGGTGAGCTGCGGAGTCGCAGGCTGATTCATGCGGTTCCCCTGATTGCGGAAAGCCGACACGCTATAGCCAAGCCGCCGGCAAGTCCAGCCGCGCGCGCAGGGATATACTCCGGCGGCCTTTTCGCCCGGAGCCGCCCTTGTCGAGTCCCGCCACCTTGGCCGTCGTGCAAGACGATTTCCTGGGACACCCCAAAGGGGTCTACGTCTGCTTCTTCACCGAGATGTGGGAGCGCTTCTCCTTCTATGGGATGAAGGCGCTTTTATTGCTTTATCTCACCAAATATCACTTGTTTGGCGACAAGGCCGGTCTGGACCTGCTGGGTGCGTATGGCGGCCTGGTTTACTGCATTCCCGTCATTGGCGGACTGCTCGCCGATCGCTGGTTGGGCATGCGCAAGGCAGTGGTGTTCGGCGGCATCTTGCTGGTGCTGGGCCATATCGGCATGGCGTTCGAAGGCAACGCCGCGGCATTAGTGGGAGACATGGTGGTCCGAGACGAATCCACGCTGCGCATCACCTACCTGTCGCTGGCGCTGATCATCATGGGCGTCGGCTTCTTGAAGCCGAACATTTCCACCATTGTCGGCCGTCTGTACGCCGAAAACGACCCGCGCCGCGATTCCGGATTCAGTCTGTTCTACGCCGGCATCAATCTGGGCGCTCTGTTCGCGTCGCTGGTGTGCGGGTATCTGGGTGAAACGCTGGGCTGGAAATACGGCTTCGGCGCGGCCGGCATCGGCATGTTGCTGGGCTTGGCGCTGTTTCTGTGGGGACAAAAATACCTGCAGGGACATGCCGAGCCTCCAGCGCCACAGACGTTACGCGAGCGAGTCGCGGGTGTACCGCGCGAATGGTTGATCTATTTCGGCGCCATCGCCGGGGTTGTACCGGTAGCTTGGCTGATGTGGGCGGCGGCGAATGGCACCTTCTCGCTGGGTGGAGAAGTGTCGTTGGCGCTGATGCTGATGCTGGTCGTACTTGTGGTCGTACTGGCGTGGTTCGGCTGGTTCATCACCACTCAGTGCACACCGGTGCAGCGGCACCAGATGCTCGCGTTGATGGCGATGATCCTTATGTGCCTGGTGTTCTTCACTTTGTACGAGCAGACCTACGGCTCCTGGGTGACGTTCACCGATCGCCTGCTCACCAAGGACATTTTTCCCAGTCTGGTACGCAGCCAGGAAGTGGTGGTGTGGTCGGACAGCATCGCTACGAATGCCGCGATTTTTCTTTCGCACGCGCCCTGGTCCACATACTCGTTGCTGCTGGCGCCGGTGTCGTTCGTGCTCGCCGCGGAACTGTCGGACCGGAGTCCAAGTTCTCGTGCGCCGCGTGCGCTGTTCATCGCGGTGGTGACATTGATGTTGGTGTTCCTGGTCCGTGATTCGGTTGTACTGCCGCAAACGGCCGGGTCGCTCACCTACTTGGGCGCCATATTCCTGGTGTTGCTGGCGCCTGTTTTCGCGGTGCTGTGGGAAAGTTTGGACAAGGTGGGCATGAATCCGTCCAAACCATTCAAGTCCGCATTGGGCCTGATGTTCGCCGGACTCTCGTTCGTACCCCTTGCCTTGGCGGCGCAACAGGTTGGCGACAGTGGACAGATCGCCAGCGTGTGGTGGCTGGTGTTGGCTTATCTGATACTGGAAATCGGTGAGATGTGCTTGTCGCCCGTCGGCTTATCGGCGGTCACCCAGCTGTCGGTCCCGCGCGTGGTCAGCCTGATGATGGGCACTTGGTTTCTTGCCACTGCCTTCTCAGAAGCACTGGCCGCGCTATTTGGAAAGCTCGCCGCCATTGATGTGCTTGAAGGCGAAACAATCGACATGGTGGACGCTGCCGCCAAGTACGCCGATCTTTTCTGGTTGATGATGTGGATAGGCCTGGCTTGCGCGTTGCTCGCTTTCGTTGCGACTCCGCTGCTCAGGCGAATGATGCATGGTGTGCGTTGACCGATACGCCGCTTAAAAAAAACGGCGCTTTTGGCGCCGTTTTTTTTTCACCTTCTACTTCGATTTGACTCCGCCGATATGGCGACCGAAGAAACCTAGAAGCTTGGTGTAGTACTCATGCCGATGCTCTTCGGTGTAGAAGCCATGCCCTTCAGTTTTATAGTAGAGCGTCTCCACCGGGACTCCTGCCGCTTTCAACCGGCGTTCCATGAGTTCGGAGTGTGCGATAGGCGTTCGTTCGTCTTCGCCACCTGCCGCGAGAAAAATCGGCACTTTGATGCGATTCGCCATATTGGTGGGCGAAACGGCGGCTATTTCGTCACGCTCACCGATCCATTCCCGGATATAAGCCTCCCCCGACCTGGCGGTTTGGATGTCACCACGGGTATGCATCATCGGCAGGTCGTAAACGCCAGCATAGCCGACCGCACACCTGTAGAGATCAGGCTCTTTGGCTACACCGGCCAGAGCGGCGTAGGCGCCATAGCTGGCCCCATAGATGCAGATACGATTCGGATCGGCGACGCCAGACTGTATCGCCCAGCGCGTCGCATCGGTAACGTCGTCCTGCATCTTCAGGCCCCACTGCTTCGCACCCGCTTCCCGGAAGGCTCGCCCATAACCACCGGAACCGCGAAAGTTGACCTGCAACACTGCGTAACCGGCTTGCGCCAGCATCTGCGCCTCCGTGTCGAATCCCCAGGTATCCGCAACTCCAAACGGCCCACCATGGGGTAGCACGACCATCGGAAGGTTTTTCCCATTCCCGACCTGAGGAAGAGTGATATAGCCATGCAGTGGCAATCCATCCCGTGCCTTCAACTGAATAGGTCGGGATTCCGCCATCTTTTCTGGATCAAACCAATCGCGGCGGCTCAACAGATATTCCGCTTTTCTTGCGTCGATCTGAAAAAGGTAAAAATCGCCGGGGTTGCGATCGCTACTCACTTGCACCAGCGCGATTTTTCCGTCGGCCGTAGTTGAGGTAATCCGCACTGCTTCGCCGGGAAATGCTGCTTCAAGCATTCCATACAATTTGGCCTCGGCCGATGCCGGATTGAAGAAATTGCGTCGCGGTTTGCCTGCAACAAGACCGACCCCAACCGGGGTCGCGCCTGCCCCGCCTTTGGAGTCTATCCCGTACACGATCCAATCAGGGTCCGCGATCTCATCGCGCATGATCTGCTCGCGGTTGCCGGAAGCCACGTCGTACGCGATCACGGCATCAGGTCCGCTGCTCTGCTCTACCTGCAGATAGGCAATTCGATTGTCTTGTGAGAACCCCAACGGATACTCGGCATTCCCGTCTACCACCTCGTCACTGATCAACTGCCAATCGGCACCATCGCCATGTCGATAGTAGAGTTTGCGCACATTGTCCGGTCCCGCACCATGCGCGAATCTGACGACGCCCTGATTGTCAGTGAAATAATCGGCGCGGCGCACCGGAGCCCGCGCGACGAGCGTGCGGCGGCCAGTGTAGACGTCCATGCGCTCTGCACGCGTGTAAGGTTCATCACCGGCCGGCCAAACACTGATGATCACATGCCGGTCGTCCTGCGGAAGCGCATCAACCAGAAACGCGGCGACATTCTCGACCTTTTTGGAATGAAGACGCGTGCCCGGACCAGCGCTCTGAACCCGAAAGCCCACCAGCAACTCCGGCTTCGATCCATCGGCACTGATAGCGTACAGCTCGCCTGTCGGCACCGGCTCATCCAACGTGCCGGCCTTCTCAGCAACCGCGATCACCACCCGCTCCGGATTTACCCACCAGAAATCCGTCACATGCGAGTTTTTCCCCAGGGAAAACGAACCCACTATTTTCTTTTCTGCACGACGCATGATTGCCAGACCGGTCCTATCCTCAAGCGGCACGGTCGCGGCATAGTAATCGCCATTGGGCGACAGCTTGATGTCGTGAAACAGGTCCTTGCGGACAAATGCCCCAATATCCGCCTGGGCGACCGCAATCGCCGGGTAAGTCAGCAAGCACATAACCAGTACGCTGTTGAGCCATTTCCACATAATCCGTCCCCTTCCCGCTTCCATTGATTCATATATAGAATCGCCAGCTTCAGCGCTACCACTCTCGCCAATGCTGTCGCCGTTATGCACCGCAGGTTATTGCCATTCTTTCGCTCAGACGTCCCCACGCCTTGTAGAAAAGCGAATCCCGCAACTTCGGATCTTTGTTCCAAGCATGTTAGCGGGACTCGGCCTTCAGATCATCCATCACTTTCTTCAACCCTGCCGGCCAATCCAGCAAGGGCGCGCTCAATGCCCCGCTGAGCTTTCCTGTATCCAGACACGAGTAACCCGGGCGTTTGGCCCGGGTCGGGTAGTCCTCAGTACCGATCGCCACGACTCGCGGCGGGCGCTGCAGCAGCCCCCGTTCGGCCGCGCCATCGATGATCGCTTCGGCAAAGCCATGCCAGCTGGTTTCACCGGTAGCGGTGAGATGAAAGGTGCCGGATAGCGGCTGTGAGTGGGAAATCGCGGCCGCCGTGACATCGGCTATGAGGTACGCCGGCGTCGGTGTGCCAATTTGATCGCCCACCACGCGTAGCTCTTCGCGTTCCGCTGCCAGCCGGAGCATGGTGCGCAGGAAGTTCTGTCCGCGCACGCTGTACACCCAGGCGGTACGAAATATCAGATGGCGTCCGCGCGCCGCACGTACTGCTTCCTCACCCGCCAGCTTGCTTGCTCCGTAGACACCCAGCGGTGCCGTTGGATCGTCTTCGCGATAGGGACTGGTGCCGGTTCCGTCAAAGACGTAATCGGTGGAGAAATGGACAAAAGGTACTTCGCGCTGCGCGCAGATTTCGGCGAGCACACCCGGTGCTTCCGCGTTCGCCCGGAAAGCCGCTTCTTGGTCGTCCTCGGCGCGATCCACTGCAGTGTAGGCTGCCGCATTGACCACTACGTCCGGCGCTAAGCGCTCAACCAGTTCCGCCAGGGAATTCGGATCGTCGAAATTGGCCACTTCACAACGAGCTCCGTCCGGCAGCTCGCCGGTCCGTGTCGCAGCCACGATCCTGCCTAGCGGTGCCAAACTACGACGAAGCTCGTGACCGACTTGGCCATTGGCACCCAACAACAAGATACTCATGCGGAGAAAATCGGCAGACGCTCAGGAGAGACATCGGCCAGCAGCGGTGCAACCGCGTCCTTGCCGGAAAGCAATGGCGTGCTGATTGGCCAATCGACGCCTATCGCGGCATCGTTCCAACACACTGCCGCATCGGCGGCCTTGTCGTAGGGCGCAGTGCAGAGATAGCTGAACAGTGCCCGCTCCGAGAGGACAGCAAAACCGTGCGCGAAGCCTTCCGGAATCCAGAACTGTCGCTTGTTCTCCGCACTCAGGATCACGGCTGTCCAACGGCCGAAGTGGGGCGAGCCGCGCCGAATATCCACCGCGACGTCATAGACCTCGCCTTCCAGCACACTGACCAGCTTTCCCTGCGGGTTCGGCCATTGGTAATGCAAACCGCGCAGTACCCCACGCGAGGACAAAGACACATTGCTTTGTACGAAGCAGGTGGGCAGTCCATGTTTGCCGTAGCGTTCGGCATTCCAGGTTTCGAAGAAGAAGCCACGATCATCGCCAAACACCGCAGGCTCGATGATGATGCAGCCTGGCAGACGGGTTTCGACCACCTTCATCGCACCACCCCGCGCGCGATCAGCGACAGCAGATATTGGCCATATCCGCTCTTTGCCAACGGCGCAGCCAGTCCTTCCAACTGAGCCGTGTCGATCCAGCCGTTTCCGTACGCAATCTCTTCCGGACAACACACTCTCAACCCTTGCCGCGCTTCGATGGTCTCGATAAAGGTCGAGGCTTCCAACAGGGATTGATGGGTGCCGGTATCCAACCACGCGTGTCCCCGGCCCAACGGCTCCAAGTGCAAGTTACCTTGCCCCAGGTAGCAACGATTCAGATCAGTGATCTCTAGCTCGCCGCGGGACGAGGGTTTCAACGAAGCGGCGTATTCGCTGGCATTTCCGTCATAGAAATAAAGACCGGTAACCGCATAGTTGGAGCGCGGCTGAGCAGGCTTTTCTACTATATCGACGACCCGGCCCTGCGCATCGAATTCAGCGACACCATAACGTGCCGGATCACTAACCCAGTAGCCGAAAACAGTGGCGCCATCGGCGCGTGCATCGGCACGGTGCAATATTTCGCTGAAGCCGTGCCCGTGGAAGATGTTGTCGCCCAGCACCAAGCAACTAGGTTTGCCGCCGACAAATTCGCGGCCAATGAGGTAGGCCTGTGCCAATCCGTCCGGGCTGGGCTGGACCGCATACCGAATTTGCATGCCCCATTGTGATCCATCGCCTAGCAGCTGCTTGAAAAGCGCCTGCTCATGCGGCGTGTTGATCACCAGCACTTCACGAATGCCCGCCAGCATCAACACGCTGAGCGGGTAATAGATCATCGGCTTGTCGTAGACCGGCAACAGCTGCTTGCTGATGGCCTGCGTCAACGGATAGAGACGGGTGCCGGAACCGCCGGCCAGGATTATGCCTTTGCGTGTCGTCATCGCTTTCTCTCGCCGTTATGCCGCAGTGCCGATGCGTTCCAGACGATAGCTACCGTCCAGCACCCGCTTTACCCACTCCTGATGGTCGAGATACCAGTCGACTGTCTCTGCGATGCCCTGTTCGAAAGTATGCTGAGGCCGCCACCCAAGCTCACTCTTGAGTTTGGACGCATCGATGGCATAGCGGCGGTCGTGCCCAGGACGATCGGCAACAAACGTAATCTGGGTGGCGCGCGATTTTCCGTCTTCACGCGGACGACGCTCATCCAGCAATTTGCAGATGGTTTTGACCACTTCGATATTCTGACGCTCGGCATCGCCACCCACGTTGTATGTTTCGCCGACACGACCCTTCTCAAGCACGGTCCGAATAGCCGAACAATGATCTCCCACGAACAACCAATCGCGGACGTTCTTGCCGTCGCCGTAAACCGGCAGCGCTTCGCCTGCCAAGGCCCGCGCAATGACGAGGGGGATCAGTTTTTCGGGGAAATGGTAGGGGCCGTAGTTGTTCGAGCAATTGGTCGTCAGCACCGGCAGACCATAGGTATGGTGAAACGCGCGTACCAGATGATCGGAAGCTGCCTTGGAAGCGGAGTAAGGCGAATTTGGCGCGTACGGCGTAGTTTCGGTGAACTTGCCCGTGTCGCCCAATGAACCGTAGACCTCGTCCGTGGACACGTGCAGGAATCGGAACGCATCGCGCCGCTCTCCCTGCAATGAACGCCAGTAGTCGCGCACCGCTTCCAGCAAAGCCAATGTACCGACCACGTTGGTCTGGATGAAAGCTCCCGGACCGTCGATGGACCGGTCGACGTGGCTCTCGGCAGCGAGATTTAGCACCGCATCAGGCTGGTGCTCAGCCAGCAGCCTGGCTACCAACGCACCATCACCAATATCGCCATGGACGAACACGTGGTCAGGGTCGCTCTCCAGCGCCGACAGCGTGTCGAGGTTCCCGGCGTAGGTCAACGCATCCAGATTGATGATGCGGACGCCGCTGGCGACCGCCCGCAGTACAAAATTTCCACCGATAAAACCGGCTCCACCGGTCACCAGCCAAGTCGGCACATTTCTCCCCATTTGTTTTGATTAAGTCGTTCGTAGCCGATCAGAACGGAATATCGTCGTCAGCGAAATCGTCCACCGGCGCCTGCTGCGGCGCCGGAGCCTGCCGGCGTGGGGCCGAAGACGAACCCGATGACGAATATTCCTGGCGCTGCGGGCGGGCCGAACGTTCACCGCCACCGCCGCCTTCGCCACGGCCGCCCAGCATCTGCATTTCGTCGGCGATGATGTCGGTGGAATACTTCTCCACCCCGTCCTGGCCGGTGTACTTGTCATAACGCAGCGAGCCTTCCACGTAGACGGAGCTGCCCTTGCGCAGGTACTCGCCAGCGATTTCGCCCAGCTTTCCGAAGAACACTACGCGGTGCCATTCGGTGCGTTCCTGCTGGTTGCCTTCTTTGTCCTTGCGGACGCTGGTGGTGGCCAGGCTGATCCGGGTGATCGCCATGCCGCCCTGGGTATATTTGGTTTCCGGGTCATTGCCGAGATTGCCGACCAGGATGACTTTGTTGATGCCGCGGGCCATATCGTTTTCCGTTGAGAAACACCCGCCAATCGCGGGCATAGACTAGTGGAGTATACCCGCGGCACTCGGACCATCAGAGGGCTTCCTAGTCAGCTGTAGGACTTCTCTGGCCGTCGGGCCTTATAATTCAGGCACTTCCCCCAAATCGCCCGCATGTCCGTCGTCGAATCCCCCCGCCCCGTCCTGGCCCTGTCGCATATCCAGTCCCTAGCCGCGCCGGACATGGCGGCGGTCGACGCCCTGATCCGGGCCCGCTTGGCCTCGGATGTGGTGCTGATCAACCAGATCGCCGACCACATCATTTCCGCCGGCGGCAAGCGGCTGCGACCCATGCTGGTGGTATTGGCCGGACGCGCCTGCGGTCCGGCCATCGCCGATCATCATCAGTTGGCGGCCATCATCGAGTTCATCCACACCTCCACCCTGCTGCACGACGACGTAGTGGACGAGTCCGACCTGCGACGCGGCCGGAGCACGGCCAATGCGCTATGGGGCAACGCGCCCAGCGTGCTGGTGGGCGACTTTCTGTATTCACGCAGCTTCCAGTTGATGGTCGAACTGAACCGTATGGAGGTGATGCGGATCCTGGCCGATACCACCAACCGCATTGCCGAAGGCGAGGTACTGCAGCTGCTGCATGTGCACAACCCCGACACGGACGAGGCGACCTATCTGCGGGTGATCGAGCGCAAGACCGCGGTGCTGTTCGCGGCAGGGACCCAACTGGGAGCCCTGGCTTCCGGCGCCGACCCGGCTACCCAGCGCCAGCTTTACGACTACGGGATGAACTTGGGCTACGCCTTCCAGATTGCCGATGACGTGCTGGACTACACCGCCGACGCCGCCGACCTGGGCAAAAATCTGGGCGACGATCTGGCCGAAGGCAAGGCCACGCTGCCGCTGATCCACGCCATACGGCAATCGGACAGCATTATCGCAAACCGGCTACGCGACATCGTCCGAAGCGGCGACGCCGACGCCATGCCGGAAGTTCTGACAGCCATCCGAGCCACCGGCGGGCTGGAATACAGCCAACGCCGCGCCAGCGAATACGCGGCTAGTGCCGAACAGGCGCTGGATGGGCTCCCTGAGAATGACGCCATGGCAGCGCTTCGAGGACTGGCGCGTTATGCGGTGGAACGCAGGCACTGAGCTGCGTTGATTCTTTACCTTCCGTAGGAGCGCCGTCTCGGCGCGAGCTCTTGCTGTCAAACCACGATAGAAGCAAGAGCTCGCGCCGAGACGGCGCTCCTACAGAAGGACAGCGTTAGGCGATTCCTAACCCAGGGATCGAAGAAATCGTATCCGGGTCGAATCCTGCGATCTCCGCGAAGTGCCGGCCGCGTGCCACGTAATCCTTGTACTGTCCAAAACTTGGCGCGCCGGGCGAGAGCAGGATCACGCCTCTTCCCTCAAGCAACCGACGCGCTTGCGCCATCGCTTCGACCAACCCATTCGCGGCTGCAAGCTGGAAACCGCCCACCTGCACCAATGGCTCCAACAATGCATGGATGCGCGCCCCATTGGCGCCCATGGTGACGATGACCGCAGGCGGCTGCTCACGCATTCGAGCGGCAAAATCTTCCCAATCCAGCCCCCGATCATGGCCGCCCAACAGAATCGCGACGCGGTGGGAACGGAAGCAATCCAGCGCCGCTAGACTCGCGTGTGGTGTCGTACTGATGGAATCGTTGACGTAGACAATGCCGTCGCGCTCACCGACGGTCTGCAGGCGATTGGGCAACGGCCGGAAAGACTGGGCGGACATCGCCAGCGGAGCGGCTTCAATGCCAACCGCCTCGATAGCCGTCAGCACCGCGCACAGATTGCTGCGGTTGTGCCGGCCTGGTAGTGGCACCGTGGTGGTATCCAGGACAAAGCGTTCGGCTCGGTACAGATCATCACCACGCAAATGCCAGCCATCCTCGCGGTTGAACCAGCGCACTTCGCTATCAGGCAATACAAGCCGCGCAAGATGAGGGTCGGCGGCATTCAGTGCCGCGACACGCGGCCGCGCTCCTGTCACCAAGGCCAGCTTGTCTTCGATATAACGTGCTTCTCCGCCGTGCCAGTCCAGATGCTCGGGAAAGACATTCAGCACCACCGCCACATCGGGATGGACCCCGCTGATCGCGACGTCACGAGTCTGATAGCTAGACAGCTCGATCGCCCAGTAATCCGGAGCCGGTTGCGGCTCCAGCACTTCCAACAAAGGCAGGCCAATGTTGCCGGCCAATGCGGTTCGAAAGCCGCCCGCGCGCAGTAGATGCGCTAGCAGCGAGGTCGTGGTGCTTTTGCCTTTTGTGCCGGTAACGCAGAAGGTCCCCGGCGCGTATCCGGCCGCATCGCCATGTTCGCCGAACCACAACGCCGTACCGCCGATGAAGCGCGTACCTTTTGCCGCCGCTTCCAATGCTTCGTGTCGGTAAGGACTGATGCCCGGCGACTTCACCACCACATCGAACGCCGATAGCGTGGTTCCATCGACGCGGGTCTCCGCCTTCAGGAGGGCGTCCTGCAACGCCACGGTTTCGGCAGCTTCCTCCGCATTGCAGAACAGTGTCAGCGGCAGCGCGGGAAGGCGTTGGCGGATGGCATGGTAAGCAGCGCGCCCTTCGCGGCCCCAGCCCCACAACGCGACACGGTGACTATCAAGCTGCGAAATTCGCACGCAGGCGCTCCCACAGCGCAGCGGGGATGCGATGTTCGCCGGTGAGCTCCAGCAAGGGCGCGGTCTTGAGTTCCGACACATCCAACTGCGGCCGGATTTCCTGATTAAAGCGTGCGACCAAGGCGTCTTCCCGCCACTCTGGACGCTCACCCAAGGCGGCCATCGCAGCGCGCGACTCCTGGCCTTCGCCCACGCACTCGAACGGCTTGTGATCCTGGTATTCCAATAGCGCGTCGAAACCGCCTACTTGCGAGACATCGTCCAACACGTTGCGCCCGAAAATGCTGACCAGTCGCGGCTTGGGCATGAACGGCGCCAGCGCCAGGAAGACAAAATGGCATTTGGGGCAGACGCCGCACCAGCGGTTGACCGGGCGTTCGCCGAGAATGTGGAAGTTACGGTTGCAGCTGGAAAAATGCGCGTCGTAGTGATCGGTCTTGGCGAACTGACGCGCGACCGCCAGTTCCGACAGCGGACGCAGCAATGAGTAGTAGTGAAGATCGGCGGCGACATGCGTTTGCACATACTCGCCAAAGATCTGTTCGAACGTCCAACCTTTCGACCACTGATGGTTCACTTCGCCGGTACCGGGAATCATGCTGCCGTAGCTGGCGGAACGTTCGTTGGAGAACACCACCTGATTCGCACCGTGCAGCACCGCGGCCAGCACCAGGATCGCGGAATTGATCGCCGTCACCGGAATGTGACCGTTCCAGGCACCCTGGCGATTGAACTCGAAAAGCTCGGGCGCCAATGCGCGGCCGACGTTCAACGTGGGCAGTCCCGTGCGCGCCGCGCAGACGGAGATCAATTGCGAACCTCCTATCCATGCAACCGTCTGCTCCACATCGGCCGAACGCAGCGCTTCGATGCTGACCAGCGAATCCTTGCCGCCGCCGATGGCCACCAGGGCGTGCTGGCGCAACCCTAATGCCGCGGCAGCGGGCGCGACTGAGGACTGGCTCACGGGAAAGCGAATTCGGCCATGCAGGTTCAAGCCATTGCGATACGCGAACTCGCCCAGTCCGTGGACATAGGTTTGCTCCAGCAGCACCGCGGTAGCGGAATCGATGGCGTAGCCGTCAATGCGTATTTCAGCGGGTACCGCGGCCTTGTAGTAACTGACGCCGGTGATCAGATGCAGCAGGCGCAACGCGCGTTGCGCGGCGGCTTCTTGCTCAGCATTCAACGCGAAGGGCGCGCCTGGGATAGTGACGGTCTCCGTCAGTTCCGGGCCATCGTCGAAGGCGTAGACCAATCGCGCCACGCCCGTCTCCGCGTCGAGTGAACACCGGGCGAAGCGGAACGACTGAATCTTGGTTTTATCGAAATTGATCATGATTACCTGTGGTGACACGCAACTGGCGGCGCAAGTGTGGTGTCCCGCAAATAGCTTGCCTATATGACGCCGTGCATTGGCCCCCGAGCCAAGGCGCGAGGAGAAGGCATAGCGGAACTATGGTGACGACGAGCAACGCAGGATCGGGGGTCAAGGCCAAGTCAGATAGGTAAGCTATTTGTGGGACACCGCACTATTGGCGGCGGCAGAAGAAAACAATGAAGCCCAGCGCAAGCGCCGCAATCAATTGCGACGCCTTGAAACAGGGAAGCGGTTTCAGGTTCCAGCGTCATCAATCACATCCTCCGCCGGCAACGCGCGCAGGTTGTAGGTGTTTGCCATGGAATAGCCATAGGCACCAGCGTCGGCGAACAGCAGCACGTCGCCTTCGGCCGTGGCGGCTGGAAGACGCCGACGCTTTCCGAACACATCGCTGGATTCGCAGATCGGTCCGACCACATCGAACGCGATTTCAGTCTTATCGTCCAAACGGCTCAGGTTGGCCACATCGTGCCAAGCGTCGTACAGCGCCGGCCGTATCAATGCGTTCATGCCCGCATCGGCACCGACCCGGCGAATGCCTTCCTTGTCCACTACCTGGGTGACATGGGTCAGCAGCACGCCCGATTCCGCTACCAGATACCTGCCTGGTTCGACGATCAGTTGATATCCCGGGTAGGCAGCCTTGATCTCCGCCAAACCGGCACTCCAGGCCCCCAGATCGAAAGGCTCATCGTCGGCGCTGTAGGGAATGGGCAAGCCGCCGCCGATATCGATGCTTTGGATGCTCCCAATCTGATCGGCAATGCCGCCCAGTTCATCGCAGACCTGACGCCAGTGCTGCGGCGTTTCCACGCCGCTGCCCAGATGTGCATGCAAACCAATGATGTGGCTATCCAGAGATCTGGCCTGCGCCAGGAACTCTTCTAACCGCGCCAATGGCAAACCGAACTTGGAAGTCTTGCCGCCCGTCTTGACCTTGTCGTGGTGGCCATCGCCGCGGCCCAGATCGATGCGTAGCCACAGGCTACGGCCGCGGAACAGCTCTGGCCACTGACGCAATGCTTCCACGTTGTCCAACGTGACGATAACGCCGCGAGACAACGCGAACTCGTATTCGGCGCGCGGCGCGAAACTTGGCGTGAACAGCACATCCTGCGGCGCCAACTCAGGCACGGCTTCGAACACCCGCTCCAGTTCGCCCTGCGAGACGCATTCCAGGCCGAAGCCCTCCTCAACCAGAGTGCGCAGCAGCACCGGGTGAGAGTTCGCCTTGATTGCATAGAATCGTCGATCGATGGCACTAATCGCGGCTAAGGCACGAGCACGTGCGCGGACCGTCGGCAAATGATAGACGTAGCGCGGCGTATCGGCCTGTGCCAATGCAAGCAGTTGCGTACGCTGCGCCTGGCCATGCCACCACGGCGTGCCGCGGTGACGGACGGCACCGTTGATTTCGCGCCAACGCGGACCAAACACGCTGGTCTCTTCCACCGGCATGGCGTCGCTGTCGATCAATGCCGCGTGCAGCACTGGCAGCAGGCCGTCGGCATCGGCCTCGTCGATCACGAAGGTCAAGTTGAGGTCGTTGGACGATTGCGAGATCAGATGCACGCGTTCGCGTCCGAACATCGCCCACACGTCCGACAACTTATGCAGCAACGATCGCATGCCGCGGCCGACCAGGGTAATGGCCGTGCACGGCGCGATCACCTTGACTCGGCAGATCTCGGAAAGGTCCGCCGACAATGCAGCCAGCACGTCGGTATTGAGCAGATTCTCGCTGGGGTCCAGCGATACGGTGACGTTGGTTTCAGACGAACCAATCAAGTCCACCGACAGGCCGTGCTTCTTGAAGCGCGCGAACACATCCGCCAGGAAGCCCACCTGCTGCCACATGCCGATGCCTTCCATCGACACCAGCAAGATGCCGTTGCGGCGGCTGACAGCCTTCACACCGGGTACCGTCAGCGCACCGCCATCGATGCTGGTGCCCGGCAGGTCCGGACGCTCGGTGTCCAGGATCGCCATCGGCACACCGGCGTCGCGGCAGGGCTTGATGGAACGTGGGTGCAGCACCTTGGCGCCGGTGGTGGCGATTTCCTGGGCTTCGTAATAATCCAGCCGCGTCAGCAGGCGCGCGTCCGGCACTTCACGCGGATTGGCGCTGAACATGCCGGGCACATCGGTCCAGATTTCCACCCGCTGCGCGCCCAACAACGCACCGAAATACGCAGCGGACGTGTCCGAACCACCCCGTCCCAGCACGGCAGTACCGCCGTCTTCATGGCGCGAGATAAAACCCTGGGTCAGCAACATGCGCGTCGGCTGTTCGCGGAATGCGCGACTCCAGTCATCACTCGCCTGGATGCCGCACGACACCGACAACCGCTGCGCCCATGCGCTCTGATTCGGCAGGATGCTGGCTTGCAGCCAATTCCGCGCATCCATCCAACCGAAATCCAAACCCTGCGCGTGCAGGTAGGCGGCACCCAAGGTGGACGAAAGCAGTTCACCTTGTGCCAGCACTTCGGCTTGCCAATCCAGCGTACGCGTCGTGGCGCGCGGATCGGTCAGCAAACCGCGCAACGCCGCCAGGCGTTCGCCGAGCACAGCATCCGGATCCAATTCCAGTTCGGCGACGAAATCGCGATGCCGTTGTTCCAAGCCGGCGACACGCGCCGTGGCGTCCGTTGCGCCATCGGCAATCGCGGTCAGCTCATTGGTGACGCCGGACAATGCCGACACCACAACGAGCACTCGCGCCTCGTTTTCCTCCGCCCGTTTTTTCGCCAAGCGGCCAATCGTGTCCCAGCGGTGACGACGCGACACCGAGGTGCCGCCAAACTTGAGGACGATCCAACGATCGGAAGCGGTAGAGGCAGAAGGCATGGATAGAATGGGGGCTTGCCCGACCTTCGGGCGTGAACCTTCGATTCTAAACGAAGCGCTTGCCTAAAGACTCCCCGGATGACCTCGCATCCCTACTTGCAACTCGATGTCTTCGCCGACCGTCCCGGCGCGGGCAATCCTTTGGGCGTGGTGTTCGATGCCGGGGACCTGGATACCGCCACCATGCAGGCTTATGCCGCTTGGGCGAACTTGTCGGAAATCGTTTTCTTCCTACCTCCCACCACGGCCGAAGCCGACTATCGCGTACGCATATTCACTCCCCTTCGGGAGCTGCCCTTCGCGGGCCACCCCAGTGTCGGCGCCGCCTGGGCGGCGTTGGATGCCGGTCTGGTCCGCGGGAAGCAGCAACTGATACAGGAATGCGCGGCCGGCCTGCTGCCTGTGCGCGTTGATGACACAGGTCCACAACGCAAGATTCATATCCGCGCGCCGCGCGCGCAGGAAGTGGCTGGCTCCCAGCACTACCGCCCAGAGATCGAAGCGGCTTTTGCCGGCATACCGCGCGGCGCCCTGGCGCCGGCGCTGTGGGACAACGGCCCCCACTGGTGGCTGGTCGAGCTGGCCAATGCGGGGACGGTTCGCGGGTTCACGCCGGACTATGCGCGTATCGGCACGATTACAGCGCCGAGCGATGCGGTGGGGTTGGCGGTATTCGCGATGGCCAACGCCAAGGACCATCAGCTCACCTTGCGCGTCTTCTGTCCCGGCGATGCTGTTCCGGAAGACCCCGTCACTGGCAGCGCTAATGCCTGCATCGCCGCGGCGCTGCTGCAGGCCGGCCGCTTACCTGGAACAGGCCGGCACTATGTCGCCAGCCAGGGCCGCGAACTGGGCCGCGATGGGAAAATCGAAATCGCCATTGATGACGCGGACAATGTGTGGATCGGCGGACAGGTACAGCCGATCATCCGCGGCAGCGTGAATTGCTAAGCTGCGCGACCCCACTGCGCAAACTCCTCTCATGACCGCACGCCGTTTTGTCCAACTCGATGTCTTTGCCGACCGCCCTGGTGCAGGAAATCCGCTGGCGGTGGTATTGGACGGAGGCGGGCTCGATGATGCCACCATGCAGGCCATCGCCCGCTGGACGCGCCTGCCGGAAACCACGTTCGTGTTCCCCGCCACCACGGCCGAAGCCAGCTACGCGATCCGTATGTTCAGTCCACGCCGTGAAGTGCCCTTCGCCGGCCATCCCAGCGTTGGCACCGCGCACGCCGTGCTGGACGCTGGCTTGGCCATCCCGCGCGACGGCGTGCTGGTTCAGGAAGGTATTGCCGGCCTGCTGCCGTTACAGGTGGAAGGCGAAGGCTCAACGCGCACCATTGCGGTGCGCACACCGCGCGCCAAAGTAGTGGAAATCGGCGCCCCAGACCGGAACGAACTGCTGCGCGGTGCATTGCAAGGCCTGATCGCTGGCGCGCTTCGTCCCGCACTGGTCGATGGCGGGCGCCGGTGGTGGCTAGCGGAGCTACAGGACGAAGCCAGCCTGCGCGCGGCTTCGCCAGACTGGACAGCGATCGCGGCGTTGGCGCGGGCGACGGACAGCATGGGCGTATGTGCTTATGCGCGCGCCAGCGGACAACCTTACGATCTGGCGGTGCGCGCTTTCGTCGGTGCGCCCGCTGCATTCGAGGACGCGGCTTCGGGCGCTGCCAATGCCACGCTTGCTGCGTGGCTGAAGTCGCAGAACGCTCTGCCGGGTGGCCGCGACCGGTATGTCGTAAGCCAAGGCCGCGAAGTCGGTCATGACGCGTTACTGCAACTGCACGTGGATGCCAAAGGCGAGGTCTGGTCGGGTGGGCAGGTGCAAACGGTGGTGAGCGGGCATATCCGTTGGTAATTTCGGTTTCACCCCGGATTCGCGGCCGCCGGAAAGTCTTGGCTCACTCATCTTCGGTAGGAGCTCCATGGGCGTCCTTCCCGTCAGGTCACGATAGAAGCTAAAGAGCGATTGAGCCCTCCCTATTGTTGTTCGCCATACGGACGCGCTGCGGCGCGTTCCTGATAGCGCGCAACGGGTGGCTATCGAGGCGCGGCTTGGAATACAGGTTTGCCGTCGACCCACGTGGATCGGATGTGCAGTTCGTCGAGCCCTCCCGCCGGGATCGCCAGCGGATCCTCGTCCAGGACCACGAAATCCGCGCGCAGTCCTGCCACCAGCCGCCCTACTTCGTCTTCGTCGAACCCCGCATACGCGGCATCGGCGGTGAAGCCGCGCAAGGCTTCGGCCGTGGTCAACCGTTGGTCCGGCTTCCATCCCGCCGGTGGTTGACCTGCTCGATCCTGTCGCGTCACCGCGGCATGCAGCCCCAAGCGCGGATCAGGCGATTCGACCGGAAAATCGGAACCCAACGCCAAGCGTGCACCGCTGCCGAGGAAACGCCTCCATGCATAGGCACCCTTGATGCGCTGTGGCCCGATGCGATCCTCTGCCCACGGCATATCCGAGGTGGCATGGGTAGGCTGCATCGAGGCAATCACACCTAGCGATGCGAAACGCGGAATATCGTCGAGCGCAACGACTTGCGCGTGTTCGATGCGCCAGCGGTGGTCGCTGTCTTTCGTATTTCCTAGGACACGCGCATAGGTGTCCAACACAAGGCGATTCCCGCGATCGCCAATGGCGTGGGTGGCTACCTGCACACCGCACTTTTTGGCTTTGCGCACGGCCGATTCGAATGCGGCCGGCTGGGTAAGCAACAGGCCGCGATTGCCGTGGTCGTCGCTGTAGTCTTCCAGCAGGGCCGCACCGCGGCTGCCCAGCGCGCCATCCATGTAGAACTTGACGCCACGCATCTGCAGGCGCCCGCTTTCGTGGCGATAGAGTCCCTGGGCGCAGAGATCGGCCAACGCAGCACTATCGGCATCAGCGTAAGCGCTCAACCGTAGTGGCAAGCGGCCGGCGTCGGCAAAACGCTTCATCAGCGCAAGGTCGTCCCGCGATACGCCCATGTCATGGACGCCGGTCAGGCCATGCCGCACGGCCATATCCAACGCTTTGGCAAGCGCCTGCTCGCGCTGGGCTTCATCCGGCGCAGGGACTGCGGCATTCACCAGCGCCATCGCCGCGTCGACCAAGACGCCGGTAGGCTGGCCGTTGATACGTTCGATACGCCCACCCCCTGGCTGCCAATCACCCGTGAGCGGCTTGTCCGATCTTGCGGCAGCGGCACGCAAAGCAGCCGAATTGGCCCAGCCCGCGTGACCATCGACGCGTTCCAGCCAGACCGGGCGTTCCGGGAAAGCGGCGTCCAGATCCGCCGCACTCGGGAATGCCTTGCCTGGCCAGTCGTTCTGATCCCAACCGCTTCCCAATAGCCATGCACCCGCGGGCAGCTGCTTCTCGTAGGTCTTCAGGCGTGCGATCACTTCGGCCTTGTCGCGCGCACCCACCAGGTCCGCACGTATCAATGCATAACCCAGCCCCATCACATGGCCGTGCGCATCGACCAGACCCGGAATCACCGTCTTACCTGTCGCCTCGATTCGCCGAGCGTCCGGGTAACGGGCCAATAATTCATCCGAATCCCCCACCGCAAGCAGGCGCCCTTCCTGGTCCCAGGCGATCGCCTCGGCAATGGGAAGCCGCGGGTCGGAGGTATGCACACGTGCCGCGGTCAGTACCTGCACCTGTGTGGCCCACGTGCTTGCACTAGCCAGGCACAACGCAGCAATCCCCACCAAAAAGCGCATATGGAGCTCCTCTTCACGATCGACCGGGACTATGCGCGCGCCGTCGCGGACCGGCAACCCCCGTGGTTACAGTTCCCAAACGAACATAAGTCTCGAAACGAACATGGGGCTCAAAACAAACATGGAGCCTTGCGGCCCCATGTCATGGATGTTGCGGAAGTCGGTGCTTGTGCCCGCGGTCACTCCGGCCGGACATCCACCCGCACGCGGATCCGGTCGCCGGGATGATGGTCTGTGCGGGTGTGGTATGTACGGCCCGCATACTCGTACGTCACGTCATAACCGGCGACACGACCATCACCATAGTGGTCGCTGTAGCCACCGCGTCCGCTGGTGGGCACCGGATCGCAGACCCGCACGGTGCCCTGTTGCGTTTGGCGGTTGCGCTGAGAGCTGTTGTAGATGGATCGTCCGGCCATGCCGCCCACCATGGAACCTACCGCCGTTCCAACGTAACGGCCGCTACCCTCGCCTACTTTGCTGCCCAGCACGGCACCGGCGATGCCGCCGATGACCGTCGCGACGGTCCTCCCGGTTTCACTACCGCCGCTGCGGTAGCCATCGTCCCGGTAGTAGTCGTCTCCGCGGTAGTCTCCGCCGTTCGGGTAATAGCCGTCGTCGCGTGCATAGACATCATCGGCCTGGCGGTAATAGCAACGTTGCGAATTGACGGAAGTGTCGCGATAACCATCGGATTCGATGATCGGATCGACCCGTATCACTCGCGCATAGTCGTATTGCGCGCCATAGCCGGAACCGTAATAGCCTGACGATTGCGCACTGGCACTCGTGGAAGCAAGCAGTCCCGCGGCAAGCAAAACGGCGGAAAAATAATTCATGACGGGTCTCCCCGCGCCGGATCAGCGCAATCGCATCGTCAGGCCAGCGCCGTTAAAGCAGTCTGAATTCCGCCCGCCGCCCCTTTCCTGTTTAGCCATGCGACAGTTTGTCCGGCGATGGCAGCCGCCGTGTGACTCAGTAGAGGTCCCGCATGGCTGATCGAACCCGTTTGCACCACCTCGGCACACCACGCGGACGCGATTCTTACGGAAAGCGGCGGCGGTACGTCTTCATCGTTGCTGGAAACGACGAACAACGTTGGGCATCTGGGTGCCTCAGCCTGGATACCGGCATAGGCCTGGCGCAAGACCGCACCAGATTCATCGCGCCAATGCCGGAATGCATACAACGCGGTCGCCTCGTCGGAATCCGGCAGCGAGCGCAAAGTGGAAACCAGCCGCGCATTGTTTCGCCACGGCACAATCGTCGGCCAATCACGCGGCGGCAACTCGCGGTGCCAGGGCGCGGGCGGCAGAGCATTCACCAGCACCACGGCATCGGCCAGGTCGGCGACACGCATCGCCACCAAACCACCGAGGCTGGCGCCGATCACCACGCGCGGAGAACGCAGCACCGACAGCGCGGCCCGCATTTGCGCTTCGTAGTCGCCGAAGCGCGTTGCGGCCAGACCTGCAGCGGATGGCTGCAGGTCCGGTGCGCAAACGTGGATACCGTTAGCTCGCAACACGCCGCGCCAAAGATTCCATTCCCAGCCGCCACCGCCAGCGCCATGGATGAGCAGGGCCGAACGGATGGATGTCGTGCGCGGCATCAACTCACAAGTCACGAACCACCGTCAAACGGATGGTTCGATTGACTAGTTCCCTCAGAGCAAGGTCGCTTCCAGCGATACCGGCACCGACAGCGCGCGCGAGATCACGCAACCCGCCTTGGCTTGTTCGGCAATTTCCTTGAACTTCCCCTCGTCGATCCCCGGCACACTGGCCGAGACGATCAACTTGACGCCAGTCACCGTCGGGCCCGGATCCATGCCCGGCTCCATCGTGGCTTCGGCACGGGTCTGGATTTTTTCCGGGGTGAACCCCGCTTTGCCCAGCACCGCCGACAACGCCATGCTGAAACAGCCCGCATGCGCGGCCGCCAGCAGTTCTTCCGGATTGGTGCCTTTCTCGTCGCCAAAGCGCGTCTTGAACGAATAGTTCTGGGCGTCGAACAGGCCACTTTGCGGCGTCGAGATGGTTCCCTTGCCAGCTTGCAGGTCGCCATTCCATACCGCATCGGCATAACGTTTCAAAGCCATGGTCACATCCTCGGGTCAGGGGGGAACGCGCAGCTTACACCGGCCGATGTTCACGCCGGGCATATCTCAGCAGGTAGCCGCCGGTGCCGTGGCGCCCTGTGTCCGGCACAAGGAAGAGCGAGAAAGCACATGCCGATACATTCCCCAAGCTGCGGCGCTGCACCGGGTGCGTGGCGGCGTGGGCGGCTACTCATTTGCCCCTGTACCGCACTGCGGCTTGACCACCCTGGCCCGCATGCGGATGCTGACCGCCCGCCATGACCGCTCGCGGAGCGCTCCGCTCACGGGTCGCCCTTTTGCCCGGACAGCCATGACGGCATATGCGGACCTGCTCCGCAAAGGCCCGGCCACTCCCGGCCGGACTCTCAATCATGGGAGGAATGGCCTCATGGCATACAGTACTCAGCAAATCCGCAATGTGGCCTTGGCAGGCCACCCTGGCGCCGGCAAAACAACGCTCCTCGAAGCCCTGCTGCATGCCGGCGGCGCCCTACAGACGGCAGGCACGGTCGAACGCGGCACCACCGTATCCGATCACGACCCGATGGAAAAAAGCCGCGGCCACTCCATCGATACCGCTATCGCCAGCACCGACCATGCCGGCATCCACGTCAACCTGATCGACACCCCCGGCTACCCGGAATTCCGCGGCCCGACGTTGTCGGCGTTGTCGGCAGTGGAGACCGCGTTGATCGTGGTCGATGCCGATACCGGCGTGGCGCACGGAACCCGCCGGCTGATGGAACGCGCGCAGCAGCGAGGACTTTGCCGCGCCATCGTCATCAACAAGATCGACCATGAAGGCGCCGATTGCGCCCAGGTGCTGCAAGACCTGCGCGAGGAGTTCGGCCCCGAAATCCTGCCGCTCAACCTGCCGGTGGATGGCGGAAAATCCGTCGTTGACTGCTATGGCCGCAACACCGGGGAATCCGACCTTGGTCCGGTTGCAGAATGGCACCAGAAAATCATCGACCAGGTCGTCGAGATCAACGAAACGGTGATGGAACATTATCTGGACCTTGGCGAAGGTGGCTTGTCTGGCGAGGAGCTACACGATGCCTTCGAGCAATGCCTGCGCGAAGGCCATCTGGTGCCGGTGTGCTTCGCTTCCGCGCGTAGCGGCGCAGGCGTCAAAGAACTGCTGGACATCGCCGAGCAGCTTTTCCCCAATCCGGCCGAAGCCAACCCGCCGCCTTTTCTCAAAGGTCGTGGCGCATCGGCCAAACCCATCGAAGCCGTGCCCGACGCCAAGGCACACGTCATCGCGGATGTCTTCAAGATCGTCAACGATCCTTTCGTCGGCAAGCTGGGCGTGTTCCGCGTGTACCAGGGCACCGTTCGGAAGGACACCCAACTGTTCGTCGACGATGGCAAGAAACCCTTCAAAGTCGGTCACTTGTTCAAGCTCAAGGGCAAGGACCACATGGAAGTGGAACAGGCCATCCCCGGCGATATCGCCGCCATCGCCAAGGTGGAAGAACTGCATTTCGATGCGGTGCTGCACGACAGCCATGACGAAGACGAAATCCATCTGGCGCCGATCGATTTCCCCAAACCCATGTTCGGCCTTGCGGTCGAGGCGGCCAGCAAGGGCCAGGAGCAGAAGCTTTCCACGGCACTGCACAAACTGGCCGAAGAAGATCCCGGCTTTGTCGTCGAACACCAGAACGAACTGAACGAAACCGTGATCCGCGGCTTATCCGATCTGCATCTGCGGATCATGCTGGACCGCCTGAAGGAACGTCATGGCGTGGAAGTGAAGACCCATCCTCCGCGCATCGCCTATCGCGAGACCATTGGTGCGCGGGCCGAAGGCCACCATCGCCATAAGAAGCAAACCGGTGGTGCGGGCCAGTTCGGCGAAGTCTTCCTGCGCGTCGAACCGCTGGCGCGCGGCAGCGGCTTCGAATTCGTCGATGAAGTCAAAGGCGGCACCATTCCCGGGCAGTTCCTGCCGGCAGTGGAAAAAGGCGTACGCCAAGTGCTGTCAGCCGGTGCCATTGCCGGTTATCCGCTACAGGACGTACGGGTGATCGTTTACGACGGCAAGCATCATCCGGTGGATAGCAAGGAAGTTGCCTTCGCCGCAGCGGGCAAGAAAGCGTTCCTGGACGCCATCGCCAAAGCCAAACCGCAGGTGCTGGAGCCGGTGGTGGATCTGGAGGTCAGTGCACCCGAATCGCAGGTAGGCGACATCACCGGCGGCTTGGCAAGCAAGCGGGCCCGCATCAACGGTACTGATTCGATCCGCGGCGAGATCGTCGTGAAAGCGCAGGTGCCGCTATCGGAACTGGAAGGCTACGCTGCCGAACTGAAGTCGGCGACCGCAGGACGTGGACGCTACAACCTCGATTTCAGCCACTACGAGCCGGTGCCGGCCAACATCCAGCAGAAGCTGACAGAGGCTTACAAGCCTCGGCAGGAAGAAGATTGAGCGTTCGTTATCGCTGGCCAGAGCAATTCGCAAGCTGCTGGCCGACGTGGCGAGCGTAGCAGATGGATCGGTCGGCGATAGGTTGGCCGATCCACCAAATACGATTTTTTCCGGCCGAACCGGCCGCTTATCCGCACCAACAACAGAAAAAAGCAAAAAAAGAAGCTTTTTTATCGCTTTTGCACTTGGCGGCGCGTTGGCTTTGCCCTACATTTCGCTTGCCGACACGTTTCGGCCCGATTACCCACCTACAGACTGCAAGACAGGACATATATGGCAAAGAGCACGAAGAAAGCAGCGCCGAAAAAGGCCGCCAAGAAAGCCGCACCGAAGGCCGCTGCAAAGCCGGCCGCACCGAAGCCGATCAAGGAAGCCCTGAGCAAGTCGGGTCTGGTTGCCCACATCTCCGAAGCCACCGCCGTGGCCGCCAAAGACGTGCGCGCCGTGCTGGCTTCGCTGGAAAGCGCCGTCCATGCTTCCGTCAGCAAGAAAGGCGCTGGCGCCTTCACCCTGCCGGGCCTGCTGAAGATCACCGCCGTCAGCGTTCCGGCCAAGCCGAAGCGCAAGGGCATCAACCCGTTCACCAAGGAAGAGCAGTGGTTCGCCGCCAAGCCGGCTTCCGTGAAGGTCAAAGTGCGTCCGCTCAAGAAGCTCAAGGACGCCGCGGCCTGATCTGCCGCTTCATCCGTAATACCCGATCGGGACGGTTCGCCGTCCCGATTTTTTTTGTTTTGGGTTTAGTGACCTGCTTCTTCACGCAGCTCCCCTGCGGGAGTGGTGTCGGCATGCCGATGCCGGTGAGTCGCGACGTTGCGCCTGAAGAACGATAGAAACCTGTTTCTGCGCCATCCGGACGCGCTGCGGCGCGTTCTTCATCACGCCGACCGAATGGCTATCGGGGCGCGGACTTGATGCGCGGCTTATCAGCCCGCACCTATAGAAATCCCGAACGGAGCGCCACGCATGAATATCCAAGGTTTTCTCGACCACCTCCTCAAATCCAGCCAAGGCGGCAGCGGTAGCGGCAAACCCGGCAGTGTTCTCAACGCCGACTTCGGCAAAGGTGCATTGACCGGCGGCGCACTCGGATTGTTGCTGGGCCGCAACAAAAGCACGCGCAAATTGGCGACCTATGGTGGCTTGGCCGCCTTGGGCGTCATGGCCTACAAAGCCTATGGCGATTACAAGCTTCAGCAGGAAGGCGCGGTCAAGACGGAGCCGCAAACCGTCGATCGCCTGCCACCCCCTCTGGCTGAGCAGCACAGCCAGGCCATTCTCAAAGCGCTGGTCGCCGCCGCCAAAGCCGATGGCCATGTTGACGCGCGCGAGCGCCAGGTCATCGAAGGTGAGTTCGCTCGCATCCATCAGGACGATGCCGTACAGGCCTGGTTGCACACCGAGTTGGAGAAGCCGCTGGATCCGGCGGAAGTCGCCAAGGCGGGCACCACGCCGGAGATCGCTTCGGAAATGTATCTGGCCAGTCTGCTGGTCGCCGACGACCAGAACTTCATGGAGCGCGCATATCTGGATGAACTGGCGCGGCAACTCAAGCTCGACGACGCACTGAAGTCCCGACTGGAGCAGCAGTTGGCAGGTCAGGCAAACCTATCCGGCCAGGCTTAATTCTCCTAGCGTGCAAGCGCCCTCGCCTCCACAAGGCACCCCGTCCACACCGCGTCGTCGCGGAGTGGGACGCTGGCTGACGTGGCTGATACTCATGGCGCTGGCGGCATGGCTGCTGCCTTGGGCGTGGAGGCAGCCTTTCATGGCGAAGCCGCGCACGCTGTGGGAGTTGTCGCGCATGCCGCCGCCAACCGCCCTTCCCGTGCCGGTCGATGGAGTGACCGCACGACGAATCGCCGATACGTTCGGCGCGCCGCGCGGAACCGACCGTACTCACGCCGGGGTGGATATTTTTGCACCGCGTGGAACACAGGTGTTCAGCAGTACCCGCGGCATCGTGGTGTCGGTGCGTGACGGCGGCCTGGGTGGTAAGCAGGTGTGGGTATTGGGCCCGGCTCGCGAACGCCACTACTACGCGCACCTTGATGATTGGGCGCCAGGCCTGCAAACCGGTGATCTGGTGCGGCCTGGAGATCCCTTGGGTGTGGTCGGCACCACCGGCAACGCCCGCGGCACGCCACCGCATCTGCACTATGGCATCTACGGCCGGAATGGCGCCTACGATCCTCTGCCGCTAATGCAGGCCTTCAACACCCCGCGACCACGCTGAACCTAAACGTCCAACCGCCAAGTGCCTGGAACAGTGCATCGCGGCGGTAACACTCGCCGTCGGTTTGCGCCGGGCCTATCTTGGGATGGCTTTCCGCTTCTCCGGCAGAATCCCATGGCAAACGACAAACATCGCTACCGCATCACCGTCACCCCGATCGAGCAGGACGGCCAAGCATGCAGTGGCCGCTGCACCATCGAGTTCGAACACAGCTGCCACGACGACTGGATGCGGATCCTGGAAGCAACCCAGCGGCAACGCGGCTTCACCGGCGACGAGCGCGCAGCCCTGGTCATCGGTACCAAGCTGCTCAGCGGCCTGATGTTGAAACATCGTGGAGACACCGACGATCTGTTCGCGCCCCTGCGTCAGCACATGGGCGAATTCATCAAGGGCCTGAAGCAAGGCAACCGCGTCGATTGATCGGTACCGCGCGTAAGCTACGGCTCTCCATTGGCGGGCGCATTTCATGAACGTTTTCTCCATGTTCGACAGCACCACCTTGCTTGCCTACACCGCCGCTGCCACAGCACTGGTACTGATCCCAGGTCCAGGCACAGCTTGGATAGCGACCCAGGCCCTGGCGGGCGGCACTCGTCGCGGCGCTCAGGCCGCCTTGGGGCTGGAGACCGCCACCTTGCTTCATGCCCTGGCTGCCGGCCTGGGCTTGTCGGCGGTGTTGGCCACATCGGCGATGGCTTTCGAACTGGTCAAGTACGCCGGTGCGGCCTATCTGATTTGGCTGGGCATCAAGGCGTGGCGCGAGCGCACGCCCACCGCTGACATCCGCACTTTCGACACCGGAGCCGTGGTACGGACGCCACCCTCTGCGCCAGCCCCTAACGTGTATTTACGCTCGGTCGTGACCGGATTGTTGAATCCCAAGGTAGCCATCTTCTTCTTGGCCTTCCTGCCGCAGTTCGTCCAGCCCGAACGTGGCTGGGTGCCATTGCAATTCCTGATGCTCGGCGCGTTGTTATCGGTGATTGGCCTGACGCACAGTCTCGCGCTTTCGCTGCTGATCGGTCGTTTCGGGCGACGTGCTCCGGCCAACCCGCGTTTCGATCGCTGGAAGCGCTGGGCAACTGGCAGCGTGTTCGTGGCGTTGGGGCTCCGGTTGGCAATGCAGCAGCGCGAATGAGCATGCTTGCTTGAGGCACGGGCGATCGAAACCCAGCCCGCATCCGTTGCCGTAGGGCACTCGCGATTGAGGCTGTGTTCACTCCCGCTGGCTAAGGTGGTTACCTTTCCGCGAGTTCGACCATGCACCCACGCCGCCATCTGAATTCAGCCTTCGCATTACTCGCCCTACTGTCGCTTGCCGGCTGCGCGGCCATGAACACGGTTTCCGGCTATCTGGGCAACCAGATCAGCTTCACGCAGCCGCAGCTGCAGCGGCATCTCAACAACAGCTTCCCGCGTGAGTTCGACAAACTGGGCGGATTGGTATCGGCCACGCTCAGCAATCCCCGGCTGACTATCCCGCCAGGCGACGAGCGGCTACGGATGGATTTCGACATCGGCGTTCGCGCGATGGGTGTCGGAGAGGTAAGCAAAGGCCATTTCGCGCTGGCCAGTAGCCTGCGCTACAACCCGGCAACGCGGGGCCTGCACTTGCTGAACCCGGAAATCATTGATGTGGAAGTACCTGGTTCCGGGTCACTGAAGGAAAGCGGCACGCGCGAGCTGGTCAATGCTGTGCTGACGGAATACGCCAATCAAGAACCGGTCTACCGTATCGATGCGGATGTGCTGGACCGCCTGCCCGCGAACAAGCGCATCGGTGCGACCTTGATCGAAGACGGCAGGATTCTGGTGAAACTCGATGATCGTTGAGGCAATGATGAAGAAATTTCGAAGTGTTTTTTTTCGCGTTAGTGCGGCGCTCCTGCTGACGTCGTGCGCGCCGTTTGCTGTCTGGGCGCAGACGGTAAAGGGCAATGAAGTCAGCGTCACCGCTGCTCAGGTACAGCAGCATCTGAGCGCCGAGTTCCCGCAGGACTACGACACACTGGGCGGGCTTTTGACACTGACCCTTAGCGACCCGCAGCTCTCGATTCCCGCGGAAGGCCAACGCCTCATGCTGGGCATCGATGCCAAGGCCGCCTCTGGAGGCGGCACAGCCACGCCTATTGGCCGGCTTTGGCTGAGCAGCGGACTACGCTTCGACCCGCAGCAACGGGCGCTGCTGTTGGATCAGCCCACCCTGGATCGCATCGATGCCGCTTCGCCCGGGCAGCAAGTCGATGGACGCACCCAGATGCTGATCAACCTGTGGCTGTCCGACTACGCCAAAAAAGAACCGCTGTACCAGTTGGATCCGGCAACGGCAGCGCTGCTGGGCGATCTGCAGGTCGTGTCGACGAACATTGAAAACGGGCGTGTGGTCGTGCGATTCAACCGCGATATCGGTGCGGTGCCTGGCTTGGAGTGATGGGCCCGACGGGCGCGCGCCCGCGGAAACTTTCGCGTCAGTCATGGCAATCGTTTATCGGACCCGCAAGGCACTGGGTCCCGGCCTGCGCCGGGATGACGGGATGACGGGATGACGGGATGACGGGAATTTTTGCCCCTGATAGCTATCCGGTGTGAAAACGTCTTCTTGCCACTCATCGCCTCTATATCTCGAACCGATAGCTCAGCTTCACCAGCAGTTGCTCGTCGTCGCGCAGACCGAAGCTGTCGTTCAGCAGTTGGCTGGCGTCGTCCGAATAGTCGTTTCTATCGAAGCCGCCACGGCCGTACACCACATATAGATAGGAAAGCGGCGCCAGTTCATAGCGATAACGGACTTGGAAGCCAAGATTGCTCAGGCTGAAATCATCGATCGTATCGTCGCTGGCCATGGCGTCTCCGGTCGACGCCACCCGGTACGCGCCCAAGGCGTCTGCATCCACGGCCAGCGCTTGCAGTTTGACGCGCAACTCCTGCTTGCTGCCGATGTTCCAGTTCAATCCGGCGCTGACATGCCATTCCCGGCCCTTGTAGCTGCCGATGAGATTGTCCCGCTGCCAGATCAGCCAGTCAGGGGTCATGTCGGCATACACGCCGCCGTACACGCTGAAAGCGTCACTGATGAAGTAGGTCGCTTCGTATTCCAATGCATAGCCGACCTTGCGGCTACCGGCCAAACCGCCGGTGATCAGATCGGCATAGACCTCGTGGGCCCAGTTGCCCTTGCGCGGCCGTGTGTACTCGAAATATGCATTCCAGCGCCATGGCATTTTCACTGAGCCATTGCCGCGGGTCAGCAGGTCGTCGACGCCGGCGCCGTTGATGTTGATCTGTGCGTACTCATAGCTGCCATTGCGCAACCGGCTCTCGCGGCTCATGCGGAACTGGTCGGCAAGCTTTTCGCCATGGTTGTTGTGGTTGCTGCTGATGCGCCAACGCCATTCCTTGGAAGAATAGCGCGAGGTTTCCGGCTGCTCCGCGAAGCGCTTCTTCACGTCCCAATGCAGGTAGTTGGTGCTGTTGCGCGACAGATAACCGGCATCGTTGATCTGCAACTCGTCGCCGAAATGCATGGCGATCCATTGTTGGCGCCAGCCGCGATCCATTTCGTAGTCGGCCCACACCGTCGCACCCAGGCCACGCGTGGTCTCCCCGCGCTGTTCGATCTCGCTGCCGAATATGCGAGTGCGGATATTCCAGCGTGCGGTCGGGCGCCAGTCGTGGTCCATGCCCAATACCGTCGCTTCGCGGTCGAGATAAGGCCGCTCGACCTGGGTCAGCATCAGGCCCAGATTCTGGGTGCTGAAGTCGCGCACCAGCCGCAGCGCGCGAAACGAGCGTCCCGCTTCGTCGGCCTCGTCAGCAGCAAATATGCCGTACTTGGTCTGCCCCAGACTACCGTTGACCTTAACCGCCGCGGTGATGTCACCGGCGCCGTTGCCGTCGTCCGCCGGGCCACCGATGCGGCGCGTGTAGAGCAGTTGGCTGTCATCGGACGGCGTGTTGTATTCGAACAAGCCCTGGTTCTCGGTAAAGAACGGACGTTTGTCGCTGATGAAGGTTTCGGTGGCGCTGAAGTTGACTACCAAATCGTCGCTTTCGACCTGGCCGAAATCGGGATTGACGGTGGCGGTCATCTGAAACTGGCCGTTCGGCTTCCACAGCACGTCCAGGCCGCCTTCGTAGTCGGCAAGGCTGCGAACGTTGTCGTACAGGCCTGAAACATAGGGCGTGACGGCGAGCAACGCCTGCTCGTAGTGCGGCATTTCCACCTCGTGGAAATCGGACAGGAAGCGCGGGCGTTCATAGCTGGCCAACGGCCATGCGGAGCGCTCGCCGGTCGAGCCGATCACCCGGTCCAGATAGATCTTCATGGAACGCTGATCGCTGTCCGCTTTATGCATTGGCGCTATGTACCAGGGGATCAACATCTCCACCGACCAGCTCTCAGCATCCTCGCTGACCGCATATCGCCAATTGCCGTCCCAGTCATCATTGAACTGGTTTTCGTTGGTGATGACCGCATCGGAGATGCCGCCGGTAGAAGACACCGTGAAGTTGTATCCGGTACGCCCATCGCCGTCGAAATCAATCATCAGGTTGACCCGGTCGACCTGTTCATCGAAATCACGCCGCACCCGTTGACGGGTGCGCGGCACGGACACGGGCTGGACGTTTCTGAAGGCGATCGCCAGGCCATCGGGCGTGGCGAGTATCCACGCTTCCGTCGGCTGCGAGGCTGGCGTTCCGGTCAGCGGCTGCACTTTCCGGAAATCGGTGACATGCCGGGCGCCCTGCCACTCGGCGGGATCGACGCGGCCATCGACCTCAACGGCCATCGCCGGCGCCGAGACCATCCCCAAAATGGAAAAGACGGATAAAACCTTACGCATCAACCCACTCCCTTGGGGCCCACGCCCGCATGACGCGCAAACTACGCCAGACCAGGGCGATCACCGACTGGCGTTAGTCATGCAAACCTTTTTCCCTACCGCTGCATCCCACCCGAAAATCCCCTGGGCCGGCGCCGGTGTCGCGTTGTTCCGAGGCCGGCTACTTCTTCGGCTGCAGCATGGTGCCGGTGCACTTCTTGCTACCGCAGCGACAGGCCCAGATCTTCTTCAGGCGGGCGGTGTGCTTTTCTTCCAGCGTAATGCCGTAGTTGTAGGTCAGTTCTTCGCCCGGCTGGATGTTGCGGACCGCTTCGATAAAAACCTTGTCCTTCTTGCGGTTCTTGCCGTCGTGCTCTTCGATCACGGCTTCGCAGTTCGGGGCGCAGCTGTGATTAATCCACCGGGCCTTGTTGCCTTTGTAGTTCGCATCGATGACGTACTCGTCGTTCAGCGTGAACAGGAACGTATGGCCGGAGTCGACATCGCCACTATCGTCCTGGTCGACTTCTTCGTGCGTCCGGCGCTTGCCCTTGTACTCGACAACCCGCTCACCCTTCTTGATCGGTGCGATGGCAAACACGCCATTACCATGGATGTCGGACTTTCTGGCTTCGATCTTGCGGGGCATGCGGCTTCCGAGGGGAGTGAGCGTAAGCCGGAGATTCTCGCCTAGTCCGCGCCCGATCCCAAGTCCTAATGCAGCCGTCTTCGGAATATCTCCGCCTAACTCATTGGCATGCTTGCATGGCGGCCAAGGCTCGCCGGCAGCCTGAATCAAGGCCCGCTTGGCCGGGCGCCTTCAAAAGAGTACAATTTCGGTACGCTTTAGGAGTCCCGCCCCGCCATGCTTCGCGTCACCAAACTGACCGATTACGCCACCGTGGTCTTGACCGTGCTCGCCGCACGGCCAGGCGAGGTGCTTAGCGCGGCCGATCTGGCCGAACAATCCGGCCTGGAAACTCCCACCGTCAGCAAATTGCTCAAGCCGCTGGCCCAGGCCGGGCTGGTCGAGGGCCTGCGTGGCGTTCACGGCGGCTACCGCCTGAGCCGCGATGCCGCCGGCATTACCCTGATCGAGATCGTCGAAGCCATGGAAGGGCCGCTGGCGATGACCGAGTGCAGCCAGCACGACAGCCACTGCGGCATCGCCCAGCAATGCAGCGCCCGCGCCAACTGGCGGCTGATCAATGACGTGGTCGCCGACGCCCTGCGCGGCGTGACCTTGGCGCAGATGCTGCGCTCCCCTTCCACCAGCGACGACACGCGACGACGCCCCATCGCCGTGCGCGTCGCCACGCGTTGAACAAGTAGGCAGCCCCATGGCCACCGAAGCAGCTCCCATTAACGACACTCCCACCAAGAACGCCGGAATCCTGGAACAACTGGGACGCCGCTACGACGCCGGCTTCATCACCGACATCGAGTCCGATTCGCTGCCGCCTGGCTTGGGCGAGGATGTAGTCCGCGCGCTTTCCGCCAAGAAGGACGAACCGGAATGGATGACCGAATGGCGCCTGGCCGCCTACCGGCACTGGCTGACCATGCCGGTCCCGCACTGGGCCAAGCTCAAGATCGCGCCCATCGACTTCCAGGCCATCAGCTACTACAGCGCACCCAAGGCCAAATACGCTTCGCTGGATGAAGTGCCGCAGGAGCTGCTGGACACTTACGACAAGCTGGGCGTACCGCTGCATGAGCGCGCCAAGCTGGCCGGCGTGGCGGTGGATGCGGTGTTCGATTCGGTGTCGGTCGGCACGACTTTCCGCAAGGAACTGGCCGAGAAAGGCGTCATCTTCTGCTCGATGAGCGAGGCCATCCGCGAGTATCCGGACTTGGTCAAGCAATACCTGGGCAGCGTGGTGCCCACCGGCGACAACTATTTCGCCGCGTTGAATTCGGCGGTGTTCTCCGATGGCAGCTTCGTGTTCATTCCCAAGGGCGTGCGCTGCCCGATGGAGTTGAGCACCTATTTCCGCATCAACGCCGGCCACACCGGCCAGTTCGAACGCACCCTGATCATCGCCGAGGACAAGAGCTACGTGTCCTACCTGGAAGGCTGCACCGCGCCGATGCGCGATGAGAACCAGCTGCATGCGGCGGTGGTGGAACTGGTGGCGCTGGAAGATGCCGAGATCAAGTACAGCACCGTGCAAAACTGGTACCCCGGCGATGAGCAAGGCCGCGGCGGCATCTACAACTTCGTCACCAAGCGCGGCGAATGCCGTGGCGCGCGCAGCAAAATCAGCTGGACGCAGGTGGAAACCGGTTCGGCCATCACCTGGAAGTATCCGTCCTGCGTGCTGCTGGGCGACGACTCGGTGGGCGAGTTCTATTCGGTGGCGCTGACTCACCACCGCCAGCAGGCCGACACCGGCACCAAGATGATCCACATCGGCAAGAACACCAAGTCGAAGATCGTCAGCAAAGGCATCAGCGCCGGCCATGGCCAGAACACCTACCGCGGCCTGGTCAAGGTCGACCGCAATGCCAGCAGCGCACGCAACTACACCCAGTGCGATTCCCTGCTGATCGGCAAGAAATGCGGCGCGCACACGTTCCCCTATATCGAGGTCAAGAACCCGACCGCGACGCTGGAACATGAGGCCACCACCTCCAAGATCTCCGACGACCAGATGTTCTACTGCCGTGCCCGCGGCATCAGCCAGGAGGACGCGGTCAGCATGATCGTCGACGGCTTCTGCAAACAGGTGTTCCGCGAACTGCCGATGGAGTTCGCAGTGGAAGCCAAGAAGCTGCTGGAAGTGAGCCTGGAAGGATCGGTTGGCTGACGTAGTTTCCTTCTCCTGCGGGAGAAGGTGCCCGAAGGGCGGATGAGGGTACGGCGAGATCCAGATGGTTAACCACCACGATGCCGCCGAACCCTCACCCCAACCCCTCTCCCGGTGGGAGAGGGGCTCAATCACTGGAAACCGAAATGCTGAAGATCGAAAACCTCCACGCCAGCGTCGCCGGCAAGGAAATCCTCAAGGGCCTGTCTCTGGAACTGAAGCCCGGGCAGGTGCACGCGGTGATGGGCCCCAATGGCGCGGGAAAATCCACGCTGGGCAACATCCTGGCCGGACGCGAGGGCTATGAGGTCACCGCTGGCACGGTGAGCTACGAAGGCAGGGACCTGCTTGAGCTGGCGCCGGAAGAGCGCGCTGCCGCGGGGATTTTCCTGGCTTTCCAGTACCCAGTGGAAATCCCCGGTGTTAACAACACCTACTTCCTGCGTGCAGCGCTCAACGCGCAGCGCAAGGCACGTGGCGAGGGCGAATTGGATTCCATGCAGTTCCTCAAGCTGGTCCGCGAAAAACTCGCGGTGCTGCACCTGAAGGACGAACTGCTGCACCGAGGCGTCAACGAAGGCTTCAGCGGCGGCGAGAAGAAGCGCAACGAGATTTTCCAGTTGGCTGTGCTGGAACCCAAGTTGGCCATCCTGGACGAAACCGACAGCGGCCTGGACATTGACGCGCTGAAAAGCGTCGCCGAAGGCGTCAACACGCTGCGTTCGCCGGACCGCGCCTTCCTCGTCATCACCCACTACCAGCGCTTGCTGGATTACATCAAACCGGACGTCGTGCACGTTCTGTCCGACGGCCGCATCGTCGAATCCGGCGGGCCTGAGCTGGCGCTGGAGTTGGAACAGCACGGCTATGCCTGGCTGAAAGATCGGGTCGAACCCGAGAAGGCCGCGTAATGAGCGCTTTGCTGCAATCGCTGGCTGAGACGTTCAGCGGCGACGCCGTCCGCCGCAGCGTACTGGACGAAGCGCTGCGCGACGGATTGCCGGGCGCGCGTAGCGAGGCCTGGAAATACACCTCGCTGCGGGCGCTGGAGCGGCGCCGGTTTGCCGCCGTGGATGCGGTGCCCGACGTGGACCCGCTTGCGCTGGCCGCCATACCCACGCCCCGCCTGGTCTTCGTCAACGGCCGCTATTCGGTGCCGCTGTCGCATACCACCCATCTGCCGATCGGCGTCAGCGTGCAATTGCTTTCGGAAGCCTTGGCCGATCAGAGCGATACCGCACGCTTTCTCGCCCGGCGTTTCGAACGCAGCGAGGACGTGTTCGCGCGCCTCAATGCGGCCCTGGCGAGCGAAGGCGTCTTGCTGAGAGCAGAAGCCGGCGTTGCCGACGACCGCCCCCTGCATCTGGTCTTCATCGGGGCGGAGGACGGTGCGGACCGGGCTTGGCACCTGCGCAACCTGATCGAGCTGCGCGAAGGCGCACGACTGACGCTGGTCGAACACCATCTGGCAATCGGCACGCACGCGCATCTCATCAACGCGTTGACCCATGTCCACTTGGCGAAAGACGCCCAGCTGGTGCATGCGCGCGTACAGAACGAAAGCGATCGCGCCACTTCCCTGCTGCGCACCGACGCTGTGCTGTCCAGCCATTCGCAGTACCGGCGCGTCGATCTGGAGCTGGGCAGTGGGTTGTCGCGGCACGAGCTCAACGTCCGGCTTGAAGGCGACAACGCCCAACTGACTGCCAATGGTGTGTTGCTGGCTGGCGGGCGTCGCCACATCGATACTCGTCTGGGCATCGACCACATCGGGCGGGATACGTCGTGCGAGCTGACCTGGCGCGGACTGGGCGCCAGCCGCGGCCGCGTCGTCTTCCATGGCGGCATCCTGATCCGGGAAGGGGCCGACGGTTCCGATGCCTCGCTATCCAACAAGAATCTGCTGCTGTCCGACAATGCCGAGATCGACACCCAACCAGTATTGGAAATCCATGCCGATGAAGTGAAGGCCGCTCACGGCGCGACGGTCGGCCAATTGGAACCCAATGCATTGTTCTATCTGCGCTCTCGCGGCCTGCCCCAAGTCGAAGCGCAACGGCTGCTGACCGCCGCGTTCTGCCGCGAGCCTCTGGCCGCCATTGAAGACCCCGACACGCTCGCGCTGCTGACGTCGCAGGTGGACGCCTCCCTTGAACAGCTGGACCCGGCATGACGTCGTTCATCGCCAAACCTTCTTCGCCCCTGCCCGTCCACGCAGAAGGCGACCGCCCTATCGACTGGAACCGGGTCCGCGCCGACTTCCCGCTGCTGACCCGCGAAGTGCACGGCAAGCCGCTGATCTATCTGGACAGCGCCAATACCGGGCAAAAGCCCGCCTCGGTGATCGAGACGGTGGACGCGTTCTACCGCCTGCACAATGCCAATGTCAGCCGCGCCGTGCATACGCTGGGTTCGGAAGCGACCGACGCCTACGAAGGCGCACGCAAGAAACTGGCGCGGTTCCTCAACGTTCGCCCGGATGAGCTGGTGCTGTGCAGCGGCACCACCTTCGCCATCAACCTGGTCGCCTACTCCTGGGCATTGCCGCGCTTGAAAGCCGGCGACGTCATCCAGGTTTCGCGGATGGAACACCACGCCAACATCGTGCCCTGGCAATTGGTTGCCCAGCGCACCGGCGCGAGCATCCGCGTGGCCGAAATACTTCCCGATGGCTCGCTGGACCTGCGCGCGCTTTATGCGGCGATGACACCCGAGGTCAAGCTACTGGCCGTTGCCCACGTCTCGAACGTGCTGGGCACGGTGAATCCCGTGCGCGACATCTGCCGCGAAGCGCGCAAGCGCGGCATCGTCACCGTCGTCGATGGTTCGCAGGCGGTCCCGCATCGGCCGGTGGACATTGCGGCAATAGGCTGCGACTTCTACGCGTTGACCGGACACAAGATGTGCGGCCCTACCGGCACTGGTGCGTTGTGGGCACGGCGCGAACACCTGCAAGCCATGCCGCCGTTCATTGGCGGCGGCGAGATGATCAAGGAAGTCTGTTTCGAAGGCACGGTATTCAACGATCCGCCACATAAGTTCGAAGCGGGTACACCGAACATCGCCGGCTTCATCGGCCTGGGCGCCGCAGTGGAGTACTTGCAATCGGTTGGCATGGCGCACATCGAAGCGCGCGAGACTGAGTTGCTGGCCCATGCAACCGAAGAACTCGGCAAGATCGAAGGCCTGCGCATCTTCGGCGGCGCACCGGAAAAAGCGGCGGTGATTTCCTTCCTGATCGAGGGCGCGCACGCTCATGACCTGGCGACGCTGCTCGACCTGGAAGGTGTCGCCATTCGCTCCGGCCAGCATTGCGCACACCCGCTGCTGCAGTTCTTTGGCGTGGCCGCCACCTGCCGCGCGTCATTTGCGTTCTACAACACGCATGAAGAGATCGAGCAGTTCGTTATTGCGCTGAAGAAGGCGCGCGGCCTGCTGGCCTGACGGGTAGCGTGCGCTGTGCGTATGTCCTGGGTTCCCGCGCGCGACTCGTGTGCGCACACCCTACAGGTGGACGCCTGTTTTCCGTAATATCGCCACCATGAGCACACTTACCTTCCGCCCCGCGACGCTCGCGGACATCCCCGCCCTGGTCGAACTGGTGACCTCCGCCTATCGCGGCGAGACCAGCAAGCAAGGCTGGACCACTGAAGCCGACATCCTCGAAGGCCAGCGCATCGACCCCGAGGTGCTTCGCCAGGATATCGAACGACCGCAAAGCCGCATTGTGATCGCCGAGCGCGATGGCAAGATGCTGGCCTGCGCCCATATCGCGGAAGAAAACGGCGCCGGCTATTTCGGCATGTTCTCGGTCAGGCCCGATCAGCAAGGCAGCGGGCTGGGCAAGACGATGATCAACGAAGTCGAACGCATCGTCCGCGACGAATGGCGGTTGCCGGCCATGCGGATGACAGTCATCGACATCCGCGAAGAACTGATCGCCTTCTATGAGCGCCGCGGCTACGTCCGCACCGGCATCAAGAAGCCCTTCCCCTACGGCGACGAGCGCTTCGGCATTCCCAAGCGTGACGATCTGCGCTTCGAAATCCTGGAAAAGCCGCTGGCAGAGACCGCCGCATGAGCGAAAACTGGACCTTCGTCTGCGCCACAGGTGAGTTATTGCCTGGCGAGATGCGGACCGTTTTCGATGAAGTGACCGGCACCCCCATCCTGGTGTTCAACTACGACGGCGACCTCTACGCGCTCGAAGACCGCTGCACCCACGAGGAATTCGAGCTGTCGTCCGGAAATTTCGACGCCGACGAGGCCACCATCGAATGCGTGCTGCACGGCGCCAGGTTCGACGTCCGCGACGGTCGGGCGCTGTGTGCACCGGCGTACTCGCCCGTGCCCAAGTTCCCGGTAAAGCTGGAACACGGCGGCGTCTGGACACGCGACGACCGGGATTGACTCTCCGAAGGATCACGGCGAGGCGGACAAACGCCGATCGCCCGGATGCAAAGCGGTACCGTTAGAACTTCCTGGCCACATGCTTGCCGCCGGGGATGTGGCTCCTGATGAAATCCCGCATCGAGACCGGCACGACCGATTTCACCTTGCTTTTGATGGAGGTCGTCAGTTTCGGCTCTGCCTGGCTGATGACGAAGTCCTCCCACTCCGGATGGCTCGTCACGGTTTGCACGTGGTACCAGAGGTTTCCATAGAGCTGGGTGCGCTGATTGCTAAGGTGGTCGTAGCGCGCTTTCACGCCGTGCATGGTCAAGTTGGTGGGCGAGAAGATCACGATGCTGTTGTTTTCCCGCTGCATTTTCCTGGTGTCACACCAGTTCCATGGGACCCAGCACCTTTCTGCCTCGGGATGACCTTCCCAATAGGCCTGGACATATTTGTACG
The DNA here is from genome assembly GCF_040948865.1 of Pseudoxanthomonas sp. UTMC 1351. Lineage (NCBI taxonomy): Bacteria > Pseudomonadati > Pseudomonadota > Gammaproteobacteria > Lysobacterales > Lysobacteraceae > Pseudoxanthomonas > Pseudoxanthomonas sp. UTMC 1351. The sequence goes on along the minus strand of NZ_JAVGJT010000002.1, from coordinate 63,524 downwards.
CGTCGCGGAACACGAGGTAGTGCGTATGGTGTTCCTTTTCCTCCGACCCGGGTCCGGGATTGATATTCACCATGTACGTCAGCGCCTTTCTCCGGATGTCCGGATGCGGGCTTATTTCATAGCCGTCCAGATATTTCTGGATTCCCGAGTCGTAGAAAACGTCGTCCAGATCGATCCCGAATTTCGCGGCGAGCACTTCCTGGAGCTGTTGGCCGTTGATGAACTGCATCAACTCGGAAATGAACGGTGTGCTTGCCGACATCAGTCGCAGCGTTACCCCAAAGCCTTCGCACGCCGTATTGTTATGTTTCTGCTTTGTGCCCTTGACCCGGTGCCAGTTTATATAGGTGTCCTTGTTCGTGATGCAACCGGGGAATTCGATGATCTTGTAGCCGGCCTCGAACAGTTCATCGAAGAGCTGACCATCCGAATCCCGGGCACGCAGCGCAATTTCCGGCGCAGCCGTGATCTGCGAAAAGTGCTGGTTATTGAAGAAATCCTTGATGTAAAGATGCGAAAACGGCTCATGTTCTAATCCGGCCGCATTGATCTTATTTAGCAGGTAATCGAAGGACATTGTTTTCACCTTTTCAACGAGATGCCGGCCATCGATCCGGAAACGAGATCAGCACATCGACGCAGCGCGACGGCGGCGTCCGGACTACGCGCCACCCGCCCCTCACTAGGGACGGTCAAGCCAGAAGTGCCGCGCTGCGGAATGTATTTGTTGCAACGGTACGAAGGAGTCCAAGACTGCGCTGCGCGCAACCGCGCCCCTTGACCCGATCGAGTGCACGAAGCATTGGCGCCGACGAAGGAGTTCGGATGCGCGGATCGGGGCCGGCATTGCGGCGACCGTCGATCCCTTGAGAAAGGGGCCGACCTCCGGAATGAACTCGATGCACGTTCATCAAGTTGCCTCCTTGGAGCTGTAATACAGGCTAACGGAAGGACTTTTCAGATCAGGCCGTGCCACCTGGGGCGCGCTTTATACGCGTTAAGACGTGGCTTCGAAGCTCGGCCTGGGCTGGCCAGCGCAGCCCGCCCCCCCCGGTGCTGCGGGCGATATTGTTCTTCGCGCCCCGTGACAGCGAAGTGATGCGATGACCATCACCATGGTCGCGGGCGCACAGCGGGTAACCAGTCCCTACCCTCTGCAAACGGCGGGCTCAGGGGCGGCGAAACTCCACAAGTCCAGGGGTGCCCGTACGCGGCGCCTTTTCACGGGATCGATATCCTCGCTGCCCTAGTGTGCTGCATTGTCGCTCCGGCCTGCTCGACACATGGCCGGCTCAGGGGGCAATTCGGTCGGGACGACCCAGGACGACATGGGTCACGCTCGGCGTTGAATCACGATGGCACGGGAGAGATCTTGTGATGCATGAGATTGCGGATGTGGCCCCCGAAGGCCTCCAATGGGAATACCTGAACAGGCGGATCACCGTCACGCCCAAGCCGTCTGTACTTAAGCTTTGCGTTGCGCTGGCGCGACATGTACCTGGAAATATCATGGAGTTCGGCGTCGCGAATGGTGACTCGACCAGAATCCTGCGCCGTGCGTTGGGTCGTTCCGAGAAACGGATCTATGCGTGCGATTCCTTCGAAGGGCTCAGAGAGAAGTTCGAGAATGCGGAGGTAGGTACTTTTGCATGTAAACCGCCGCGAATCCGTGGCGTGGAAATAGTAAAAGGCTATTTCGAAGACTCCCTCACCCCAGAACTGGCCGCGAAAGTGGGTCGCGTTTCATTTGCTTCGCTCGATGCAGATCTGTACTCGTCCACGCTTTGTGCCCTGAATTGGCTGACGCCTCTGCTGGGATCGGGAAGCCTCCTGCTCTTCGATGAGTTTCTCGGCGAAAAAGAATCGGAAAAACGGGCCTTTGAAGATTGGTCGCGCGAGTCGGGGCTTCGCACCGTCAGAATCGCTGAATTTGTACGGGAACCGAGCGGCTGGGGAACGAGAATCGATAAACGCCCGCTCTTTCAGGTCGTAGGCGACGACCTTCTTCCGAAGCGTCCAGTTTCGCTTCGCGGCCGTCTTCGCGCGGGCCCTCTGGGCGGGATTGCTCGCCGCGCGCGCGATCTGGTCTTTGACAGGAGGTGACTGCGACAGGGGAACGGAGGTAACCAAGTCGACCGTTTTGGCGATCGCTGAAGTGCCGATCGGAACGCAGGTTTTGGATCCATCTTTGTTGGATCCGGATCCAACGGGACATTGGACGTACCCTCATGCTCGTTGCAGATGAAGTCGAGGGTTCGTCTCGATCCGTGCTGAGCTTCGCCCGCTGGGCCAAGCGGCCCCGCTGGCCTTCCGCGTAACTCGTGTGTCGTTACAGCCGTCCGTCGGATTGTAAACATTATGTTGTAATCGCGAATCATTATCATTAGCATGTGCGGGCTACGGCTGCCATTCCCTGGCTGCCGCCACTTTGAACGCCCGAGACCATGTCGAAAAAATCCCTCGCTCTCACGCCGCTGGCCGCGGCGCTATCCCTGGCCATGTGCGCCGCCCATGCCGCTCCCGCCGCTGAAGCCGCAGCCGACGCGGCCAACGACGCCAAGAACCTGGATGCCGTGGAAGTTGTGGGCGAACAAGTGCAAAAGGCCAGCTCGCCCAAATACACGGAGAAGCTGCTGGATACGCCACAGACGATCACCGTGGTGACCAAAGCGGTCATGGATCAGCAGAACCTGTTCGGCCTGCGCGATGTGCTCAGCACCCTGCCCGGCATTACCTTTGGCGCCGGCGAAGGCGGTGGCGGCTACGGCGACAGCATCAATCTGCGCGGGTTTACCGCCAGCAGCGACATCACCACTGACGGCGTGCGCGACAGCGCCCAGTACACCCGCAGCGACACCTTCAACCTGGAGGCGATCGAGTTGATCAACGGTGCGAACTCGGCGATGTCGGGTGCGGGTTCGGTGGGAGGCAATATCAACTTGGTCAGCAAGACCGCGCGCGAAGGCGATTCGAGCACGTTCACCGTGGGCGCCGGTAGCGACAAATACGGCCGCGTCACCGCCGACAGCAACTTCGATTTGGAAAATGGCATCGCCGTACGCTTGAACGCCATGGGCCATACCCAGGACGTGCCCGGCCGCGACGAAGAGTTCAAGCACCGTTGGGGCTTTGCGCCATCAATCGCGTTTGGCCTGGGATCGGACACCCGCTTCACCGTCAGCTATCTGCACCAGCACGACAACAATATGCCGCAGTACGGCGTGCCGTTCGCGCTCAGTCCGTTCAACAACGGTCCGCTACCTGGCGTGGATCCGGAAACCTACTTCGGCTACCGCAATACATCGCGGCAGGAAATCGACATCGACATGCTGACCGGCGTTTTCGAAATGGATTTCAGCGACAACGTTCGCTTGCGCAGCTTGGGCCGCCTGCAACGTGTGGAGCAATACACCAATACGACGGCGCTGCAGGGAACATGGTGCCTACCCAACGGCACCAATCCGTATACAGGCGGCACCTGCGCGACCTTGCCGGCCGGCCCCGGCGTTCCAGCCGGCACCATCCAACCTCCGGGTACATGGTCGCCTACCGGTGGCCCACGCGGCCTGGTGCGAGATACCGAGAACTTCATCGCGCACAGCCAGACCGACCTGACGGCGTTCTTCAATACCGGCACAGTCGAACATCATCTGGTCGCTGGGTTGGCCTTTAGCAAGGAAGATTTCGAGCTAAATAGCGGCAACGGCTTCCGCAATGCCGATGGCAGCGAGCTCTCCAACAACAACAGCGCCTACCCGCTGCAGGACTTCGCCAATCCCTACAACGTCTGGACCGGTCCAACCAATTACGTCAGGACCATCCACCGCAAGGGAAGCTTGAGCAATCAGGCCGTCTATCTTTTCGACACGATGAAGTTCGGTGAAAAGTGGATGCTGAACCTGGGCGCGCGCTACGAGCACAATGAGGGCGATACGACCAACTACATCGTGTCGACCGCGCCAGGTTCGATCGGGCAGGTCACCGGAGTCAGCGGCGTATTCGAAAATGAAGACGATCTGTTTTCTTACCGGGCGGGCATGGTCTACAAGCCGCTGGAAAACGCCAGCATCTATCTGTCGTATGCCAACAGCAAGACGCCGTCGAAGACCTCAGTTAACGGCGCATGCTCGGCCACCACCTGCAATGTGGATCCGGAAACCGCGGTCAACATCGAATTGGGCACCAAGTGGGACATCTTGGATAACCACTTGGCGCTGACGGCTGCCGTGTTCCGCAACGAGCGGCAGAACTACAAGGTGGCCAGCGGCGACCCTCTGCAACCGGAACAGGTCCTGGACGGCAAGGCACGCGTGGACGGCATCGCGTTGGGTGCCGCGGGCAACATCACTCGCGAGTGGGCGGTGTTCGCCAACTACACCTTCCTGGACAGCGAAGTGCTGCAGAACGCCGCCGATGGCGCCGCATCCGATCCCGTCAGGGGCCGCATGCTGACCCAGACGCCACGCCACTCGGCCAGTCTGTGGACCACCTATGAGCTGAGCGCATGGACCTTCGGTTACGGGGCTACGTACCAAGGCGCGTTCTACCCCAACAACACCAACACGCCGGTCTATCTGAAAACCGACGCCTACTGGGTGCACCGCGCCATGGTGGGCTATCAGATCAACGACCGCGTCGGCCTGCAACTCAACGTCAACAACCTGTTCGACGAGGAGTACTACACCAGCATTCGCAATAACCTGACGCTCAATGGGGCAGGCGTGGTGACTGGCGGCAGCGGCTGGGCTATTCCGGGCGAAGGGCGTTCGGCGGTGCTGACCGCCACTTTCCGGTTCTAGGCCTTATCAAGCCCCCAACTCTGCCCACGCACAATGAGCGGACTCCGCGAGGAAGGGTGACCCGATGCTGCTGCACATTCCCGATGTACTGAGCGCCGCGCAAGTGGCGCAAGCCCGGGCGCAACTGGATACTGCCGATTGGGCGGACGGCCGGGTCACCGCGGGCCATCAGTCGGCCAAGGCCAAGGACAATGCGCAGCTGCCGGAAGGTTCGCCGGTAGCGCGGGAGCTGGGCGCGATGGTGTTGGAAGCGCTGTCGCGCAACAGCACGTTCTTCTCGGCGGCACTGCCCAAGCGCATTTATCCGCCGCTGTTCAATCGCTATAGCGGTGGGCAATCGTTCGGTTATCACGTCGACAACGCCGTGCGCTACGACCGCAGCCTGGGCGGCGCAGAGCCGGTGCGTACTGACTTGTCCGCCACGTTGTTTCTCAGTGCGCCCGAGGAATACGACGGCGGCGAGTTGATCATCGAAGACACCTTCGGCACCCAAAGCGTGAAGCTGCCGGCCGGGCATTTGGTGTTGTATCCCGGCAGCAGCCTGCACCGAGTCACCCCCGTTACTCGCGGCACACGGGTCGCTTCATTTTTCTGGATGCAAAGCATGCTGCGCGACGATGGTCATCGGCGCCTGATGTTCCAGATGGATGTTGCCATCCGCCGGCTGACACAGGATGTGCCTGAGCACCCCGCGCTGGTGCAGCTGACAGGCGTTTACCACAACTTGCTACGGGAATGGGCCGAAGTGTGAGCCCGCGAACGCTGAAAACCGATATGTCGTCCAGCCAGCAACGTCGCGGCTTCTGGCTGCGTACCTTGCATCAATGGCATTGGATCAGCTCCGCGGTCTGCCTGATCGGCATGCTGCTGTTCGCCGCCACCGGCATCACCTTGAATCATGCCGGCCGCATCGAAGCACAACCCGAGATCACACAGCGGACAGTGCAATTGCCCGCCGCGCTAACCGTTGAACTGAAAGAGCCCAAGGAAGGCAACGCATCATTGCCGCCTTCCGTCGCCACATGGCTGGGTGACGAACTCTCCATCGCCATTGGCGAGCGCCCGGCCGAATGGTCGGAAACGGAAATCTATCTGTCGATGCCCGGGCCCGGCGAGGACGCCTGGCTCAGCATCCAGCGCGACACCGGCGAAGTGGAATACGAACGCACCGAACGCGGATGGATTTCCTACTTCAACGACCTGCACAAAGGCCGCAACGCCGGACCCGCGTGGAGCTGGTTCCTTGATGTTTTCGCGTTGGCCTGCCTGGTGTTCTGCATTACCGGTCTGCTGCTGTTGCAGTTGCATGCCCGCCAGCGCCGCATGACCTGGCCGATGGTCGGCCTGGGCTTGCTGGTACCGCTGCTGCTGGCACTGCTTCTTATCCACTGAAGATTCTCTATCGATCGCGAGCGCCTCCATGCCGAAGACCGTTATCCCCACCACCTTGACCATTGCATTGAGCGGCCTGTTGACGATGCCGGCGTACGCCGCTCAACTGGACATCAGCGTGGAAATTCCGCAGTTGAACGTGGCCGAATACCACCGACCCTACGTTGCCATCTACCTGGAAGGTGCCGACCAGAAAGTCGCCGCCAATCTATCGGTCTGGTATCAGCAGCGCGACGGCGCCGAGGGCCACGGCACCAAGTGGCTGCCCGATCTCCGCCAGTGGTGGCGCAAGTCCGGGCGCACTTTGAAGGTGCCGGTAGATGGCGTGACCGGCCCGACCAAGCCAGTCGGCAAGCACGCGCTTTCCTTCACCGACGGACAGCGGCAGCTGGCGGGTTTGGCGCCTGGCGAATACACCCTGGTGGTGGAAGCCGTCCGAGAAGTGGGCGGCCGCGAACTGTTGAAGATTCCCTTCACCTGGCCGGCAACGAAAACACCGCAATCGGGCAAAGCCCAAGGCAACGCCGAACTCGGCGCCGTCAACCTGACCGTCAAACCCTGACCTGGAGATTCCGATGAAGCGTTCCCTTACTCTGGCCCTGGCGATTGCCGCAGTTTTTCCGTTGTCCGCGCTGGCGCATAAGACCTGGCTGCTGCCCTCGCAGACGGTGATTGCCGGCAATAGTCCGTGGATCACCGTGGATGCCGCGGTCTCCAATGACCTCTTCTATTTCAATCACGTTCCATTGCGCACCGAAGGGCTGGTCATCACCGCACCGGATGGTAGCCGCGCGGAAGCGCAGAATCTGGCCACCGGCAAATACCGCACTGTGTTCGATGTCGAGCTGAAGCAATCAGGCACCTATCGCATCGCAACCGTCAACAGCGGCTTGTTCGGCAGCTGGGAAGAAAATGGCAAGCCCAAGCGCTGGCGCGGCACGCCGGCCACCTTCGCCACGGAAGTGCCGAAGGACGCCAAGAACCTGCAGATCTCGCAATCGCTCGGCCGGGTGGAAACCTTCGTCACCAACGGGTCGCCCAACGAAACCGCATTGAAGACGACCGGCGAGGGATTGGAACTGGTGCCGGTCACGCATCCCAACGATTTGTTCGCCGGTGAGCAAGCCAAGTTCAAGCTGCTGCTGGATGGCAAGCCGGCGGCCGGTCTGGAATTCGAGATCACCCGCGGCGGCACGCGTTACCGCAACGCGCAGGAAGAGATCAAAGTCACGACCGATGCGAGCGGCGATTTCAGCGTGACCTGGCCGGAAGCAGGCATGTACTGGCTGGAGACAAGCACGCAGGATGCAAAAACTTCGCTACCTCAGGCCAAGCAACGCCGGCTGAGCTACGTGGCCACCTTGGAAGTGCTGCCGCAGTAAATGCCAATGCGCCCGCTCTCCGCAACGACGGAGAGCGGGCGGCCGAACACCATGCTTCCCTCTTCCTCCCTTCCCGCTACCGCAGGCACGATGCATTCGCTGTACGGCCATACCATGGGCACGTCCTGGAGTGTGAAGCTGGTCGCGCCGACGCGCCTCGATACGCATGCGCTGCATGCGGGTATTCAGGCGCAGCTCGACGATGTGGTGGCGCAGATGAGTACCTGGGAGCCGGATTCGGATATCAGTCGTTTCAATCAGGCCGCAGCGGGCACCTGGCACACGTTGCCGGAACACTTCTGGAATGTCCTGAATGGCTCGTTGGAGATCGCCCGGGCCAGCGATGGTGCCTATGACCCCACTGTAGGACCGCTCGTCGCGGCCTGGGGATTTGGTGCCAGCACCGGCGCCCGCGGTGTTCCTGATGACGCTGTGCTATCGGCCATCCAGGCGCGCGTCGGTTGGCGACGCGTCGCAATCGAAGACGGTCGATGCCTTCTACAGCCCGGCGGTTTGCAACTCGACCTTTCCGCGATCGCCAAAGGCTACGGCGTGGATTGCGTGGCGCGATTTCTTCGGGCATACGAAATCGCCAGCGCTTTGATCGAAGTGGGCGGCGAACTCTATGGTTACGGCCGAAAGCCGGACAACGAACCTTGGCGCGTACTGGTGGAATCTTCACCTGGTGAAGAAGCCGATGACTCCGTGCCGCGAGTGATCGGCCTGGGCGACCTGGCCGTTGCCACTTCAGGCGACCGCTGGCATTGGTTCGAACAGGAAGGCCGCCGCTATTCGCACACGCTTGACCCACGCAGCGGTCTACCAGTGGAGCACGCACCTGCTGCCGTCACGGTGATCGCCGCCAATGCGATGCATGCGGATGCTTGGGCAACCGCGTTGACCGTCATGGGTGTGGACGCTGGCTTTTCCTTTGCCGAACAGCACGACATTGCAGCGCGGTTCGTGGTCCGCGGCGACGCGGCTCTGCAAGAACGGATGACCTCACGATTCGAAGACAGGCTGTCTGCATGAGTGCCTCTCTGGCCTTGCCTGGTAACCGCGTCGCCTTAGGCAATGCGTTGATACTGTTGCTGCTGGCGGCCACGGCATTGGCGCTGTTGAGTTGGAATGCCAATGCTGACTGGTGGATTGCTACGCCGCGCGCCAAGCGTTGGTTCATCGCTGCAGCGGCGCTCGTTGCTTATTTCTTTTTTTGTGGCTGGGTGGGCCAACGCGCGAACCGTCAAGATGCAATCGTCAGCTACGCCGAAACGGACCAATCACCCGTACTGGTTGTTTATGCCAGTCAGACCGGATTCGCCCAAGCATTGGCGGAACGCACCGCGGATTCACTTCGGCAAGCGGGCGTGAGTGTAAATTTATGCAGCATCGATCGCGTCGATACCCAGACGCTTTCTTCCGCCCAACGTGCGCTGTTCATCGTCAGCACCACCGGTGAAGGCGACCCGCCCGATCACGCCCTCGCCTTTCTACGCAATGTGATAGGCCGGCCGGCGTCGCTGACTTCGCTGAACTACGCCGTGCTGGCGCTTGGCGATCGCGAATACAACAAGTTTTGCGGCTTCGGCCATCAGCTCGACGATTGGCTGCGCCAGCACGGCGCGCACCCGCTGTTCGACATGGTCGAAGTTGACAATGCTGACGAAAGCGCGCTGCGGCATTGGCAGCATCACCTTAGCCAACTCGGTGATACCAGCGAGTTCCCCGACTGGACGCCGCCGCGGTACGAAGCCTGGACGTTGACGGAGCGCCGGCAACTTAATCCCGGTAGTGCGGGGGGTGGCGCATTCCATTTAGCGATGCGACCCGTGGACGATTCGGCCTTGAGTTGGCGGGCCGGCGACATCGCGGAGATCGGCCCCTGCCACGCGCCGCATACGGTCGAGCACTGGTTGCAGGCGCGGGGATTGGAGGGAGAAATCGAGGTCGAGCGAGATGGCCGCCGCGAGCCGCTGGCTGAGTTGCTGACTCGTTCGCACCTGCCGGTGGCGGGAGCCCGAACCGGCTATGACGCGCAAGCCATAGCCGACAATCTTCAACCGCTGCCACACCGCGAGTACTCCATCGCTTCATTGCCACAAGATGGCGCACTGCACCTACTGGTCCGGCGGCAGCTGCGACCGGATGGGAGTCCGGGCTTGGGCAGCGGTTGGCTCTGCGATGGAGCGCCAATCGGCGGCACCATCGCCTTACGTATTCGTTCCAACGCCAATTTCCATCCGCCAGAGCCTTCGCGCCCACTGATCCTGATCGGCAACGGCACGGGTATCGCAGGCTTACGTGCGCATCTGAAGGCACGTATCGTCGCCGGCGCCGGCCGCAATTGGCTGCTGTTCGGTGAGCGGCATGTGGACCGCGATTTCTTCTACGGCGAAGAGATCAGGCAGTGGCACGCTTGCGGCTCGCTAACTCGCCTGGACCTGGCGTTTTCACGCGATTCGTCAGAACGCATCTATGTGCAGGAGAAGCTCCGCCAAGCGGCGGATGAATTGCGCAAATGGACGACGGACGGCGCAGCTATCTACGTCTGCGGCGGCCTGACCGGAATGGCCCCAGGCGTGGATGCCGCCTTACGCGAAATCCTGGGAGATGAAGGCGTGGAGCAGTTGCTGTTGGAAGGGCGGTATCGGCGGGATGTTTATTGAGGTGTATGTGCTGCTTCGATGGAAGTGCACATGTAGAGCGGAGCTGCGCCCCACGATAGGGCTGAACTAATGGCAATGATGCCGTCGCAACGGCGCGCCCCGCGATAAGGCTGAACTAGTGGCAATGATCCGTCGCAACGGCAGGCGATAGCGAATGGCCGCCTTTCAGCCATGAAGGCGCTTCTCGTAGAGCGGAGCTTGCTCCGCTGCTCTTCGCGCGAATGCGAATATTGGGTGGGAGAACCAAGAGCACAAGCAGCGGAGTCCTAAAAGGCATCTTTGACGGCTATTCGCTGTCACCGGCCGTTGCGACGGCCTCATTACTACTGACTCGATGCTATCGCGAGGCGCAGCTCCGCTCTACGTGGTACGCCTGCCCGGTGAGAGTCTTTGAACTTGATCGCTGTGCCTGGGCGCGTGCCACGCTACTTCTGGTCTAACTCCTGAATCCGTATCGCCAGCAGCTCCCCACCGCCTTGCAAGGCATAGCGCCTGCGCCCAGCATCGCCGATGAGCAGTGCGGTATCACCAGCCCACAGCGGCGGCAGTCCGGAATCAGCATCAAATTCTGCTTGGCCGCTCAGCAGATGAATCGCCCAGTGCGTGTGAGGCTCAACAAAAAACAACATGGGACCGACCAGCGGCCGATGCAGTAGCTCCGTCTCAACCAAGCCTCTGCGCCACATCAGATTGAAGTCATGAGTCGTGCCGTCCACCAGCTCACCGGCCACCGCACGTTCCCCGGCGAAACGAAAGCGGCCATGCGGTGGAGGCAGCTCGGACACTTCGCCATCTGCGAACCTCAGCCGCAGACCGTTTCCGCGGACCAGCACGAGTTCACGATCGATGTCAGGAAAGATCGAAAACTCTGAATCGCGTTCGATTTCCGCAATGGACAAACGCCAGTTCCAGCAATCGCCATCAGGGACTCGAACGATTTCACGGGTCCAGCCCAAGCCGTTTTTCCAGCGGCTGCGCTGGTATTCGTTGGCCGGAATCACCCGGGAGACTTCGGACATTCTCTGGCCCTGCCAGGAGGAAAGCGCGATGGCAATTCTAAACCGCCCTGTGCCAGCTCCAGAGCCTCGCCGATCGAACACGATCACCAACCCGATCCGACCCGCTCAAAAAAATATCGCCCGGATACACAGTTGTGTATCCGGGCGATGAGTACTTCCGTGTTGGCTCCTTGCCTTTCTCCAGGCATCGCGCGCCTGTCCTTACTCCATGCGCTTCCTACGCAATAAGCACATCCATGTCGGCTCCTTGCCTGCTCCCTTGGCGTCCCTACCCCTTTTACCCCGGTCTCGCGTCCTGCGTGAACCCGTGGTATGGGATTGTTAGCGTCTGGCTGCCGGTGCCGGCGCGGCCTTCGTTGGGGCGGCAACGGCGGGCTTTGCGCCCGATGCCATCGCGCGAAGTTCGATGCGCTCGCGGTTCTGCTCGACCGTCCTCAAACCAATGCCCTTCACCATGGCGAGCTCCTCAGCACTTTTGAACGGCCCGTTGGTTTTGCGGTATTCCACGATGGCCGCCGCTTTGGCAGGCCCGATGCCGACCAGCGCGGCTTCCAGCACGGTCGCATCGGCGGTGTTGATGTCGACCTTGTCGGCAGCGAAGGCAGTTGAAACCAACAGCAGCGACAGGGCGGCGGCTTTGAACATGTTGACGAACGTTTTCACACGACTCTCCTTGTGGGAATGGAATCCTTGACTGGACTTTCGCGGATAGAGCCCCAGGCCTTATCCGCTTGGCCGGCAGCCGAGAGAACTCGTTTGCCGGTGTGATCAGTCTCCATTGCCCGGTGTAGCCAAACTATCGCCTGGGCTCCGGAAAAACTGCCGGGAAAGCCCGCTACGTCGTGTAGGAAAAGTCCTACCCCCACCGGCGTAGAATGCGAGGCCTACTATTTGCAGCGCAGGATGGAGCTTTCATGGACATCGCCAAGGCCGACCGCTATGTCGCCGAAAAATGGGACGACGATATCGTTCCCCAACTGATCGAATACATCCGCATACCCAACAAATCGCCGATGTTCGACAAGGACTGGGTTGCGAACGGTTACATGGAGGACGCGGTAAAGCTGATGGAAAGCTGGGCCAAGGCCCAGGCTATTCCCGGCATGCAGGTGGAAACGGTGCGCCTGGAAGGCCGCACGCCGCTGATTTTCATCGAGATCCCAGCCACGGACTCCGCTACCGGCGCCGATACCGTGCTGCTGTACGGCCACCTGGACAAGCAACCTGAGATGACCGGCTGGGACAGCGATCTGGGCCCTTGGACGCCCGTGCTGAAAGGCGACAAGCTGTTTGGCCGTGGTGGCGCCGACGACGGCTATGCCATCTTCGGCTCGCTTGCGGCAATCCAGGCATTGCAGCAGCAAGGTGTGCCGCATGCCCGCTGCGTGGTGCTGATCGAGGCTTGCGAAGAATCCGGCAGCTACGATCTGCCCGCCTACGTGGATCATTTGGCGAACCGCATCGGCAAGCCTTCGCTAGTGGTCTGCCTGGATTCGGGCTGCGGCAACTACAGTCAGCTGTGGTGCACCACCTCCTTGCGTGGCCTGGCCGGCGGCAATCTCACGGTCAAAGTGCTGGAGGAAGGCGTGCATTCGGGCGATGCGTCCGGCGTTGTGCCGTCCAGCTTCCGTCTGCTGCGGCAATTGCTGTCCCGACTGGAGGACGAAAGCACCGGTCGCATCTTGCCCGATGGCCTGCAGGTGGAAGTTCCCGCCGATCGACTCACCCAAGCCCAGGAAGCCGCACGTGTGCTGGATACGGCGGTGTTCGATAAATTCCCCTTCCTGCCGGGCATGAAGCCCATGGCGGAGGATCTGACCGAACTGGTGCTCAACCGGACGTGGCGCCCTGCCCTATCGGTCACCGGGGCGGATGGCTTGCCCGCGTTGTCGTCCGCCGGCAACGTGCTGCGCCCTTACACGTCCGTGAAGCTGTCGCTGCGCCTGCCGCCGACTTTGGACGGCAAGCAGGCCGGCCAATTGTTGAAGGAGTTGCTGGAGAAAAATCCGCCGAATGGCGCGAAGATCAGCCTCGACTTGGAGAAAGCCAGCACGGGTTGGAACGCGCCAGCCATGTCGCCCTGGCTGGAAAAAGCCATCGATGCTTCCAGTCGCGAGTTCTTTGGTGCACCGGCCATGTACATGGGTGAAGGCGGCACCATTCCCTTCATGGGCATGTTGGGCGAAAAATTCCCAGGAGCGCAGTTCATGATCACAGGCGTGCTGGGACCTCATTCCAACGCACACGGCCCCAACGAATTCCTGCACATCCCCATGGGCAAGAAAGTCACCGCCTGCGTGGCGCGGGTGATCGCCGACCATCACGCGGCCAGTCTGCGTGGCGAGACTGCCGGCGTTGCGGCAGTGGCCGGCGGCGACCAGCACGGCGACCACGGCTGCTGCTGATTGAGAAATACGGGGCTGGTGTCGTTTACCAGTCCCTTTTTCAGGCAGCTCCCGCCGCCAGACGGCCGCTACGTGGCAGTGCTGTCTCAATAGCCTGGTGTGTGCGCCATGGATTGACTGCAAGACCAAGCAGCCAGGCGGATTACTGGCGGGACACGATGCCAGGCATGGGGTAGGCTGTCGTCGCCCCCCACTTCCTAATCGGAGCGTTCAGATGGAACAGATCTTTGGTGGCGGTATCCTGTGGACCCTGCTCATCGGTTTTCTCGCCGGCCTGCTCGCGCGCGCAATCAAGCCCGGCAACGACAAACTCAATCTCATCTGGACTATCGTGCTCGGCATCGCCGGGGCGCTACTGGCGCGCTTCATCGGCGGCGCCTTGGGCTGGTATGGGCCAGAAGAGCCAGCAGGCTTCATTGCCTCGGTGGTTGGCGCCATCATCCTGCTCGTCATCTACGGCATGGTGAAAAAGAAAGCCTGACAGTCGATTCCGTTCCAACATAAAGCCCTGCGATGCGGGGCTTTTTTCGAACGTAGCCTGTAGCGCTATCAGAAGCCTTTGATCGCGTTCGCCGCTTTATCTTTGACGCTCCGAAATCGGCAGCCATGAGAAGCCACGCTCGCAAGTCACGATAAAGGCGGTTTAATCTGTGCCTCTTAATGTGACGCCAGGTCGCGAACTGCATGACAGCCCAAAATCAGGACATCGATCACCGTGAAGCCTCCCGCCTGAACTGGGCGCGTATGGCGCTTGACGATGGCGGCGTGCTCCTGCAACGGGCATCGGTGGATGCGGGTTTCCGCAGTTACTGGCGCACGTTGGGAACAGGGCTTAGTCGAATCGTAATGGATTCGCCTCCCGAGCATGATGACGTACGTCTTTGGTTGAGAATGCGCGACTTGCTGGAGTCCGGTGGGGTACGGGTACCGCAGGTGCTGGCGCGCGACGTCGATGCGGGGTTTTTGCTGCTGGAAGACCTGGGCGGCCCCACGCTCGCGCAGGTCATGACGCCGGACACCGCCGATGAATGGTTTGACGCGGCCATCGAACAATTGTTGCGTTTGCAGGCCATTGAGCCGCCAGCTGGCATGGGGGAGTTTGGGGAAGCGCTGCTGCAACGGGACGCGGGATTGTTCGAGGAATGGTTTCTGCGTCGCCACCTGGGCCTGGAACTGGATTGCGACGATACCGACCGGCTTGAATTGGTACAGCGTCGCTTGATGGATAACGCGTTGTCGCAGGCACGCGTGATGACCCATCGGGACTACATGCCGCGCAATCTGATGCCAGTGCTGCCCGGGCCGGCGGTGCTGGATTTCCAGGACTGTGTACGCGGTCCCGTCGCCTACGATGCGATCAGCTTGTTCAAGGACGCCTTCCTCAGCTGGCCACTGGAACGCGTCGATGGTTGGTTGGCACGGTACCACGCGCGCGCGCGGCAGTCCGGCTTGCCCGTGCCTGCGCTGAAGACCTTCCAGCGCGATGCCGATTGGCTGGGTATTCAAAGGCACCTGAAAATCATGGGCATCTTTTCCCGGCTGCGCTACCGCGACGGCAAGACCAAGTATTTGCCGGATATTCCGCGCTTCATCACTTATCTTGAAGAGGTACTGCCGCGCTATCCGGAGTTGCGAGCGCTGCAGGAACTGATGGACTCCCGTATCAAACCCGCATTGCAGACCAAGGCTATTGCATGAAAGCTTTGATCTTCGCCGCGGGTCTCGGCGAGCGCATGCGTCCGTTGACCGATCGCACTCCCAAGCCCTTGCTGGAAGCCGGCGGCAAACCGCTGATCGCCTGGCATTTGGAAAAGCTGGCTGCCGCCGGCGTGAGTGAAGTGGTCATCAACACCAGTTGGCTGGCCGAACAATTTCCGCAAGTGCTGGGCGATGGATTGCATTGGGGCATGCGCCTTCACTATTCCTATGAAGGCCGCACGCCCCTGGAAACTGGTGGCGGCATGTTCCATGCTCTGTCGTTGCTGGGCACGTCACCTTTCATAGCGGTCAACGGGGATATTTGGACGGACTTCGATCTTTCGCGGTTGCCGTCCGAGCCAACCGGCGATACGCATTTGGTGCTGGTGGAAAACCCGGTGCACCATTCGCACGGAGATTTTGCGCTGGATGCGCGAGGGCTGCTGCACGCCACCGGAGAATCTCGGCTCACGTTCTCCGGCATTGGGGTCTATCGTTCCGCGTTGTTCGACAACTGGCGCACCGTGATCGGCAATACCTCAGGCGCCGATGACAATCCGCCCCGTTTCAAACTGGCACCGTTGCTACGCCATGCCATGTTGCAAGGGCGCGCCACCGGTGAACATCATTTGGGACGTTGGACCGATGTCGGCACACCAGAACGATTGGCGCAGTTGAATAACGAACTTGCCGGGCAATCGGCGGCGCCTACGTAGAGCCGAGATTAATTCCCTGTAGCGATGCCGACTTTCTCAACGCGCCTCAAGCACGCTGCGCAGGAACGGTACCGTGACGCGCCGTTGCGCCGCCAGCGACTCGCGGTCCAATATTTCGAGTATTCCGATCAAATTTCCCAAGTCGCGATCGGTGCGTATCAGCAGCCAGTCGATGGCCGCCTCTTCCAATATCAATCCCCGACGTTGAGCACGATCACGCAGCACTTCCCGGCGGCCTTCGTCGTCCAGAGCTGGGAGAACCACCCGAGCGCATTGCGACAGCCGCGAGCGCAAGTCCGGGAGTGTCAGGCCAATTTCATCTGGCAACCCGCGCGCGGTGTAAAGCACGTTCAATCCAGCGGAGCGTGCACGGTTGTGGAAATCGAATAGCGCCACCTCGTCTTCGCGCATGCCGGCAGCCGCTTCCAGACCATCCAAGGCGACAACGTCATTGCCTTCCAATGCCTCCAGCGCTTCGTGAGTGCGGCCCACGGCGGCCACCATCGGCAAGTACACGGCACGCCGTCCGGCTTGCTCTGCCGCTGCACACAGCGCCAGCGCCAGATGGGTCTTGCCCGTCTTCGCGGCACCCGCCAGGTACAGCCAATCGGCGCCGGGGTTTTCCGCCAGCAGGCGCAATTGCGCCAATGCAGCTTCGGGTGCCGCCACAAAGCTATCGAAGCGTTGGTCGGGCGGGTACCGTAGCGTCAACGGCAGCTGCGGAGTGATGCCTGGACCTGGTTGGGGACTACGGCTCACTTGTCTTCCGGTTCCTGCGGCGGCTGCGCCTGGTCAACCGCTTTTCTGTCGATGAAGGAATCGAGCAAGATGGCGGAGCGCTCGCCCGCATAAAGCGGACTTTGCGTGTAGCGTTCATGCGCATAACGCAGCATCACATTGGCCACTGCGGCGATTGGCAGCGCCAACAACATTCCGACGAATCCGAACAATTGCCCGCCCGCCATGATGGCAAAGATCACCGCCACCGGATGCAGGCCGATGCGGTCGCCCACGATGCGCGGCGTCAGTACGTAGCCTTCCAGCATCTGCCCCGCCACGAACACCACCATCACCATGGCAACCAGATTCCACTCGCCGCCGGATTGCACCAACGCCGCCACCACGCCCAACACGATGCCGGTGGCGGTTCCCAGATAGGGAACGAAACTGATCAGGCCAGCGACAATCCCGATCAGTAGGCCCAGCTTGAGGCCCACTACCGACAAGCCAATGGCGTAGATGGCGCCCAGCGCCAGCATCACCAGGAATTGCCCGCGCAGGAAGGCCCCCAACACGTCATTGGATTCCAACGCCAATCGGGTGGCGATGGCGATGTGGTCGCGCGGTATCAACGCCGCGATGCGTTCGACCAACTTGTCCCAATCACGCAGGAAATAGAACGTCAGGATCGGCAACAGCACCAGATTGGCAACCCAGGCCATCATGGCGAATCCGGAGCGCGACAGATAACCGAAGAAAGTGGCGGCCACACCACCTGCCTGCTGCCAGTGTCCGCGCACCCATTCGGTCAATCGTTCCGGGTCCAGCCAGGCCACCAGTTCCAGGCCAGTGCGCTGTTCCACCCATGGCAGCGCGCGCTGAACGATCCAGTCCCGATACGTTGGCAGTGCTTCGATCAAGGTGACGATCTGTCGTTCGATCATCGGCACCAGGATCACCAGCGCCAAAACCAACAGCAGAATCATCAGCGTGAATACCAGCACGACAGCCGTGGTGCGGGAACGTCCGACACGCTCCAGCCGGTCGACCCAGGGATCGCCCAGCCACCCCAGCAACGCCGCCAAGACGAAAGGCGTCAGCACAGGCGCCAGCAACCAGATCAGCCAACCGGCGATGGCCGCGATCAACAGCCATTGCCAGCGTCGCGCCAGCGTGCCTACAGGGGTAGGAGAAAGATCCATCGGCTGTTGATTCCGGTAGCGTTACTTGATTAGGTAAACCGGCGGCTCGCCTTCGCCGCCGGCGAACGGCGCGTCATCGCCCAGCATGCGGCGAAAACCGGGCAGGCCCGACAGCAGTTCGAGATCCAGTTCCAACGTGTTGCCGTTGGCGCGTACCGGCGTGATCTTGCGTACCACGGACATCTTTTGAAGATATCCGATCACCCGCAGATAGTCGTCCGCGCTGTCCACGCCGTTGAAAATCACGCGATAGATGCCTGGCTGGCCGGTCACACCACGCTTTGCGTAGCGCTTTATCAACGCGTCGGCAGCGCCGTCGGCACCGGAAGCCATTGCGCGCCGCGCGTCGGCGTCCTTGGTCGACCAGGTGGAAAGCACTTTGCCGGCATCCACGAACACCCAATCCGCAGTCCAACCGCCGTTGTCGCGGTACAGCTTGCCTATCAGCTGCATCGGCGGGCTGTAGCGCGACGACGCGCGCGCGACCGCCGCGCTGTCCTGCCGCCAGATCGCACCGACCAGCACCTGCTCAGCGGCGTTGCCACTCGGCAGCCCCAGACTGAAGCCCCGCTCGATGGCGCGGTTAAGCAACGGGCGTGCCGCATTGGCATGCTGAAGTCCTACCAGCCTCGGACCGCTGCCGTCGTTGATCGCCAGCCATACCACTGGTTTCGGACGCGGTTGCGGCCAGATCGGCAATCCCAGCGCACCGGCCACCATATCCACATCTTCCGGCTTGAAACGGACGATCAGGATCGTGCGGAACGTCGGCGCGCCGGTGGCTGAAGTCCCTTCGTCCTGGCGATAGTCGTAGCTGTCGACGTAATTTTTCGCGTTGCGCAGTTCCGCGCCCACGCCCGGGCGGCCCATGGCATTGCGGTCGCCGGACATCTTGCTCAGCACCGAGCCCAATGCGCGGGCAAAACCGCCGCTGCGCTCCGCCTCGGTTTGGCTGTTGACCGGCACTTCGGCCTGATAGATGCCGCGCGCGGCAGCGGCGTCGCCTTCGGTTCGTAGATCCGCCTGCGCCCAGGCGGTTACGGTCACAAGCGAAGTGGCGGCGAAGAGCAGAACAGCAACGAGGGCGAAACCTGGAATCCGGCGCATCGACCGTCCTAAGAGCGTGTTAATCGGGGGAATTGTTGCCCGAATGATGCCTCAGCGCCAACGCCATCCGTTCAGGCCGGCGCGATTCGGTGGCGGATTCCTTTAAAATCGCACCTCTTGCCCTGCAGACGATCGCCCGTGACCCAGCCCAAGCCGCCCGCCTCCACCCCGATGACCTATCGCGAAGCGGGTGTCGATATCGACGCCGGCAACGAACTGGTCGAGCGCATCAAGCCCCTGGTCAAGCGGAGCTTTCGTCCGGAGGTGATGGGCGGCCTGGGCGGCTTCGGAGCCTTGTTCGACCTATCGGGCAAGTATCGCGAGCCCGTCCTGGTCTCCGGCACCGACGGCGTCGGCACCAAGCTGAAGCTGGCCCAGCAGCTGAACCGTCACGACACCATCGGCATCGATCTGGTCGGCATGTGCGTGAACGATGTGCTGGTGCAGGGGGCTGAACCTTTGTTCTTCCTGGATTATTTCGCCACCGGCAAGCTGGATGTGGATACCGCGGCGGCAGTAGTAGGCGGCATCGCCAAGGGCTGCAAACTGTCCGGCTGCGCATTGATCGGCGGCGAAACCGCCGAAATGCCGGACATGTATCCGCCGGGCGAATACGACCTGGCTGGCTTCACTGTCGGCGCCGTGGAAAAATCGCGATTGCTGGACGGCGCCAAGGTCCGCGCGGGCGACCTGCTGATCGGCCTGGCCTCCAGCGGCGCACATTCGAATGGCTATTCGTTGATCCGCCGCATCTACGACCGCGCCGGCCGGCCGGCGGAACTCGACCTCGGCGGCGTCAAGCTGGTCGATGCGCTGATGGCGCCCACTACGTTGTATGTGAAGCCGGTGCTGGAACTGCTGCAGGCCCACGACCTGCATGCCATGGCGCACATCACCGGCGGCGGCCTGACCGAAAACATCATCCGCGTGATCCCGGAAGGTTTGGGCTTGGACATCGACGTCAGCGCATGGTCGCTGCCGCCCGTGTTCGATTGGCTGCAGCGTGAGGGCGCGGTGGAGAACGCCGAAATGTGGCGCACCTTCAACTGCGGTATCGGTTTCGTACTGATCGTGTCGCCCGAGCAAGCGCCGGCACTGGAATCGGACCTCGATCGGTTGGGCCTGGCGCACTGGCGGATCGGCCAAGCGGTGAAATCGGATAGCGCCGAACGCGTCAAGATCGGCTGACACATCCACATGCAGCCCGGCAAGAAGATCGCGCTTGCGTTGACGCTTGTCGTCTTCGCCGCCACCTGGCTATCGCCGCTGTGGCCGGCGGAGCAGGCGCTGCACAGCTGTTTGACGGTGGTGGGTCTGATCTGGCTGTGGCGACATGATCGCCGCTGGCCGATGGTGACGCGGCATTTTGTCCTGATCTGCGTTTTCATCTGCGTGCACAGCATCGCGGCGCGCTGGCTTTACTCCAATTTTCCCTATGACCGCTGGCTGCAGGCGCTGCTCGAGTGGTCGCCCGACCAAACCTTTGGCTGGCAACGCAATCACACCGATCGGCTCATCCATGTGCTTTACGGCGTCTGCTTCACCCCTGCATTACGGCATTACCTGAGCCAGCGCTGGCCCGTGAGCCCACGGCAGGCCTTCACTATCGCCGTCATGCTGATCATGTGCAGCAGCTTGATATACGAATGGTTGGAATGGGCCATCGCGCTGGCGTTGTCGCCGGAGGCGGCCGAGTCCTACAACGGCCAGCAAGGCGACATATGGGATGCGCACGCCGACATGCTGCTGGCGACACTGGGTGCCTTCGTGGCGTGGCCGCGCGGCGCTGCGATCATCAGATCCAACGTCACCACTACCCCGCAGGCGAAGCCGTGAGCCGGCGGATCGCCGTTCTGGTTTCCGGTCGCGGCAGCAATCTGCAGGCGCTGCTGGATGCGATAAAAGCGGGAACCCTTTCGGCTGATCTGGTGGGTGTGCTTTCCGACCGGCCTGACGCGCCTGCACTGCAAAAGGTGCCGGAAGCCTTGCGTTGGAGCGCGGATGCCAAGTCGTTCCCGGACCGGCTGGCCTTCGACCAAGCGTTAGCCGATGCGGTAGCCGCATGCCACCCCGACTGGGTGATCTGCGCCGGCTATATGCGCATCCTGGGCGATGACTTCATCGAGCGCTTTCGCGGACGGCTGCTGAATATCCACCCGTCACTGCTGCCAAAGTACCGAGGGTTGCGCACCCATGCGCGCGCATTGGCCGCAGGCGACGTCGAACACGGCGCCAGCGTGCATTTCGTGGTGCCTGAACTGGATGCCGGCACTGTCCTCGCCCAGGTCGTGATCCCCGTTCTTCCCGGCGATACGCCTGAAAGCCTGGCGGTGCGGCTGTTACCGCATGAACACGCCCTGTTGACCGCGAGCGTGGCGCTGGCCATCAGCGGCCGCCTGACTGAACAGGACAGTCATCCGTTTTGCGATGGTCAGCCGCTATTAAAGCCCTTGGCCCTAGATTCGTCCGGTAATCTCTTCCCTTCTCCCTGAATCATGCCTCCCGTGCCTGTTCGCGCTCTTTTGCTCGGCTCATTGCTGGCTTTCGTTAGCGCGCCCGCGTTAGCGTTGGAGCCGTTTAGCGCCACTTACCAGGCCTATAACGAGGGCAAGCTGGCGGGTAGCGCCACCATGAAGGTGTATCACCACGAGGCTTCACGCTGGCAGGTCGACCTCGGCATTCGCGGCACGCGCGGATTCGCCCGCGTTGTCGGACTGAATATCGAGCAGAGCACCCTATTCGAAACAGTCGGCGAGCAGTTCCGCCCGATCAGCCAAGCCACCGTCAGACACGCACTGTTTACCGGCAAGAAGATGACCGGCACGTACGACTGGGCATCTCAAACGGCGCGGTGGAAAGGAGACATCAAGAAGAATCGCCGCGATCCGATTCCACTGCAGCCGGGCGACATGAGCGCCCTTCTGATGAACCTTGCGGTGATCCGCGATGCCCAGCCTGGGAAGCAATTGCGCTACCGCGTGGTGGACAACGGCCGCTCCCGCGACTATGAGTATGCGGTGTCGCCCGAAGCCGAGATCATTGCGGTGGAGGATCTGAGCTACAACGCCATGCGCATCAATCGCGTCAATGGCGGCAACGATGAAACCATTTTCTGGGTCGCCGACGGCGTGCCCACGCCCATCCGCATACTGCAGCGGGAAGATGGCCAGGACAAAATCGATTTACGCCTGGTCGAATACCAAGGAGTGCCACAAACGTGAACCTAGCCAAGACCCTGAAAATCCGCGCGCTGGCAACAGTCGCCTTGCTGGCCATAGCGGCCGCCCCCGCCTTCGCCATCGAAGCCTTTACCGCCAACTATCAAGCCAATGCACTGGGCATGACGGGGGACGGAAAGATGACGCTGAGCCGCGACAGCGACAATCGCTGGGTCTACAGCCTGACGGTAAAAAACCAAGTGGTCGACATGAGCCAGAAGACCACCTTCGACGAACAGAACGGCCGTCTGCGCCCGCTATCCAGCAGCGACAATTCGCGCATCCTGGTGAAGAAAAAGGCCGTGAACGCGGTGTATGACTGGAACAAGGCACAGGCCACCTGGAGCGGCGACGTCAAACCCGACCGCGCTGGCCCAGTGAAACTGCAGGCAGGCGATATGGATGCCTTGCTGGTCAACCTTGCCATCGTCCGCGACGTCACCGCCGGCAAGCCGCTGACCTACCGCATGGTCGAGAACGGCAAGGCGAGGACCATGAGCTACCAATTGGCGGGCAAGGATAAGATCACCATCGGCGGCAAAACACGCGAAGCCACCAAGGTGACGCGGACCGATGGCAACAAGCAAATGCTGGTCTGGATCGTCCCTGATATGCCGGTGCCGGCGCGGATCCTGCAGCGCGAAAATGGGCAGGACTCGATCGACCTGCAGATCAAATCCTGGCAGTAGATCCAGACCCAAACGGTCGGATCACAAAAAAAGCCCGGCATCGCCGGGCTTTTTTTATTGCAGGTTTTTTATTCCTTTGCAGGAATATCGGGCTGCAGAACGGTCTTGCAATCCACCCGAATCGAGCGCCCATCCGCGCGCCACGTGTACGCCCGGCATTCGCGCGGGCCTTCGCTGGTCTTTTCGACGACCACGGCATAGAACGCCTGCAGGATTTCCTGCTCGGTGACCGTGCCATCGCCATCCCAATCCATGTCCTCGCTGGGAATTCCGCTGGTGCCGGCGGCACCGGTAAAGTGCAGATAGGCCACTACCGCCAGCAGTACCGCCACGAAGCCCAGCAACACCTTGCGCCGAGCAGAATATTTTTTGCGGGCTTCAACTTTGCGTGTACTCGTCATATGCGCCTCAGGAAATCCGACGAATCTTGGCGCCCAAGGCGCCCAGCTTCTCTTCGATATTCTCGTAGCCGCGGTCCAGATGGTAGATGCGGTCGATGACGGTATCGCCTTCGGCCACCAGGCCCGCAAGAATCAGCGACGCGGAAGCGCGCAGATCGGTGGCCATCACCGGCGCACCGCTAAGGCGCTCGACACCGCGGACGATAGCGGCATGCCCTTCCACGCGGATATCCGCGCCCAGGCGCAGCAATTCATTGACGTGCATGAAACGGTTTTCGAAGATCGTTTCGTTGATCACGCCCACTCCATCGGCGATCGCATTCAAAGCCATGAACTGCGCCTGCATGTCGGTAGGAAACGCCGGGTAAGGCGCGGTGGTCAGGCTGACCGCGCGCGGACGCTTGCCATGCATGTCCACGGTGATGCTGTCGGTGGTGGTCTCGATTGACGCGCCGGCTTCGGCCAGCTTGTTCAACACAGCGTCCAACGTGTCGCCGCGCGCACGGCGCGCGGTAACGCGACCACCGGTCATGGCCGCCGCCACCAGGAAGGTGCCGGTCTCGATGCGATCGGGTAATACCGAATGGCGACCGCCGGACAGACGATCCACGCCGCGAATGACGATTCGCGCGGTGCCCGCACCTTCGATATCGGCGCCCAAGGCGATCAGGCAGTCCGCCAAATCGGTGATTTCCGGCTCCATCGCGGCGTTTTCCAGCACGGTGGTGCCCTGGGCCAGCACGGCCGCCGCCATCACGTTCTCGGTGCCGGTGACGGTGACCATGTCGAACACATAGCGCCCGCCTTTCAAACGCTTGGCGGCGGCTTTGATGAAGCCGTTTTCGACCGTGATCTCAGCGCCAAGCGCCTGCAATCCCTTGATGTGCTGATCGACCGGCCGCGAACCGATGGCACACCCGCCGGGCAACGACACTTCCGCTGCGCCGTACTTTGCCAGCAGCGGCCCCAGCACCAGGATCGATGCGCGCATGGTCTTGACCAATTCATACGGCGCCACGTGCTGATTGACGCTGCGTGGATCGACGGTGATGCCGCTGCCCTTGGACAACGTGCCTTCGTCGATGCTGATGCCAGCACCCAGTTCGCCCAACAGTTTGACCGTGGTCACCACGTCATGCAGATGCGGCACGTTGGTGATTTCCACCGGCGCATCGGCCAGCAGCGTGGCGCAGAGGATCGGCAATACAGCGTTCTTGGCGCCGGAGATGGTGACTTCGCCGTGCAGCGGATTACCGCCGGTGACTACGATTTTCTGCATGAGGACGGGAGCTCGGGAGAGAAGAGGAATGAAAAGGGTGAGAGAGGCTATCGGTGTTGATCTGGCAACGGCACTTGCGTGGGGCCCTCGGCGTACTGGGGCGCGTCGCCGTGGATGTCGTGCCACTCCGCTTTAGACGCTGTGAAGATGTGCAATGCCGGCCGACTTGCAACTGGGGTATCCAGGCTGCCTATCCGCAGCCGCAGAACGTCGGGCGTCGCCGTTCGCCGGCTGTAAAGTGGCGAAGCGCAGATTCGGCAAAACACACGGAACACACCAGGCGACGATTCGTACTCGGCAAGCAGTTCCTGGCCGGATTGCAGTTGAAAATCCACTTTAGCTACTGGCGATGTTGCCTGAAAGGCTGAACCGTTGGCTTTGCGGCAGCGCGAACAATGGCAGACCATGATCGGGCCCAGTTCGCCGCCGAAGCGGTAGCGGACACCGCCGCAGAGGCAGCTGCCACTCGCCTGCGCTGTCGCCGCGGCGCTCATTTGCCGTCCGGCGTCACCGTCTTCAAGGCCAGCGCATGGATCGCGCCGCCCATCAGATCGCCCAGCGTGGCGTACACCATGCGGTGCCGCGCCAAGGGCAGCTTGCCGCGAAAGGCTTCCGCCACCACCGTCGCCTCGAAATGCACGCCATCGTCGCCCTGTACCTCAACTTGGGCATCGGGCAGGCCTTTTTCGATCAATTCACGGATGGTTTCGGCGTCCAACGGGCTTTCCTAATAAAATGTCCGGCTTATTCTACCCTTGGCTCGGCATCCGCATGGCTCAGACGCTTCCCAAAACCGATGCCGACCTGCAGGCCGACTTGGCCGCCAGCGGTCGCCGCGTCATCGAAATCGAAGCACGCGCGCTGGACGCGCTGGCCGAACGCATCGATGGCACGTTTTCCGCCGCCTGCCGGCTGATCCTGAGTTCCAAGGGGCGGGTGGTCGCCACCGGCATGGGCAAGTCGGGCCACATCGCCCGCAAGATCGCCGCGACGTTGGCGTCCACCGGCACCCCGGCGTTCTACGTGCATCCGGGCGAAGCGGGCCACGGCGACCTGGGCATGATCACCGACTCGGATGTGGTGCTGGCACTGTCGTATTCCGGCGAGTCGGATGAAATCCTGACGTTGCTGCCCGTGCTGAAGCGCCAGGGCAATCCGGTGATCGCCATGACCGGGCGCCCGCAATCGACATTGGCCCGTGAGGCCGACATCCACCTGGATGTCAGCGTGTCCGTTGAAGCCTGCCCGCTGGACCTGGCGCCGACCAGCAGCACTACCGCTTCGCTGGCGATGGGCGATGCGTTGTCGGTGGCGTTGCTGGATGCTCGTGGATTCACCGCCGATGATTTTGCCCGCTCGCATCCGGCCGGTAGCCTGGGCCGCCGCTTGCTATTGCATATCACTGATGTGATGCATGCCGGGGACGACGTGCCGCGCGTACGCGATGACGCGACGCTCAGTGAAGCGCTGATGGAAATGAGTCGCAAACGGCTGGGCATGACCGCGATCGTCGACGACCAGCAGCGCCTTATCGGTCTGTTCACCGACGGCGATCTGCGCCGCACCTTGGACGACGCCGCGCTGGACGTGCGCACAGCGAAGATCGCCGATCTGATGACACGCGATCCCAAGACCATCGGCGCGGACCAATTGGCAGCAGAGGCAGCCCGCCTGATGGAGACGCATAAAATCAGCGGGTTAATCGTGGTCGATGAGCATCAGCGTGCGGTCGGTGCGTTGAACATTCATGACCTATTGCGTGCGCGCGTGGTCTAAAACGTAAGCAAATCTTTCTTGACCCCCCTTTCACGAAGGGGGAGAAGAAGCCGAACTCCCATTACCCACTGCTCACCTACTCAATGCCCATCTCTCACCTGCACGCCGTCGACGCCGATCTGATTGCCCGTGCTTCCCGCATCCGGCTGGCGTGCTTTGACGTAGACGGCACCCTCACCGACGGGCGGCTGTACTTCGACAGTGAGGGTCGCGAACTGAAAGCCTTCCACGTGCAGGATGGCCTGGGCTTGGCTTCGCTACGCCGCGCAGGTGTGCGGGTGGTGTTCATTACGGCCCGCGGTGGCACGGTCGCGGAACGGCGCGGCAACGAGTTGGGAGTGGAGGTCCATGTCGGCGTAAAGGACAAATTGGCCAAGGTGCGGGAGCTCTGCGGCGAAATGAGCATCGGGCTGGATGCGGTGGCCTTCATGGGCGATGACCTGCCGGATCTGTCCTGCTTCAAGGTCGTTGGCTTGGCGATAGCGCCTGCCAACGCCCATCCATGGACCTCGCAACAGGCGCATTGGCAGACACAGGCGCGCGGTGGCGAAGGTGCCGCGCGAGAAGCCTGCGATCTACTACTGGCGGCGCAAGGCCATGTGGAAGGGTTGTTGGAGGACGCAGGATGAGTTGGCGGATGACACTGGGTTTGGTCTTGCTGGTCGCCGCGGTCCTGAGCGGCTGGTCGGCCTGGCGCAACCGCGACATCCCGCCGCCAGCGCGCGTTTCGGCGGATCGCTCCGACTACATCATGAAGGACTTCGAGATGATCGCCCTCGACCGGCAAGGCAAAGAGGCTTTGACGCTGCGTTCGCCGGAGATGCACCGAAATCCGAAAGATCAGACCTTCGACATCACTACCCCGCTGTTCCTGCTGCCCGACGAGCAGGGGAAGTACTGGCAGATGCGCTCCCAGGAAGGCTGGATGAGCGCCAAGGGCGAAGAACTGCGCCTGACCGGCGATGTTCGCGGCACCAGCCCGGAAGGTGCGGCACAGCCGACGGTGTTCCAGACCCAGCGGCTGAATGTTTTCCCCAACAAGAACGTCGCAGCGTCCGATGATACGGTGACCATCACCCAACCGGGCTCTATACTCACCGGTCGCGGTTTTGAGACCAATCTCAAGACGAAGGAATACGAGTTCAAGTCGCAGGTCAAATCTATTTATGAACCCTAATCTGCCTGCTGGCGCCGCATTGCTGTCGCTGCTGCTCGTATCCGGGCTGGTGCTGGCCAAGTCCACCGATCGCAATCAGCCAATGAACATCGATTCAGGCCATCAGTCCGGCTCGTTCGAAGGCAGTAGCAAGACGGTACTGTCACAGGGCGTGATCGTCACTCAGGGCTCGCTGGAAATCCGTTCGAATACCGGTGAGATCTACCTGGATGACGGTGAGATTTCCCGCGCCGTTTTCACCGGCAAGCAAGTCAAATTGAAACAGCAGATGGATGATGGCAGCTGGATGGACGCGACGGCTGATCGCGTCGAATACGACATAAAATCCGAGACCATCACCTTCATCGGCAACTACACGATGAAATCCCCGCGCGGTTCCAACAGCGGCCAGAAGATGGTTTACAACACCAAGAGCGGCAACATGGAGAGCGGCGGCGACGGCACCCGTGTGCGTACCGTCATCCAGCCCAAATCGGCGCAGGGCAAGAACTGATGCTGACCGCCCAAGGTCTGCGCAAACGCTATCGACAACGCGAAGTCGTCGCCGATTTCGGCCTGACGCTGGATGCCGGCGAAGTGGTCGGCCTGCTGGGCCCCAACGGTGCCGGCAAGACCACCTGCTTCTACATGATCGTCGGCCTGGTGGCCGCGGACGCCGGCAAGATCGAACTGGACGGCCGCGACATCACCAGCGAGCCCATGTATAAACGCGCCAAACTGGGCGTGGGCTACCTGCCGCAGGAACCCTCGGTATTCCGCAAGCTCTCGGTCTCGGACAATATCCGGCTGGTGCTGGAATTGCGCGAGGATCTGGACGCTGCCGGCATTGAGCGCGAACTGGCGTCCTTGCTGGACGAGCTGCAAATCAGCCATGTCGCCGACCAGCTCGGCGCCAGTCTGTCCGGTGGCGAACGTCGCCGCTGTGAGATCGCCCGCGCGCTAGCAGCCAAGCCGCGCCTCATGCTGCTGGACGAACCATTCGCCGGCGTGGACCCGATTTCGGTCGGCGAAATCCAGCGCATCGTCAAACACCTCAAGAATCGCGGCATTGGCGTTCTGATCACTGATCACAATGTGCGCGAGACCTTGGGAATCTGCGACAGGGCGTATATCCTCAATGCCGGAACGGTACTGGCGCAGGGGGCGCCGGATGCGTTGCTGGCCAATCCGGACGTTCGTCGCGTCTATCTGGGCGAAGCTTTCCGCCTCTGATCCGCGACCCGGCCGGCTACGGCCGGTCCATCGCGCTTCATGGGTCAGGAATGAAACCACGCCTGCAAACATCGCTGGGACAGCAATTGGTCATGACGCCACAGTTGCGTCAGGCCATCCGGCTGCTGCAGATGTCCACGGCGGAACTGGAAGTCGAACTGACCGAGGCAGTCGAGAGCAATCCGCTGCTGGATTGGGCAGAAGACAGCGGCAGCATGAGCGATGACGCGCCTCCTTCCGCCGACACGCCCCCCGAAGAACGAAGCGCCCCGGAACAAGAAGGGGAAGGCGGACCGGGTGATGACTGGTCGCCTGACGACGGTCCATGGGCCGGGGCGAGCGGCGGCGGCTCCTTTGATGACGACGAAGAAGGCAGCGCCGCCGAGCGCATGGTGGAACCGGACACCCTCCACGACCATCTGCTATGGCAGCTGCACCTCTCCCATCTGTCCGTGCAAGATCGCCGGATCGGCGCGGCGCTGATCGATGCGCTGGACGATGACGGTTATCTGCGCGAGCCCCTGAGCAGCATCGCCGACGCGATGAAGCCCGATCTGCAGGTCGACGAAGACGAAATCCTGGTGGTACTGCATCAGCTGCAGCGATTCGACCCCGTCGGCGTGGGCGCTCGTACGCTAAGCGAATGCCTGCACCTGCAACTGGCGGTACTCAGTGACGACACTCCCGGAAAGGAGTTGGCGCTGCTGATCGCCGACAGCGCCCTGGAACGGTTGCCGAAAAGTGGCGTGAGCGGCTTGGCCAGCGAGCTTAAGCGGCCGGTGAACGCCGTAGAAGAAGCGGTTCGCCTGCTGCGCGGCCTGGACCCGAAACCGGGTGCCCAGATTGGCGAGTTGAGCCATGACACCTACGTGGTGCCGGACTGCGTGATCTGGCGCCAACGCGGCATCTGGCGTGCCGCGCTGGCAGGCAATACCCTGCCCAAGATCACCATTCATCGCGGCTATGAACAGATGATCCGGCAATGCGGCGAAAGCGATGCCGGCTACCTGCGCGGCCATCTTCAGGAAGCGCGCTGGCTGCTGAAAAGTCTTGAGGCACGCGGCGAAACACTGCTGAAAGTGACCCGCTGCCTATTGCGGGAACAATCTGGCTTCCTGGAATTTGGCGAGCAAGCCCTGCGCCCGCTGACATTGCGCGAAGTAGCCCATGAAGTAGGCCTCCACGAATCCACAGTTTCACGCGCCATCGCCCGGAAATATGTACGCACCCCGCGTGGAACACTGCCGCTGCGAGCGTTTTTCGCTTCCGGCATCGATACCGACGGTGGCGGCGAAGCATCCAGCACCGCCATCCAGGCCATGATCCGGCGGCTGGTGGAAAACGAAAATCCGCGCAAGCCGCTGTCCGACGCCAAATTGGCCGAACTGCTGAAAGCCTCGGGTGTACCGGTGGCGCGGCGCACCGTCGCCAAATACCGCGAGGCGATGAACATCCTGTCTTCGCACGAGCGGGTTCGCATCAGCTAGCAAGCCACACGCCTCATCCCATATCCACTACGTTTCCAACGCCGTTTAACGGTTTTGGAATGCCCAAAGCATAAAGCGTGGGTTCGACCAAAGAATTGGGATTTACCGGTTGATAGTTGGCCCATTCAAGCCCATCTTTATCGCAAGGCCTATTGGTTACCCAATAGCGTTACAGCCACTAGTCCTAACTTCCCTTCATTTACCAGGAGATCGCAGGAACCCAGAGACCTTTCGCGTTGTCTTCACTACGACACGCTACCCGCACACTGCGTGCGGCTTACCAGACCAAGAAGGAGATATCACGATGCGTATCGAGACTTACGGCCATGAAATCGAAGTCACTCCCGCCCTACGTGAGTACGTTGAGACCAAACTGAAGCGGCTGGAACGCCACTTTGATCAACACTTCGAAGTCCGTACGCAACTCAGTACCCGCAAGCCCGACTACGTGGCCGAAGCCACCCTCTCGGTGGTAGGTCGCCCTCCCCTGCATGCCGACGCCGATGCGCAAAACATGTATGCCGCCATCGATGCGCTGGCAGACAAACTCGACCGTCTCCTGCTGAAGCACAAGAAGAAAAAGACCGACCTGCAACGCAGTCCGCGCGGCGAAAACGCCGACTGACGACACTGCCAAACCCCGCCACTCCCTCTGTCCAAACCGCTCGCCGTAGGCGCGCGCCCGGATTCGTGGACGCTGCATAGAGATGGAGGCGGCGCGCTCGTCGCGAGCTCGACCTTTCGCGGATCATCGCGGCGATGCCACTCCATCTCGTTTCTGGCGCAAGGATGGGTCTTCGCCCTCAAAGCGGGAGGGCGTAGAAATGGCCCTGGTGATTTTCAGCTCGCCCCCGCATGCGGGTTCGCGATGGCGGTTCCGTCGCATTACACTCGTCGGTACCGGCGTTATCGCTGGGACCGGCGGATGCCATCCCCAAGGTTCCAGCGGTGCCGCATCAAGCGCCGTTGGCGCGGCTCGCCCGGCCCTTTCCATTCGAATCAGATCGCATGAATACCAGCATCACCGCTCGCGAGTTGTTCGACCAGCAGAAAGAAAAGCTGGCTCTGCGCTGGTTGGCAGGGCAAAAAGGCGAGAACCGCGTACTGGAAGCCGGCCACACCGTTGCGCGCCGCCCCTCCATGGCCGGTTATCTGAATGCGGTCTACCCCAACAAAGTACAGATCCTGGGTACCGAGGAACTCAGCTGGCTGGATTCGCTGGACTCCCGCCAACGCTGGGAAACCATCGAAAAAATCGTCCAGTTCCGGCCACTGGCGCTGGTGATCAGCAAGAACCAGCAATGCCCCGAGGACCTGCGCGAAGCAGCCAATGAGTCCGACACACCGTTATGGGTGTCGCCCAAGCGCGGCCATGAACTGCTCAATCATTTGTCTTATCACTTGGCGCGCACACTGGCGCCTCGGGTGACGCTGCATGGCGTATTCATGGAGATCTATTCGATAGGCGTGCTGATCACCGGCGAAGCCGGTTCCGGCAAGAGCGAGCTGGCGTTGGAGTTGCTGAGCCGTGGCCACAGGCTGGTGGCGGACGATGCGCCGGAGTTCACCCAGATCGCACCGGACGTGCTGGATGGCACCTGCCCGGAACTGCTGCAGGACCTGCTGGAAGTGCGCGGCCTGGGCGTGCTGAACGTGCGCGAGATGTTTGGCGACACCGCGGTGAAGAAGAATAAGTACCTGCGCCTTATCGTCCACCTGACGCGCCCGATGACCGAACCCAATCCGTATGGCTATGAGCGCCTGACCGGCGACAGCGGCACGCGCCATGTTCTGGACCTGGACGTACCGCTGATCACGCTCCCGGTCATGCCCGGCCGCAACTTGGCCGTGTTGACCGAGGCCGCCACCCGGTTGCACATTCTTCGCACGAAAGGTATCGACCCTGCCGCCATGTTCGTCGCCCGACATAGCAACCTGCTGGAACAGAGCACACGATGACGGGCGAGATGCACGAGATCGGTGAGACAGGCGAAGACAACACCGCTGCTGCGGAAGCGTCTTCTCCCACGGTTGTCATCGTCAGCGGCCTGTCGGGTTCCGGCAAGTCGGTCGCTTTGAAGACTTTCGAGGACCTGGACTATTACTGCATCGACAATCTGCCGGTCGAGCTACTGCCGTCGTTCGTCCGCAGCCTGATGCGCGATGACGTGTTGCCGCAGAAAATCGCGGTGGGCATCGACGTGCGCAGCCGCCACAGCGATTTGACCAAGTTGGCGCAGTGGCGCGCGGCGCTGGCGCAACTGGGACTGGAAGGCAAACTTATTTTCTTCGACGCCAGCGACGAAGTGCTGCTGCGCCGTTACTCCGACACCCGCCGCCGCCACCCGCTAGGCCATGGCGGCCTGTCGCTGCAGGACGCCATCCGGCGCGAACGCGAGATCGTCGAACCGCTGCTCGGCGAAGCCGACGTGATCATCGACACCAGCAATTTGAACGTGCACCAGCTACGGCGCCGCATCATCGCCGAGTTCGCGTTCAACAAAGGTACGTCGTTGTCGTTGCTGTTCGAATCGTTCGCCTACAAGCGAGGCGTACCAGCCGATGCCGATTTTGTTTTCGACGCCCGCGTACTGCCCAATCCGCATTGGAATCCAGACCTGCGCCCCTACTCCGGCCGCGACCCGAAAGTGCGTGAATATTTGGAAGGCCAGCCCGAAGTGGTCGAATACGTCGGCCAGGTCAGCCACTTCCTGGATACCTGGCTGCCGCGCCTGCGTGGCGAAACCCGTAGCTACGTGACCATCGCGTTCGGCTGCACCGGCGGCAAGCATCGGTCCGTGTACCTGGCCGAAACGCTGGCCCGGCACGCCCGCAGTCTGGGCTGGGAAGAAGTGGCCACGTTCCATCGCGAACTGGATTGAGCGAAAGCCGGCAGACACGAGGAGCTGTAGGAGCGGTGTCTCGCCGCGAGCTTTTTTGGCGGGCGCTGAGGGAAGAGCTCGCGGCGAGACGCCGCTCCTACCGCCGGGGACGGCGCTCCTACGCCGGCTTCCGTTGGGCAACACCACATTCTGGTGATGGTGCTTCCAGGCTGTCATCCCGGTCTGTTAACGTTTCGCCATGGCCTGTGGCATTCTCCTGATAACTCACCCCGGCGTCGGCGAGTCGATTCTTGCCGTCGCGACGCGATTGCTGCGGCAGTTGCCCCTGAAGACGGAGGCGTTCGAAGTTCCATTCGACGCCGACCTGGATGCACTGCTACCGCAGGCGTCGGCCGCCTTGCGCCGGGTCGACGGAGGCGATGGGGTACTGGTGTTGACCGATTTGTACGGCGCCAGTCCCAGTAATCTGGCGGGACAGCTGGCCCGGCTGGGCACGCCGGTAAGGCGAGTCTCGGCGCTCAGTCTGCCCATGCTGCTGCGGATCATGAACTACTCGGAACAGGGATTGGACGATCTGCCGGTCACCGCCGCTACCGGCGCACGCAATGGAGTCATTCACGACGATGCTTGAACGCGAACTCATTATTTCCAACCGCCTGGGGCTGCATGCCCGCGCCACCGCCAAGCTGGTGCAGGCGGTGGCCAAGTATCCCCGCTGCAACGTGACGTTGGCGGCGAAGGGTCGCGAGGTCAACGCGAAGAGCATCATGGGCGTCATGTTGCTGGCCGCGGGCCAAGGTACGCCCGTGATCGTGAAAGTCGACGGCGAAAAAGAAACCGAAGCCATGGATGACATCGTCTCGCTATTCGAGCGTCGATTCGACGAGGACACCTGATGCGTTTGCTGTTGGTCGGCCATGGAGCGTCGCGCGGCAGTGCGCTCGGACGTGCCCGGGTCCGGCTGCCGCATGCATTGGATGTAGCCGAGCAACGCATCTCCGCCCAGGAAGTTTCCGGCGAA
Source organism: Pseudoxanthomonas sp. UTMC 1351 (assembly GCF_040948865.1). NCBI lineage: Bacteria > Pseudomonadati > Pseudomonadota > Gammaproteobacteria > Lysobacterales > Lysobacteraceae > Pseudoxanthomonas > Pseudoxanthomonas sp. UTMC 1351. The sequence continues at coordinate 29,315 of NZ_JAVGJT010000002.1, read as the reverse complement.
CTGGAACGCCTGCATGAGGCGGTAGCAGCGACCCGCGACGAGATGCATGGCCTGCGCGCACGTCTGCACGGTGCGTTGGCCAAGGAGGTCGGCGAGTTCCTTGATTTGCATGCATTGCTGCTCGACGACCCCGAATTGCTGCTTGGCCTGGACGAACTGATTCGTACGGGCCGCTACTCCGCCGATTACGCATTGCGTCTGCAGCGCGACCGTTTGGCGGCCGTATTCGATGGCATGGACGATGCCTATCTGAAAAGCCGCATGGACGATCTGGACCATGTGATCGGCCGCATCCATGCGCATCTGCAGAAGCGCGCCGTCGACACTCACGGTGTCGCCGGCGAAATCCTGGTCAGCGACAACGTGGCGCCGTCGGAACTGGCGCAACTGCAATCGCACGGCGTGGTGGCGATCGTCACTTCCGCCGGCAGCACGCTTTCGCACAGCGCCATTCTGGCGCGCAGCCTGCACCTGCCGCTGGCGGTGGGAACGGTGCAGGCACTGCAACGCATCAATGATGGCGATGTGCTGATCGTCGATGGCAGCACCGGTGAAGTCGTCGTCAATCCCCTTCCCGCGGACTTGCAGGAATACCGCGCTCGCCTGCGCGAGGCCGCCAAGGAGCAGCGCGAACTTGGCCGCCTGCGCACCAAGCCGACCCGCACCAAGGATGGCGTCGACATCGCGTTGTATGCCAATGCCGAATCTTTGGACGACGTAGCCAAGGCGCATGCCTTCGGCGCCGCCGGCGTCGGCCTGTATCGCACCGAGTTCCTGTTCCTGCAGCGCAACGAACTGCCGGATGAAGAAGAGCAGTTCCGCACCTATCGCGACATGGTGCTGGGGATGAGTGGAAGGCCGGTGACTATCCGCACGCTGGATCTGGGTGCCGATAAAGCTGACCGGACCGGGCTGACACTGAGCAACGAAGACAATCCGGCGCTGGGTCTGCGCGGGGTGCGTTTGTCGCTGGCCCGCGATGGTGTATTCGATACTCAGCTGCGCGCCATCGCCCGCGCTTCCAGCTATGGGCCCGTGCGCATTCTGGTACCCATGGTCAGCAGCCGCGAGGAGATCCTGGCGGTGCGTCGCCGTCTGAAGCGCGTGGTCGCTCAATTGCAAAAGGAAGGTGGCCATGCGTTGGCCGAACACCTGCCTCTGGGTGCCATGATCGAAGTACCGGCGGCCGCCATCGCGCTGCACGGCTTTATCGATCTGGTCGACTTCCTGTCCATCGGCACCAACGATCTGGTGCAATATCTGCTGGCCGCGGATCGCAACAATGAAGCCTTGGGCGAATTGTATTCACCGCTGCATCCGGGCGTGCTGCGCCTGTTGCGGTATGTGATCAGCACCGCCACCGAATACAAGATACCGGTCGCGGTATGCGGCGAAATGGCCGGCGATCCGCGTCTGGCGCCAATATTGTTGGCGCTTGGCCTGACCGAATTCAGTCTGCATCCCGCGACGTTGCTGGAACTACGGCGAGTCATCCGTGAAAGCGATCTATCCAAACTGCTGGGCCGCGCGAAACTACTGCTGCAAGCACGCGACCGCGCCGGCATCGAGCGCTGGTTGAAGTCAGCCGTCGCCTGAGCTTTTCATTGTAGGAGCGACAAAACGCGGGGTGTCCATATTTCCGCCAGCAGGCGATAATGCGCTGATGAACACTTGATGCCACGGCGCATCCGTCTTGCGGATGGGCCCCCGTTTCGGAGCGCCGTATGGCCGAAGCCGTCCGCCATGACAAGACCGCACGTCAACTGCGTCTGCTTTCCGACGCTTTGGACAGCGGCCGGCTGGGTCCCGTGCGCCGGCTGGTCAACACCTTGGCGCCGGCCGAGATCGGCAACCTGTTGGAATCCCTGCCTCCTGCCAAGCGCCAGATCGTGTGGGGCCTGGTGGATGCCGAGGACGACGGCGAAGTGCTGGTGCACGTGGGCGAAGAAGTCCGCGAAAGCCTGTTGGCCGACATGGACCCGGACGAAATCATCGCCGCGGTCGAAGACCTGGATATCGATGACCTTGCCGACCTGGTCGAGGACTTGCCCGATACCGTCATCGACGAAGTGCTCAAGTCGATGGATCGCGAGAACCGCGAACGGCTGGAGCAGGTGCTGTCGTACCCGGAGGACACCGCCGGCCGCTTGATGAATCCGGACGTGGTGACGGTCCGCGCCGACGTCAATGTCGACGTAGTGCTGCGTTACCTGCGCCTGCGCGGCGAGCTGCCCGACCATACCGATCATCTGTTCGTGGTCAGCCGGCGCCACCAGTACCTGGGCCGAGTATCGCTGGCTTCGCTTGTCACGCACGAAGATACCACCCCGATCAATCGCCTGATCGACGACCAACAGCCCGCCATTGGCGTGGAGGAATCCGCGCAGGAAGTCGCGCGCCAGTTCTCCGACCACGACTGGATTTCCGCGCCGGTGGTGGACGACAACAACATCCTGCTGGGCCGCATCACCATCGATGACGTGGTCGACATCATTCGCGAGCAGGCCGAGCACCAGGCGCTGAGCGCGGCCGGTCTGGACGAGGATGAAGATCTGTTTTCTCCGGTGCCACGCGCCTGGCGTCGTCGCCTGATCTGGCTGACCATCAATCTGGGTACGGCATTCCTGGCCGCTGGCGTGGTGGATCGCTTTGAAGACACCATCCACAGCATCGTGGCGCTTGCCGCGCTGATGCCGATCGTGGCCGGCATGGGCGGCAACGCCGGCACCCAGGTGCTAGCGTTGATGGTACGCGGGCTGGCGCTAGGCCAGGTCGGCGCGTCCAACTTCAATACCCTGCTGTGGAAAGAAATCCGCATCGCGATGCTCAACGGATTGGCCCTTGGGCTCGTACTTGGATTGGTAGTCTGGGCATGGCACGGTGATCCGCAGTTGTCGCTGGTCATCGCCACGGCACTCACCATCAACCTGCTGTTGGCCGCGTCCGCGGGTGTACTGATCCCACTGACACTCAAGCGCTTCGGCTTCGATCCCGCGTTGGCCAGCGGCATTTTCCTGACCACCGTGACGGACGTGATGGGCTTCTTCACCTTCCTGGGATTGGCGACGGTATTTTTGCTGCATTAGCGGCTCCGCTGCTCTTGTAGGAGCGGCGTCTCGCCGCGAGCTCTTTGCTTTTATCGCGACCTGACAGGAAAAGCTCGCGCCGGGACGGCGCTCCTACAAAGGCAAAACGCCCCACGTTCGCCACCCAGCTTTCCGCGCCGCATAATGCCGCAATGACCAGGTCTCTCCGTGCACTACGAATCCCTTCATTCCTCATTGCGCTGGCGTTGCTCATGACAGCGTGCGCCAGCGTCAACGAGGCTTCTGGTGGCCGCTTTCTTCCGCGTGAGCTGACGCTGGATGGGCAGACCTATCGGTATCAGGTCTTCGTCCCTTCCCGATTGGTCGAAGGCAAGACGCCCGTTGTTCTGTTCCTGCATGGCTCCGGCGAGCGCGGCAGCGATGGCGAAAAGCAGACGCAAGCGGGTCTAGGCCCATACTTGCGGACTCATGCCGACGACTTTCCCGCGATCGTCGTATTTCCGCAATCGCCGGACGGCCGCTCATGGGACGGCGATGTCGCGCAAATGGCTTTCGCGGCACTGGATGCGGCTACCAGCGAATTCGGCGGTGATCCTGATCGGATTTATCTGACCGGCATGTCGCGAGGCGGCTATGGCACCTTTGAGCTCGCGACGTTGCAGCCGCAACGGTTCGCTGCGTTGGCGCCGGTATGTGGCGGTATCACCCCGCCTGGCACGCGACCCGATCTGGACGACCTGGAAGTTTCCAGCGTCGCATCGCACGCCGATCCCTTCACCGACGCCGCGCAACAGCTACGCCATATCCCGACCTGGTTGTTTCATGGCGCGAAGGATGACGTGGTGCCGCCCACTCAATCCCGCCGAATGTATGCCGCCATGAAGGCTGCCGGCGCCGATGTGCGCTACACCGAGTTTCCTGATGCGAGCCATAACGCCTGGGATTCTGCCTACGGGTCGCCCGAGCTGTGGACGTGGCTGTTCGCGCAGCGCCGCGACTGAGCCGCGCCATGGCTGAAATCGTCCATGACTACTTCGCGCCCGGATGGCGCGACCGCCCGCTCGATTGCGTCTGCGGCTGGCAAGGCGACAGCAGGTACATGGCGATGGAGTTGCACGATGAAGTCACCGACTACGCCTGCCCGCAGTGCGCCAACCTGCTGTTGATCGTGTCGCATCCGTCGCTGGAGCAAGTACGGCAAGCGGCTGCTGAGGGTAACGAGGAAGCGCGGCAGCAGTTGGCGATCGTCGAAGAAGCGTTGCAGCGGTTTCCGCAAGATCCAGACCCATAACGCGATCGTGTAGGAGCGCCGTCCCGGCGCGAGCTCTTCGCTGTTATCGCGATCTGACGGGAAGAGCTCGCGGCGAGACGCCGCTCCTACTGGCCAGGACCTCTCCTACAAGAACATTGAACATAGGGGCTTACCCCAACAACATCTCCAATACCGCCATGCGGATGGCGACGCCGTTGCTCACTTGGCGTAGCACCAACGACTGTGGGCCATCAGCAACTTCGTCGGTGATTTCCACGCCGCGATTGATCGGACCTGGATGCAGCACCACCGCATCCTTGGCGGCACGCGACAATCGCTGCGCGGACAGGCCGTACTGACGGTGATAATCCTCCAGCGAGGAGACCAGGCCTTCTTCCATGCGTTCACGTTGCAGTCGCAGCATCATCACCGCATCCACGCCTTCCAGCATCGCATCGAAATCGTTGCCGATCGTGCAACCTGCCAGCGTGGCGTCGTCGGGCAGCAGTGCACTCGGTCCACATACACGGATTTCGCCGGTGCCCAGCGCGCGCAGCGCGTGCAGGTCCGAGCGCGCCACCCGCGAGTGCTTGACGTCACCGACGATCAGCACTTTCAGCTTGGAGAAATCGGCGCCCTTGGCTTGGCGCAGCGTCAACGCGTCCAACAAACCCTGGGTGGGATGCGCACTGGTGCCGTCGCCGGCATTGACCAACGTGGTGCCCTCGCCCGCTTCCCCGGCCAACGTCGCCACGGCACCATCCTCGGCATGGCGGACCACAAAGCCGCGTACGCCCATCGCTTCCAGATTGCGCAGCGTATCGCGCGCGGTTTCGCCCTTGCGGGTGGATGAGGTCGAGGCATCGACGTTCAGTACATCCGCGCCCAGCCGCTGGGCGGCGATATGGAAGGAACTGCGCGTGCGCGTGGAAGGTTCGAAGAACAACGTGCAGATGGTGGTGCCGTCCAAGGAGTGGCGACGCTGGGTTCGGCCCAAGGCGGTGTCGCGAATCTGGCCAGCCCGGTCGAGCATCCGGCAGATCATCTCTTTAGGCAAACCATCCAAGGTCAGCAGGTGCCGCAAGCGTCCATCCGAATCAATTTGTGGGGTCATGTGCTAACCGTCGCGTCGCATAGCCGCACTTCCGCTGGAAGCCAGGCCGGGTAAAGAGGAATGGAACCGGCACGTATTATGGACTTGGTAGCGGGAAGGTGATCCATCCCAAGCCCACACACGCACTAAACCACCTTCATTGCATCGTTAGGCGCCGCCAGCCACCTTTCGATGATCACCGCCGCCGCCACCGCATCCAGGGCCGCCGCATCACGCCGGCGCTTGCGGCCTTCGGAGCGATCCAACGCGAACCGTTGCGCCGCTTCGATGGAACTGGCTCGCTCATCCACCAGCACCACCGGTAATTGGTAGCGGGTGTGTAGTTCTCTGGCGAAAGCATGGGCGCGTTTGCGGATAGGCTGGTCACCGCCATCCAGCGTCATCGGATCACCCACCACCAAGCCGTCCGGGCGCCACTCCGCATAGAGCTTGTCGATGGCCGCCCAGTCGGGGCCATGCGCATGCACATCGATCACCGCCAGCGCGCGTGCGCCCACGCCAAACGCGCTGCCTACCGCCACTCCGATGCGGCGCGCGCCGACATCGAAACCCAGGACCGTACCATCCAGTTTCATGAGCTCCTCCCATAGCCGAAGAGCGCAGCACTGCTGCCGACGGGGCCAGGGTCAGAGACGCCATGGCTTTGCGGACAGCTTTTCATGCGTGGCCGCTATAGTCCGTGAGCCGAGTCATATCCACACCAATGCGGCTACCGGCAGTTTGCCAGCGCTTCTCCAGCGGAACCGCGAATAACAATTCGGCGTCGGCCGGCGCGGTCAACCAGCCGTTTTCGCCCAACTCGTACTCCAACTGCCCCGCACCCCAGCCCGCGCAGCCCAGGGCGACGATGGCATGCGCCGGTCCCGTGCCGCCGGCCATGGCTTCCAGAATGTCGCGCGAGGTGGTCAGGTACAGCCCGGTCGCCACTTCCAACGTGGATTCCCAGGCGCGGGCATCGTCGTGCAGCACAAAGCCGCGCTCCGGATGCACCGGCCCGCCGCTCAGCACGATCTGCTCGCGCAGCGTGGCGTCCTGGGTGTCCAGGTTCATCTGCTGCAGCACCTCGCCCAGCTTGTACTCGGAAGGACGGTTGACCACCACGCCCATCGCGCCTTCGTCGTCATGCTGGCAAATCAACGCCACACTGCGAGCGAAATGCGGGTCCTCCAACGCCGGCGAGGCGATCAGCAGTTGGTTGGCCAAGGCGGAAATGGCTTCTGACATGGGGTTATTCTAGCCCCATGCCAAGCTACTGCGATTTTGCCCCAGGCCATGCCGTTCATGGGCCCTACCACGACCAGGAATATGGGTTTCCCCAGCGCGAGGAAGCCGTTCTGTTCGAGCGCCTGCTGCTGGAAATCAACCAGGCGGGGCTGAGTTGGGAGACCATCCTGAAAAAGCGCGAGGGCTTCCGCCGGGCCTACGGCGGCTTTGATGTGGACACCGTGGCGGTGTACGGTGAACCGGATCGGACACGCTTGCTGGCCGATCCGGGCATCATCCGCAATCGGCTGAAAGTCGACGCCGCTATCCACAACGCACAGGTGATCCAGGGCCTACGCGCCTCCCATGGCGGATTCGCGCAATGGCTGGACGCTCATCACCCGCGGGACAAGCCGGAGTGGATCAAGTTGTTCAAAAAGACATTCCGCTTTACCGGTGGCGAGATCACCGGCGAATTCCTGATGAGCCTGGGCTACCTGCCGGGTGCGCATCAGCCGGGCTGTCCGGTCTACCGGACGCTCACCCAGCGGGGAACGCCTTGGGAGTCGACATCGGCAACGGGCCAAACCGGTAGGAGCGGCGTCCCGCCGCGAGCTCTTCCCGTCCCATCGCGATAGAAGCGAACAGCTCGCGCCGAAACGGCGCTCCTACATCCAGATCTTCGGCACTGGAAAGCAGCCTTCACCCGCCTTCGCCATCACCCGCCTCAAACTCCGGGAATGGCTATCCGAATCGGCATTTCGGGCTGGCGCTATACGCCGTGGCGAGGGGTTTTCTATCCCGCCGATCTCGCGCAACGGCGCGAACTGGAATACGCGTCGCGCACTTTTTCCAGCATCGAAATCAATGGCTCGTTCTATTCCCTGCAAACGCCCACCAGCTGGGCGCGCTGGCACGATGAGACACCGGAGGATTTCGTCTTCTCCGTGAAAGGCCCGCGCTACATCACGCATGTGCTGCGCCTGCGTGAAATAGAGAAACCATTGGCGAACTTCTTCGCCTCCGGCGTACTGCAACTTGGCCCCAAGCTGGGACCGCTGCTATGGCAATTTCCTCCCAGTCTGCAGTTCGACGAGGCGCTCTTCGAAGCATTTTTCAATGTGCTGCCCAGGGATACCGACAGTGCCCTCGCGCTTGCCCGGCGCCGTGAGCGCTCGCGCATGAAAGGACGCACGGCCTTGCCGACGGGCGACTCGCTTCCGTTGCGTCACGCGGTCGAAATCCGCCACCCCAGCTTCGCCCACACACCATTCATCCGGCTGCTCCGCCGGCATCGGATAGCACTGGTGGTGGCGGATAGCGCGGGGCGCTTTCCCTACGCAGAGGACGTCACCGCGGATTTCATGTACCTGCGGCTGCATGGCGACAAGGAGCTGTACGTCAGCGGCTACTCCGAGACCGCGCTGGACCGGTGGGCCGACCGCATCAGCCGGTGGACTTCCGGCAGTGAACCGGGCGACGCGCAGAAGTTCAGCGATCTGGCGCCACCACGGCGGAAATCGCGCGACCTGTATTGCTACTTCGACAACGACGCCAAAGTGCATGCACCGTTCGACGCGATCCGTTTGCGGGAGCAACTGGAAAGCTGAAACGCTACCTCACCGCAATGTAGGAGCGGCGCCCCGCCGCGAGCTCTTCATGTCTCCACCGCGATAATTACGGCTACGAAGGCAAGAGCTCGCGGCGAGACGCCGCTCCTACGGGTTGTTGGCGGCTATCGGAATATCCAGCGCTTCCTGGACGATCAACGCGCGCGGCAGTGTCTCCACGCAATCGGCATCCAGCTTCAGATCAGCCATGGCATCGGCGCGGGTATGTCCGCGATTCAGCAGCGCTATCGGTTTGCCGGTTTCATGCGCCAAGCGTACGAAGCGGAAACCGGAATAGACCATCAGTGATGAGCCCACCACCAGCACCGCGTCGGAATTCTCCAGCGCCGCGCGCGCCGTTTCATAGCGAATCCGCGGCACGTTCTCACCGAAGAACACCACGTCCGGTTTCAGTAGTCCGCCGCATAGGCGGCAATCCGGAACTCGGAAACGGCTGAAGTCATAGCCTTCCAAATCGGCATCGCCATCCGGCGCACTCGTCGCTTCCATTCCGGCCCACTCGGGATTGGCATCCTGCAACTGTCGTTGCAGATCGTCCCGCGACTGCCTTGCGGAGCAAGCCAGACACACGACTTCATCCAATCGCCCATGCAGATCGATGACGGCATCGCTGCCAGCGCGCTGATGCAAACCATCGACATTCTGCGTCACCAACATGGAAAGCCGCCCTGCTGCTTTCCACTGCGCCAAAGCCATATGCGCCGCGTTGGGCGTTGCCTCCGCGACGCGCGGCCAGCCCGCCAGGCTGCGGGCCCAATAGCGGGCGCGCATGGCTGGATCGCCGACGAATGCCTGATAAGTCACCGGCGGCGGCCGCTTCCATTCGCCACTCGTGTCCCGGTAATCCGGAATCCCGGAAGCCGTACTGCACCCTGCACCGGTCAGTACGAACACTCGCTCGAACGCCGCCAACCAAGCACGCAGTTGCGCAGCGGGTTCATGTATCGAATCGCGTACGGGTGCATCCATGGCGCGAATGGTATCGCAGGTGCCGAAAGCCGCTGGATGTGTAGGAGCGACGTGAGTCGCGATGGGGCTTTCCTCGGAAGGCTTCATCGCGACTCACGTCGCTCCTACAAGTGCGCTTAGACGCTGGTGGGTTTTGGTAGAACGGAACCTGCGCAGCCGCTGCTTCAGCGCACTTCGGCCACTTCCACGCCATCCAGGCCCTGCGCCAGGGTGCGGGCGTCGCCGCCCTGGGCCAGCTTGATGCGCAGGCGCACTTCGTTCTGCGAGTCGGCGTGGCGCAGTGCGTCTTCGTAGCTGATCTCGCCGGCTTGATACAGCTCGAACAGGCTCTGATCGAAGGTCTTCATGCCCAGGTTGGTGGACTCCTTCATCACTTCCTTCAGCTTGTGGATCTCGCCGTCACGGATGTAGTCCTGGATCAGCGGTGTGCCCAGCATGATTTCCATCGCTACGCGGCGGCCCTTGCCGTCCGGGGTCGGAATCAACTGCTGCGCCACCACGCCCTTGATGTTCAAGGACAAGTCCATCAGCAATTGCTGGCGCCGATCTTCCGGGAAGAAGTTGATGATGCGGTCCATTGCTTGGTTGGCGTTGTTGGCGTGCAGCGTGCACAGCACCAAATGGCCGGTTTCGGCGAACGCGATGGCGTGGTCCATGCCTTCGCGGGTACGCACCTCGCCGATCATGATCACGTCCGGCGCCTGGCGCAGGGTGTTCTTCAGCGCAGCATCCCAGCTGTCGGTGTCAATGCCGACCTCGCGCTGCGTGATGATGCAGCCTTCATGCTTGTGCACGAACTCGATCGGGTCTTCGATGGTGATGATGTGACCGGTGGAATTCTGGTTGCGATAGCCGATCATCGCTGCAAGCGACGTCGACTTGCCGGTACCCGTTGCGCCCACGAAGATGATGATGCCGCGCTTGGTCATGGCCAGCGTCTTGATGACCGCCGGCAGGTTCAGCTCTTCAACGGTAGGAATGCGCGTCTCGATACGGCGCAGCACCATGCCCACCTGGTTGCGCTGGTAGAAGCAGCTGACACGGAAGCGGCCCACGCCAGCCACGCCGATGGCGAAGTTGCACTCGTGGGTCTTTTCGAACTCCTCGCGCTGCGCCGGCGTCATCACGTTCAGCACCAGGTCGCGGCTCTGCTGACTGGTCAGCGGCGTCTGCGTGATGGGCGAAATCTTGCCGTGCACCTTGATGGATGGCGGCATGCCGGACGTGATGAACAGGTCCGAGGCCTTCTGGTGCGCCATCAGCTTGAGGAAGGAGGTGAAATCGATGGTGCTCATGGTGTGCTCCAGAGGTCGGGGACCAGAGGTCAGGGGCCGGGGAAAAGCCGAGGGATAGCGCGTTGGCTGTCCCGCGTCTCTGACCTCTGGCCTCTGGCCTCTTTATTCAAACAACCGCTTGTCCTTGGCGTATTCCTTGGCCTGCTGGCGGGTGACCAGGCTGCGCTTCACCAGGTCCTGCAGGTGCTGGTCGAGGGTCATCATGCCGGTTTGCTGGCCGGTCTGGATGGCCGAATACATCTGCGCCACCTTGTCTTCGCGGATCAGGTTGCGGATGGCGGGGGTGCCCACCATGATTTCCCATGCCGCGGTACGGCCGCCGCCGACCTTTTTCAGCAGCGCTTGTGAGATCACCGCGCGCAAGGATTCGGACAGCATCGAACGGACCATCGGCTTTTCGCCGGCAGGGAACACGTCGATGATGCGGTCGATGGTCTTGGCCGCCGAGCTGGTGTGCAGGGTGGCGAACACCAGGTGGCCGGTTTCCGCGGCGGTCAGCGCCAGGCGGATGGTTTCCAGGTCGCGCAACTCGCCGACCAGGATGTAGTCCGGGTCTTCACGCAATGCCGAGCGCAATGCCTCGTTGAAGCCGTGCGTATCGCGATGCACTTCGCGCTGGTTGATCAGGCACTTCTGCGAGGTGTGCACGAATTCGATGGGATCCTCGACGCTGAGGATGTGCCCGTATTCGTTCTTGTTGATGTGGTCGACCATCGCCGCCAACGTGGTCGACTTGCCGGAACCGGTCGGACCGGTGACCAGGATCAATCCCTGCGGCTGCTCGATCAACTGCCGGAACAACGGCGGACACGCCAGGTCTTCCAGCGTCAGCACTTCCGAAGGAATGGTGCGAAATACCGCACCCGCGCCGCGGTTCTGATTGAAGGCGTTGACGCGGAAACGCGCCAGGCTGGGAATCTCGAACGAAAAGTCGACTTCCAGGAATTCTTCAAAATCGCGCCGCTGCTTGTCCGACATGATGTCGTACACCAGCGCGTGTACTTGCTTGTGATCCAGTGCGGGAATATTGATGCGCCGGACGTCGCCATCCACGCGAATCATCGGCGGCAGACCCGCCGACAAGTGCAAGTCCGATGCTTTGTTCTTAACCGAAAACGCCAAGAGCTCGGCGATATCCATAACGCTGCTTCCCCGAAATGCTGCGACTGGAACGATACAACCCCGGCAGGCAGTATAGCGCTGTTGCCACGATATCCAACGGTTAAACCCCTATGCTCGCCGACGCCCTGAGCGAGACCCTGCAGAGTCTTGATAACACGGCCAAATCAGCCAATCGGCCAGTGCCGCGTTTGCTGGCTGTCTCCAAGACGCAACCGGCCGAAGCGGTGGCCGCTTTGGCGGCCGTGGGCCAATGTGCTTTCGGTGAAAACTACGTGCAGGAAGCCCAAATCAAGGCGCGGGCACTGGCTGCGCTCAACCTGGAATGGCACTTGATTGGACACCTGCAATCGAACAAGGCGGAGAGCGCCGCGGAGGTGTTCGACTGGATACAAACGGTAGACCGTCACAAATTGGTTGTGGCCTTGTCGAGATATCGTGCCGCCGACTGCCCGCCCCTGAACGTGCTGATTCAGGTGAATATCGACGATGAAGCCAGCAAACACGGTTGCCGCCCGGAAGAAATATCCGCCCTGGCAGCGGCAATCGCTGCCGAACCCAGGCTGTCACTGCGTGGCCTGATGGCCATTCCGGCGCCTCATGCCGATCCCGGCCAGCAGCGGACTGCCTTCAGGCGAATGAAGACGCTTTTCGACGAACTGGCGGCGCATCATCCGCAGATCGACACCTTGTCGATGGGCATGAGCGGCGATTTCCCGCTGGCCATTGCCGAGGGCGCCACCATGGTCCGCATCGGCACGGCGCTGTTTGGCGCACGCGCTCCAAAACCCTCTCCTACTGCATAGCGAAGAACGACATGACCACGACTTCCGCTTCCCGCCTCCTGCTTTCCCATCCCATCGCTTTCATCGGCGGCGGCAATATGGCGCGCAGCCTGATCGGCGGATTGGTGGCCGGTGGCGCGAACGCCGCAAAGATCCGCGTGGCCGAACCGGTGGAAGCGTTGCGCGCCTCCTTGGCCGCCGAATTCGGCGTACAGGTTTTTGCGGACACCAGCGAAGCCGTCCATGGCGCCGACATGTGGCTGTTCGCGGTGAAACCCCAGGTCATGCGCGATGTCTGCCAATCGCTGTCGACGCGAGCCCTGGCGCAGCATCCGGTGATCGTATCGATCGCTGCCGGCATTACGGTCGCGCAACTGCAGACATGGCTGGGTGGCGAACTGCCGGTGGTCCGTTGCATGCCCAACACGCCTGCCTTGCTGGGTGCGGGCGTCACCGGTCTATTCGCCAATGCGCAGGTGGACGCCGCCGGCCGCGCGCGCGCCGAAGGTTTGCTGTCGAGCGCGGGTAAAACCGTATGGATCGAGGATGAGGCAATGATGGATACGGTCACCGCCGTTTCTGGCAGCGGCCCCGCCTACGTGTTCCTGCTGGCCGAAGCGATGGAAGCCGCGGCCAAGGAAGAAGGCTTGCCGGACGAAGCCGCACGCACCCTGGTGCTGCAAACGCTATTAGGTGCGGCGCGCATGCTGACCGAATCGGACGCCGCCCCCACGGAACTGCGCCGCCGGGTCACTTCACCCAACGGCACTACCCAAGCCGCCATCGAAACCTTCCAGGCCGGCGGTTTCGAAGCCCTGGTGGGAAAAGCGATACATGCAGCAACGGAACGCGGCCGTGAACTATCGGCAGCCAATGATTGAGCGTTTTCAGACACTACGATGCAAGACATAGACGCATGCGATCCACGCCTGCGAACAGATGAATCAAAAAAAATCGGACCGAGCATGAAAATAACAGCCCCAGTACGCCGTCATTCCCTGTTCACCGTTCCCCGTTCCCTGCTCTTCCGCAACGCTGCCTTCCTTATACTGTCGGCCTGGTCGCTCGCCGCCTGCTCCAACACCGAAGCGCCACGTGCCGCAAATTTCGTGCCGGCCGCTCCAGCGCACAACGACTTCGGCGATCTGCGCGTGCGCTACAACGCCCTGCCCACGATGTCGCTGAGCGAGGAAATGGCCAAGCAGTACGGCGTGGAACGGGACACCGGCACCGCATTGGTGGTGATTGCGTTGCGCCAACTCAAGAATGGCGAAGAGGTCGACACCGATGGCGAAGTAACCGGACAGGTATCCGACATTTCCGGCGCCCGTCAACCGATCGTGTTGCGTACCATCGATACCGGCGACTACACCGACCATATCGGCACCGTTCGCGTTTCGCAGCGGAATACCTATCGCTTTGATGTCACCATCGCGGCAGGTGGCAGGAAAGACACTCTGCAGTTCCAACGGAATTTTTAAAGGCAAACGAAAATTGTAGGAGCGCCGTCCCGGCGCGAGCTCTTTCTGTCAGGTCGCGATAAAGGCGAAGAGCTCACGCCGAGACGACGCTCCTACCGGAGGAGGCCGCTCCTACAGTTCGCGTGTAGCCCACGCCTGCACGATATTGGCAATGGCCCGCACACCATCGGTCAGCGCCGCGGGGCCCGGCTGCAGGATCAACGGCGATTTGATCTCGTGCAGTTCGCCATCGCGCACCGCTGGAATCGCGTCCCAACCCGGCCGGGCGGAGACCTTTTCAGGACGAAAGCGTTTGCCGCACCACGAACCCAGGATGATATCCGGCGCTCGCCGCACCACTTCATTGCCATCGGCAAGGATCCGGTGCTTGGCCAGCGATTCGACGGCCAACTCCGGGAAGATATCGTCCCCGCCTGCGATGCGGATCAGTTCGGCGACCCAGCGAATGCCGGTGATCGGCGGGTCATCCCATTCTTCGAAATAGATCTTCGGCCGGCGCGGCAATCGCGCCGACTGCTGCATTAGGTCATCCAGTCCGCGCTCAAGCTCATCAGCATAGGCGTTCGCCCTTTCGTGCGCGCCGACCAATGCCCCCAGGCGGCGAATGTAATCCAGGATGCCGGCGACGCTGCGGTGGTTGGCTATCCAGACTTCCACACCCTGCTTGATCAGCTCGGCCGCGATCTCCGACTGGATGTCGGAGAAGCCGATCGCCAGATCAGGCTCAAGCTTCATTATTTCGCCGATCTTCGCGCTAGTGAACGCGCTGACTTTCGGCTTCTCCCTGCGCGCTTCCGATGGACGCACGGTAAACCCGCTGATGCCGACGATGCGGTGCTGCTCACCCAATGCGTACAGCGTTTCGGTCGGCTCCTCGGTCAGGCAGACGATGCGCTGCGGGCCCATCAGGTATCCAGCCACTTGCGGAAATACACCACGCGTTCGGTTTCCTCGAATCCACACGCCACATGCGCGGCCAAGCTGGCGGTGTTGTCGAGCAGCGCATCCGATGCGAACTCGCGACAGCCTTGATCGCGTGCCCATTCCTCTACGGTCATGACCAATGCACGGCCCACACCTTTACCACGCCATTGCGGAGCGACATACCAGCCTTCCAGGAATCCTACTGGAGAGCTTTCGGTGCCGTTGACGTAGTCGTGGCGTAGCGTAGCTTCCGCGAACGCAATGGCAACGTGTTGTTTATCGAAGGCCAGAAAGCCGACGGTCCCGCCGGACAGCATCTCTTCGATCTCATCAGCAAGCTGCTCCGCAGCTTCGTCCGGCCATAACGCTTGGCGCAGTGGCGCCCACTGTGCCGCATCGCTCGCCGTGCCCCGACGTATGTTCCAGTCGGCCGTCATGGATACAGCATCCGCTTGGCCCATTGGCCCATGCCATCGCGCTCGTAGCGCCAGCGCTCGTGCAGCCGGAACTGCGCGCCGTACCAGAACTCGATGGCCTCCGGAACGACGCGGTAGCCGCTCCAACCCTGCGGGCGTGGTACGTCGCGGCCTTCGAATTCGGCCACCACTTGAGCGATACGGTCTTCGAACTCCTGCCGGGAACCCAACGTTTCGGATTGCGCGGATGCCCATGCGCCAATCTGGCTCAGACGCGGGCGTGAGGCGAAGTAGAGATCCGCTTCATGATCTTCGACCTGCTCCACGGTGCCCTCAACGCGCACCTGGATGCCGGCCTCGCGCAGACTGCGCCAGAGGAACAACAGCGCCGCGCGCGGGTTGGTTTCCAGTTCGTAACCCTTGCGGCTGTGCAGGTGGGTGTAGAAAACGAATCCCTGCTCATCGAAGGATTTCAGCAGCACCGTGCGCACCGCCGGACGGCCGTCCGGCGTGGCGGTCGCCAAGGCCATGGCATTGGGTTCGATCTCGCTACTTGCGCTGGCTTCGTTGAAGAGAGTGGCGAAAGTCGACAGCGCTTCGGTATACAGGTCGCTCATGGGGCCTCGCTGGCAAAGCCGTCGTGGGACACGGCGGCATGCGTTATTGTCTCCCGATGTCTCCCCCGCAGCTACCGCCACCGGGCTTCGATGCCGCATTCGTTGACCAAGCGTTGACTGCGGCGTTGGCCAGCGACACTCGCCCAGCCGTTTTTGCCCTGGCTGGTTTGCAGGGCAGCGGCAAATCCACACTGGCCTCGCAGGTGGCCGCGACAGCTCACGCGAGAAACCTACGGGTGGCGGTCCTTTCATTGGATGACTTCTATCTGACCCAGGTGCAGCGGCAAACCCTGGCGCAAGAGGTCCATCCTTTGCTGGCAATGCGGGGACCACCAGGCACACACGACACGGCATTGGCCTGCCACACCTTGGATGCTTTGCGCGATGCGCGTGCGGTAGCGCTGCCTCGCTTCGACAAACTGAGCGACGACCGCTTACCGGAAGCGCAATGGCCCCGCGTCGAAGGCCGCGTCGACCTGGTGATCTTCGAAGGCTGGTGCCTGAAGACCCCTGCCGAATCCGCTGCTGCGCTGGACCAACCGATCAATGCCCTGGAGCACGACGAGGACCCAGACGGCCGTTGGCGGCGCTGGTGCAATCAGGCGCTGGAACGCGCCTACCCGGCGCTATGGCAGCGGCTGGAGACGTTATGGTTCCTGCGAGGGCCGGGTTTCGAAGTGGTGCCGGATTGGCGATGGCAGCAGGAGCAAGCACTGCAACATGCCGATCCGTCGAAAGCCTCCATGACGCGCCCGCAGATAGACCGCTTCGTGCAGTTGTTCGAACGGGTCAGCCGACAGGCGCTGCGCACGCTGCCGGCCATCGCCCAGCGCACCGTCGACCTGGACGCGCAGCGCAGGCCGGTGGAGCCATAGGAGCGCGCATCCGGTTTTTGTAGGAGCGCCGTCCCGGCGCGAGCTCTTCGCTTTAACCGCGATCTGACGGAAAGAGCTCGCGCCGGGACGGCGCTCCTACACGGTTCTATGGACGCTACAGTTCCTTTCAGGTTCTAGCGTCGTACAGAAGATTGTGGCTACTGCACGACAAAACTGATGCGCATATTCACCCGCCACTCGGTGATATTGCCGCCGTCATCGGTCACCACTTTCACCTCGTTGACCCACGCGCCCTTGATGCCCTTGACGGACTCGGCCGTCTTCTTCAAACCCGTTTTCACCGCGTCTTCCACGCTGACCTTGGAGGAGGCGTTCACTTCGATGATCTTGGCGACTGACATGGCACATCCTTTCGCTACAGGGCGGGGCTCCGCCGGGACGCCCACCGTAGGCCCCCTGCTGTTAAGCGGTCGCTATGGGAGTGCTAGCATCCATGTCGATGAATCCCGCCTCCAATCTCATTCTGGTCGGCCCGACGGGTGCCGGCAAAACGTCCGTCGGCAAGCGCGTGGCTGAACGCTTCGGCCTGACATTCGTGGACGTGGACCACGCCATCACGGAACACGCTGGCGCCACCATACCCGCCATCTTCGAACACGTAGGCGAGGCCGGCTTTCGTGATCATGAGCGCGCCGTGCTGCGCGAACTTCTGACTGGCCACAGGCAACTGATATCCACTGGCGGCGGCGCGGTTTTGGACGCCGACAACCGCCAATTGATACGGCAGAGCGGATTCGTGGTCTATCTGCGGGTCAGCGTGGAAGCCCAGCTCCGGCGGCTGGGCCGCTGCGCTAACCGGCCGCTGCTGCAGCGGCCCGACCGCGAGCAGGTGCTGCGGGACATGGCCATCGCGCGCGAACCGTTTTATGCCGAGGTTGCCGACGTGGCCTTGGACACCGATCATCTGATGCCGCCGGAAGCCACCGCACGGCTGATCCGGCTGCTGGCCAGCCGCTGGCAACGCACCGAGAACTCCGAATGACCGCTTCCCCCCGTACCGTCAATGTCGGCGGTCAGCACCCTTACACCATCACCATCGGCCCGGGCTTGCTGAACGATGGCGCAGCGCTTGCTGCCCAAGTACGCGGCCGGCACGTGCTGCTGGTCAGTGACTCGATTGTGGCGCCACGCTACGCCGCGGCGGTGCGCGAGTCGCTGCACGCCGCACGGCCGGACCTGCGTATCGGCACCTACGTGCTTCCTGCCGGCGAACAATCCAAGACCCTGGCCAATTTCGGTGCCGCCATCGATGCGCTGGCGACCCTGGGCGCCACCCGTGATGCCTGCATCTTCGCGCTGGGCGGTGGTGTGGTCGGCGATCTGGCAGGATTCGCCGCCGCATGCTGGATGCGCGGCGTGGACTGCGTGCAACTGCCGACCACCTTGTTGTCGATGGTGGATTCGTCGGTCGGCGGCAAGACCGCGGTGGACATCCCCCAAGGAAAAAACCTGGTGGGCGCTTTCCACCCACCGCGCGCGGTCTTCGCCGACACCGACACACTGCGTACGCTGCCGCCGCGCGAACTGCGCGCGGGGCTGGCGGAAGTGATCAAGTACGGGGCCATTCGCGATGCGGCGTTCTTCGACTGGCTGACCGCACAACGCCAGGCCCTGCTGGCCGGCGAGCCAGCGGCGCTGGCGGAAGCCATTGCCCGCAGCTGCGAGCACAAGGCGGAGATCGTCGAACGCGATCCACTGGAACGCGGCGAGCGCGCGCTGCTCAACCTGGGTCATACCTTCGGTCATGCCATCGAGACCGAACAGGGCTACGGCGGTACCGGCAACGACAACCTCAACCATGGCGAGGCGGTCGCGGTAGGCTTGGTGCTGGCGGCGCGGCTATCGGCGGATTTGGGCATTGCCAGCGCCCAGGACACCAACCGGATTGCAGCGCTGCTGCAGGCATTTGAACTACCTACCGAGATTCCGCCAGGGCTCGCTCCGCAACAACTGCTTGCCCGCATGCGTCTGGACAAGAAAAACCTGGCGGGAAGGCTGCGGCTGGTGCTTTGGCGGGGCGTCGGCCACGCCGAAGTGGTGCCCGATGTGGACGAAGCCCGCGTTTTGGCAGTGCTCTCCGGCTAAAATGGGCCCATGCGCGTCTTCCTACAGCAACGCCCCAACGCGGGCGAAGCGCCCCGCTACGTCCAACTGACCCTGCAGCCCGATCTGTTCGGCGGCTGGGAACTGCTGCGCGAAACCGGCCAGATCGGCGGTCGTGCGCAACTCAAGCGGGAGCAGTACCTGCTGCAGGACGAGGCCACTGCCGCCTTCGAAAAAGCCCGGGACAGCCACTTGAAGCGCGGCTTTCAGGTGACTTTCGTTCGTGGCGCCGAGGCGCCGAAGACGTGATGTCGCGTGCTCCGCACGCTGCCAAAGGTGAAGTCGGCGGCTCCGCCGCCTGCCAATAAAGCCGTGGCGTTCGCTCTTCTTATTGACCCTTAACCCTTTGCAGGCAGCACCACCGCCGGCTTTACCATCCTAAGGAAATCCGCACGTGTCCACCCCCCTCCGCAACGACCGCCTGCTGCGCGCGCTCAAGCGCGAACCCGTGGACCGCACGCCTGTATGGCTTATGCGCCAGGCCGGCCGCTATTTGCCCGAATATCGCGCCACGCGCGCGCAAGCCGGCAGCTTCCTGGGCATGGCAAAAAACCCGGATATCGCCTGCGAAGTCACCCTGCAACCGCTGCGCCGTTTCGACCTGGATGCGGCCATCCTGTTTTCCGACATCCTGACCATTCCCGATGCGATGGGCCTGGAGCTTTACTTCGTCGATGGCGAAGGCCCGAAATTTCGCCATACGGTGCGCAGCGCCGCCGATGCCGCAAAGCTGGCCGTGCCGGATATGGAAACCGAACTGCGCTACGTGATGGATGCCGTACGCCTGATCCGGCACGAACTGGACGGCAAGGTGCCGTTGATTGGTTTTTCCGGCAGTCCCTGGACACTGGCGTGCTACATGGTGGAAGGCGGCGGCAGCAAGGACTTCGCGCGCATCAAGGCGATGGCGTTGAACGAGCCCGCCGCGTTGCACGCGCTGTTGTCGGTCAACACCGATGCTGTCATCGCCTATTTGTCCGCGCAGCGGGTGGCGGGCGTGCAGGCATTGCAGGTATTCGATACCTGGGGTGGCGTGTTGTCGCCGGCGATGTACCGTGAATTTTCGCTGCCTTACCTCACCCGCATCGCGCGGGAACTGCAACGCGGCGAAGGCGCGGAACGGACGCCGCTGATCCTGTTCGGCAAAGGCAACGCGGTACACCTGGAAGCGCTGGCCGAGAGCGGCGCAGAAGGCGTCGGCGTGGACTGGCTGGTGGAACTGTCCGAAGCGCGCCGCCGCACCGGTGGCCACGTCGCTTTGCAAGGCAACCTGGATCCCGCTGTGCTGTATGGCTCACCCGAGGCAATCCGTAGCCAGGTCCGACAGACGCTGGACAGCTACGCCGCGGGTGCCGGCGGCAGCCGCGAAGGCCACATCTTCAACCTGGGACACGGCATGTCACCGGACATGAACCCCGAGCACGTCGCTGTGCTGGTGGATGCCGTGCACGAATTCAGTGCCAGATGAGGCGACGCACAAGCTGAGCTGGGAAGACTGCGCCCCTCCCAACTCAGAGATCAACCGTGGACTTCGACCTGCGCGGCAGCTGGACTGGGATTATTGAACGTAGCGTGCGTCATGCGCACGTGAGTCGAACGCGACCTCATTCGTGCGCACAGCGCGCGCTACCGGCATCGTCGCATCGTTATCAGCCATCGGTACCCGTATCGCCCCCAACAGCTTTTCGCAATGCCTGCTCGATCGCTTCAGCCAGCACGTCGCCCGTCACCGGCTTGCGTAAAAAGTCGTCGAAGCCCGCCGCTTGCGCTTGGCTTTCCGCTTCGGCATCCGCCCGCGCAGTAATTGCGATCAACGGTGCGGCAAATCCACCCATTCGCAACTGCTGCGCCAAAGCCAGCCCGTCGAGCCCCGGCAAATCCAGGTCCAGCAGCGCAATGTCGAACTCTCCGTCGGATACTTCGCCCAACGCCGCCAGTCCATGGACTGCATGGGTGACGTGATGGCCGCGTCCGCGCAGCAGCCCGGCCACCACCTCCGCCACGGTCAGGTCGTCCTCCACCAGCAGGATCTTCAAGGCGCGATAGCGCGCGATAGTCCGTGGCTTCTTAGCGGGTGTATCGCTGCCTTCGACAGCAAGCGATCGTGGCATCGGCAGATCGACAATGAAGCAAGCGCCGGAACCGGGGGAACTCTCCACGCCGATGCGCCCGCCCATGGCCGCCGCCAGCTCCTGGCAGATCGCCAGGCCCAGGCCGCTGCCGCCGTAACGCGCGGCGGTACGTGCGCCTTCCGCCTGCTCGAATCGCTGGAACAAGCGCGCCTGCTGCTCGGCATTGATGCCTGGCCCCGTGTCGCTGATTTCCAGGCGCAAGCTTTCTGGCGACAGCGATGCCGCGCGCAAGGCGACGTGGCCCTGATCGGTGAACTTGATGGCATTGCCGATCAGATTGAGCAGTATCTGGCGCAATCGCAGTGGATCACTGCGGACCATGCGCGGCACACCGGGGGCGATCTCATTGGAAAACGACAAGCCACGCTTTTCCGCAACCGGTGCCATCAGCGCCGCGATGTCGTTTATCAGCACGTGCAGATCGAAGTCCGTTTCCTGCAGCTCCAGCTTGCCGGCCTCAATGCGCGCCAGATCCAGTGCATCGTTGACCAAACGCACCAGGTGGGTACCTGCGCGCTGGATGGCCGTCGTATAGCGCTGTTGTTGTTCGTTCAATGGTGTCGCCAGTAGCAGCTCGCTCATGCCCAGTACTCCGGTCATCGGCGTGCGCACTTCGTGGCCCAGCGTCGCCAGGAACCGTGTCTTGGCTTCGGATGCCTGCTCGGCAAGCTCGTGTTTGTGCATGGCCAATTGCCAAGCACTGCGGCGGCGAAGCCAACGCCGGTACGCCAGCGCTACCCAGCCCACCAGTGCCAATGCCAGCACCGCCCAGACGGTGATGGCCCACCACGTCTGCCACCACGGCGGTGCCACCGTGAAGGCGATGGTGTGCGTGTGCGACCAGACGTTATCGGCATTCTTGCCGGCGACTTCCAATTGGTAGTCTCCCGGCGGCAGCTGCGAGAAAACACGCGTTCCACTGGCGTCGGCTTCCACCCAGTCGCCGTCGAAATCCGACAGGCGAAACCGGTAACGATGCCCCGCCACGTTGCTGTACGAAATCAATCGGGCGACAACCTGCAGATCGCGATCGCCGTATTGCAGCCGGAACGGTTCTCCTAGTGGAAGCGCCACTTGCTCGGAAGCGCGGCGCACCGTAATCGCGTCCACCACCAGCGGGGGTGCCTCATCCGTCGGATGCAATGCGATCGGATCGAAAATCACCAGTCCATGCGAAGCGCTGACGATCAGGCGGCCATCCTGCAGTCGCTGCACGGGACCAGACAAAATTTCCTGCCCCGGCAAGCCATCATGGACGCCATAGGCCCGCACCGCTCGTTGCACCGGGTCCACCCGGGTCAGGCCGCGCGTGCTGCCCGCCCACAGGATGCCGCGGCGGTCCACCGTCAGTCCGGCGAGCATGACCTGCGGTATTCCCGCCGCTGCGTCCAATCGCTCGATGCGTTCGTATCGGCCGGCCTGTTGGCGATAGCCCTCCAGCGCGCCTACCCGGGCCAGCCACAGCACGCCATTTTGGTCGTGCGCAAACGCACCCACGGACACCTGTGGCAACCCAGATATCGGCACGAATCGGCTGGCATCGGCGTCCCAGGCCGCTATTCCATGCCGACTGGCCAGCCAAACGCGGCCATCCGGACCCAGATCCAGTTGACTGTAAACATCGCCGGCGACAAGGCCGCGTTCGCCAAAGCCGATGTTTTCGATGATCCGCCCTTCCGGGCTACGCACCTGCAAACCCTGGAGGTCTTGCCCGATCCAAAGATTCCCGTCTGCCGCCTGCACGATGGCATTGATGTCGGCGGACGTGGCGTCCGTTTCAGACTGCGCGTTCCAGCGCCGCACCGCGCCCGAACGGGGATCGTAGCGCACCAACCCGCCCGAATACCCCATCCACACACGCCCGTCGGCGGCTTCGGCCACCGTAAACAGCACCGTACCTTCCCCTGCATCGTCCAGCACGTGCCGGACCAATCCCGTTTCCGGATCCAACCGATCCAACATGCCCGAGGTACCGACGAGCCACATATCACCGGTGGTCGAGGGAGCAATGTCGTATACCTGGATGTTGCCCAGCGATGCGGGAACACCTTCGGTCTTGGCCAGCACGGAGAATTGCCGCCAGGTCGGCGGCAGATACCAAAGACCCGCATCTACGCTGGCGAACCACAATCCGCCTTCGCCATCCTGCAGTGCGTCGCTCCACTGCGGTTTGACGCGGCCGCGAGTCAGACTGCTGTACAGCGGCACGTTGATGGTCTTGTCTTCGTTGCTGCGGCGCATGCCGTCGTACGTACTCAGCCAATGAATGCCGCTGCTGTCCTGCAACAACAATCCGTGAACCGAGACCTGTTGGTGCAGGCCCCACGGATCCTTCGACCAACTGCCATCGGGCCGATAGATACTCATCCCCAACTCGGTGCCTATCCACAGGTTGCCGGTGTGATCAAAGCGCATCGTGGATACGTACATCGACGTGTGCGCGGCTTTGGGCAGCCGTTCGAAATCGCTACCAGTCCAGCGTGCCGCGCCCTGATCGGTGCCAACCCAAAGGCTGCCGTCCGGGCCAAGCAGCAGACTGGTCACGCTTCTGCCCGGCAAGCTTCGTACGTTGTCCGGCTGTGGCACGAAACGGGTGATGCGCCCGCTGCGGTCCATCCTGCGTAGGCCGGCATCCCACGTGCCGATCCAGACCGTTCCGTCATCCATGGGTAAAACGCTCAAGATGTTGTTGTCGTCGAGTCCCGGGTTGCTTTGCTTGTCGAAATAGCGGAACTGCTCACGCTCCCGGTCCAGCAGCGCTACCCCTGCGCCTTCCGTGCCTATCCACACCTGGTTCTGGGCGTCCACTTCCACCCAGGTCAATCCGTTCTCACGTAATCCTTCACCCAATTGCCATATCCGAAAACCGGTACCGTCGTAGCGCGCCAAACCATCCGCGGTGGCCAACCATAGATAACCGTTCTGGTCCTGGGCCATCTTGTGAATGATGTTGGAAGGCAGCCCATCAGCAACCGTCAGCTGCCGAAGTTGCGGGGTTTCTGGAAGCCCCGCTTTCGCATCCACCGCGAATAGACAAACCAGCCACAATGAAATCCGAAGCCACGCATCAAGGCTCCGTCCATTTTTTTTCCGCGCATCCCCGACACCGGCAGTTCTCACCTTTTACTCCTCTACGCGCCTTGACCGCCCCTGAATTCACGACCTTGGCGCTTGGCCGCGTGTTTAATAGCACGGCATCTGTTTGATAGCACCTCGTTGGCATCATTGCGGGAGTCGTCCCGGTTTGCCGCGATGGTGACGTTCCTGTCGTGACTTACGCCGCTCCCACAGGAAATTCACCCACGCCTTTGTAGAGCCGGGCATCACTAGAAAATACTTCCATGTGGGAAATTACGCGGCTGGCTTCGTGGCATGGGTTTAGTGAACCCACCTGCTTCAACCCTTTCGGCGATCTTGCCACCTGATGCAGGTCTGGCATGCCCAGGCTGCGTTCGCAACGGTCCGTTGCATCTACAAACGGGGTATCTTTCCAGGCGGACGCCTAGAATCCCTGCCCATGATGCTCCAACGCCTTATCGCCAGCTCCCGCTCCGCCTGCGTCCTGGCATTCATGGCGTTGCCGTGCTTCGCGGCATCGGTTCCTGCTCGCGCCGCTGCGGCCGAATATCAGCTGGATCCTGTCCATACACGAGTGATGTTCGCGGTGGAACATGCCGGTTTTTCACGTGCGATCGGGACAGTGTCTGGCAGTAGCGGCACCCTGATCTTCGACCCGGACGACTGGACGACCGCTCGCCTCGACGTCACCGTCCCGCTGTCGCGGTTGGACCTGGGCGATGAAGACTGGAACCGGGCTGTCGCCAAAAGCAATCTCCTGAATGTGAATGATTTCCCAGTGGCCACGTTCGTTTCGACCGTCATCGAACCCATCGACACCCAACACGCCTCTGTTTATGGTTTGCTGACTTTGCGCGGCGTAACCCGGGAAGTGAAGTTGGATGTGACCCTCAATGCCGTCAAACGGCACCCGATGCCGCCGTTTCGTCGCACCGCTGGATTTTCGGCGACGGCGCGGATCAGTCGGGCCGATTTCGGGATTACGGCATGGAAGAATGTGATCGGCGACGATGTCGAACTGCGCATCGAGGCCGAAGCCATCCGCACCGGCCGCCCCAACAAGGACGGTGTGGAAGCCACTGGTGCGGAAAACTCCGCTGAAATCGACGAACCTCCCCTTCCTCCTGTACCGGAACCCGCACGATGAGTTTGAAGAACACCGCAGAACGTTGGGGCGCGGTCAGTCAGTTATTTCACTGGATCATCGTCGTGTTGATCCTGGTCATCGCCTATCTCGGGCTGACAATGACCGGCCTGCCGAATGGCCCCCGTAAGATCAATATCTATGCGCTGCATAAATCGATCGGACTGACCATCCTTGCACTGGTCACGTTGCGGCTGCTGTGGCGCCTGTATGCGGGAGCGCCAGCGCCGGTGGTAGGAACGCCCACCTGGCAGCACCGTATCGCCTCTATCACTCATTTCGGCTTATACCTACTCTTGTTCGCCATGCCGCTGTCCGGCTGGCTGTTCAATTCTGCAGCAGGATATCCCTTGCAGTGGTTCAAGCTGTTCAACCTGCCCGCTATCGCCAGCCGAAACGACGGCCTGAAAGCGTTGGCCGAAACAGCGCACACCACCATGTTCTGGATTTTGGTGGCATTGGTACTGGCGCACGCCGGTGCGGCGTTCTACCACCACCTGTTCCAGAACGACGACACCCTGAAGCGGATGCTGCCGCGACGTCGCGTTTCTTCGTCCCCCGTTCCCGAGGAATCATCCAATGATGCTGTCTAACCGCTCACGCCTGGCCATCGCCGGGCTGTTGCTGGTCGCCGCCCCTGCCTTCGCCGTCGAATATGTGCAGGCGCCCGGCTCCACGCTGATCTTTGCCAGCAACTATCAAGGCGAAGTCTTCACCGGTAAGTTCGGCAGCTTCAACACAACGTTGGACTTCGACCCGGCCAAGCTGGCCGCATCGAAATTGGACGTCACCATTCAACTGGCTGGCGCCCAGACGGGCAACAACGACCGCGACGATACGTTGAAAACCAGCGACTTCTTCGACGTGGCCAAGTTCGCGCAGGCGCGCTACACCGCCACCAAGTTCCGCGCCCTGGGCGGAAACCAATATGCGGCCGATGGAACCCTGACGCTGCGCGGGGTCGCCAAGCCGGTCACGCTGACCTTTACCTGGACGCCTGGCCCGCAGCCAGTGCTCAACGGCAAAGCCACGGTCAAGCGTTTGGATTTTGGCGTGGGCAGCGGCGACTGGGCTGACACCGAGACTATTCCCAACGAAGTCGCTGTCAGCACCAAGGTGATCCTGAAGCCGGTGAAATAACGCCTCCAACGTTATGTAGGAGCGCCGTCCTGGCGCTCCTACAAAGAGGATGGCGCTCCTACAAAAACGCGCGTAATTTTTCTTGGTCGAACGGCCAATCCAGTTCCGCGCTGGTATCTTCCCTGCGCAGCACCGGCACCCGCATTCCATAGCGCTCCTCCAACTCGTCGTCTTCGTCGATGAATACGCTGCCGAACTCGGGCACCCGCGCTGCCGCCAGCACTTCCAGCGCCAGATCGCATAGATGGCAGTCATCGCGTTGGTACAGGATTAAAGGCACGGCAAGGTCTCGGCGGCGGAATCTGTTGCGCCGCGGGAGGGTGATTCCGCGCCGCCAGCATAGAATAGCCGCATGGCAGTCAGCACGTTCGACCTCTTCAAGATCGGCATCGGGCCGAGTTCCTCCCACACCGTCGGGCCCATGCGGGCTGCAGCGCGTTTCGTCGCGCGCTGGCTGGACGAACCCGGGCGTCTGCAGGACGTGGTGCGGATACGCGCCGAAGTGTTCGGTTCACTGGCACTGACCGGTCGCGGGCATGGCACCGATAAGGCCGTGCTGATGGGATTGGAGGGCCACTACCCCAATCAAATCGATCCAGACATCATTCCGCCGGCGCTGGAGCGCATCCGCGGTGAGAAGCGGCTCTATCTGCAAGGCCGGCATGCGGTCGTATTCGACGAGAAGCGCGACCTGCTGATGAACAAACGGCAGAAGCTGCCCTATCACACCAACGGCATGCGCTTCACTGCATTCGATGCCAACGATCAGGCGATCGCTACGCGCGACTACTATTCCGTCGGCGGCGGCTTCGTGGTCAACCAGGACGACGCGGCCGTGGATCGTATTGTGGCCGATAGCACACCGTTGCCGTTTCCTTTCAAGAGCGGCGACGAACTGCTGGCGCAGTCGGCGAAAAACGGCATGAGCATCGCTCAGTTGATGTTCGAGAACGAAAGGGTCTGGCGCAGCGAAGACGAAATCCGCAACGGCCTGCGCGAAATATGGAACGCCATGCAAAGCTGTGTGGCGCGTGGCATCCTCCAGGAAGGCACGCTACCTGGCGGCCTGCATGTATCGCGCCGGGCACCCGCGCTTTACCGCGAACTGTCCAGCAAGCCCGAGGCGGCGATGCGCGACCCGCTGACCACGCTGGACTGGGTGAATCTATATGCGCTGGCGGTGAACGAAGAAAACGCCGCCGGTGGACGTGTGGTGACCGCGCCGACCAACGGCGCGGCCGGCATCATTCCGGCGGTGCTGCATTACTTCGACCGCTTCATTCCAGGCGCCAATGAAGCGCGCGTGTTCGACTTCCTGTTGACCGCCGCGGCCATCGGCATTCTCTACAAGGAGAACGCCTCCATCTCCGGTGCCGAGGTCGGGTGCCAGGGCGAAGTCGGCGTGGCCTGCTCGATGGCCGCGGGCGGCTTGGTCGCAGCCTTGGGCGGCACCAGCAGCCAGATCGAGAACGCCGCCGAGATCGGCATGGAACACAACCTCGGCCTGACCTGCGATCCCATCGGCGGCCTGGTGCAGATTCCCTGCATCGAACGCAACGCCATGGGCGCGGTAAAAGCGATCAACGCCAGCCGCATGGCCATGCGTGGCGACGGTAAGCACAAGGTCAGCCTGGACAAAGTCATCAAGACCATGCGCGACACCGGCCGCGACATGCAGGACAAGTACAAGGAAACCAGCCGCGGCGGTTTGGCGGTGAACGTCATCGAATGCTGATTGTGTAGCAGTGGCGACGGCATGCCGTCACCGGTGCGTCGCGACCGGAAGACCGGCGGAGCTTTAGACGCGGATTAACGCAGATAACCACGGATAAAAAGCATTCAATGCTTGATCCGCTTCTTCCCGCGTTGATCCGCGTTGATCCGCGTCAAAAGCTCCTGCCTCTGGTTGCCGAACGTAGACATTCCCCGCGCTAACATTGACGTCCTCCCGCTATCGATTCATCCCAAATGCGCCGACTCCTCATCACACTTCTCGCCGCAGGCACGTTGTTGCCTGCCGCTGCCGCGCAGCGGCCAACCTATGGCCCTCAACTCGAGGGCTTCGATTACCCGCACGAAGTGAAGCGTTTCGCTTTCGAGTCGCAGCGGCAATCGCTGTCGATGGCTTATCTGGACATCGAGCCTCAAGGTACGGCCAACGGACGGACCGTCGTACTGCTGCATGGCAAGAATTTCTGCGCGGCGACGTGGGAATCCGCTATCGAGGCACTGCGTGCCGCGGGTTACCGCGTGATCGCGCCCGACCAGATTGGCTTCTGCAAATCCACGAAGCCGGAACACTACCAGTTCTCGTTCGCCCAATTGGCGGCCAACACGCAGGCGCTATTGAAGTCGCTGGGCATCGACCGTGCTGTGATCATCGGCCATTCGATGGGTGGCATGCTCGCCGCGCGCTACGCGCTGCAATACCCGGCCGCGGTCGAGCAGCTGGCGCTGGTCAATCCCATCGGCCTGGAGGACTGGAAGGCCGAAGGCGTGCCATGGCGGGATATTCAGGACTGGTATGCCGGCGAGCTGAAGACCGACTTCGCGTCCATCAAGCGCTATCAGCTTGCTGTGTACTACAACGGACAATGGAAGCCGGAATATGATCGCTGGGTGGAGATGCTGGCTGGCATGTATGCCGGACCAGGGAAAGAGCGTGTGGCCTGGAACCAGGCACTCGCCTCGGACATGGTGTTGAATCAGCCGGTGGTTTATGAGTTCCCAAAGCTGAAGGTGCCCACCACGCTTTTCATTGGTCAACGTGATCGCACTGCCATCGGTAAAGATAAAGCGCCGCCTGATGTCGCCAAACGCATTGGCGGCTATCCCGCGCTGGGCAAGCGTGCCGCGAAAGCAATACCAGATGCGACTCTGATCGAGTTCGAAGACCTGGGCCATTCACCGCAAGTGGAAGATCCGGCGCGCTTCAATGATGCTTTGCTGAAGACCCTGAGCCCCTAGCT